>NZ_JBNPEF010000031.1:546-40553 GCF_051117495.1 Marivirga sp. | reverse complement strand
AAAAGCCATTAGAATCAAAAAGGGTTCCTAATAATTTTCTTAATTTTGGGCTTATGGGAATACGTGCAGTACTAAGTAAACCTTTGGCGGCAATTATAGTCAACCAACAAAAAAAATGGGCGGCTCAACCGGCTTTGTCCCAAGTCAAGATTTTTAAAAATATCATCCACAAAGCTAAAAACACTGCTTTCGGAAAAGACCACGAATTTGATAACATTCAAACTTATGAAGATTTTAAAAAGCAAGTTCCAATAAGGGATTATGAAGCACTAAAACCTTATGTAGATAAAATATTGCAAGGGGAAAGTGATGTGCTTTGGCCAGGCAAACCTGCTTATTTTGCCAAAACTAGCGGCACTACTTCAGGAACCAAATACATCCCCATCACCAAAGATTCTATCCCCAACCATATTAACAGTGCCAAAAATGCCTTATTAAGCTATGTGCATGAAACAGGTAAATCTCAATTTCTGGATGGCAAGCTGATTTTCTTGTCTGGTGCACCCACTTTAGAACAAAAAGCCGGTATTAACACTGGTCGTTTATCAGGCATTGTCAATCATCATGTTCCTAATTATTTAAGAACTAACCAACTTCCTTCATTTGAAACTAATTGCATAGAGGAATGGGAAGAAAAGTTAGAGCGCATTATAGATGAAACAATAGATCAGGACATGAGCCTGATTTCAGGAATTCCGCCTTGGGTGCAAATGTACTTTGATAGAATTCAAGCCAGAGTCAACAAACCTATTAAAGACATCTTCCCGAATTTTGAGATGTTTGTTTATGGTGGAGTAAACTTTGAGCCTTATAAAAATAAACTATACGAAAGCATTGGCAAAAAGGTAGATTCAATAGAAACCTATCCGGCTTCCGAAGGCTTTATTGCTTATCAAGATACTCAAACAGAAGATGGCTTACTACTTTTATTAAACAGTGGGATATTTTTCGAGTTTATACCTGCTGAGGAATATTTTGATGAAAATCCGACCCGATTGATGATTGATCAGGTGGAAATGGATAAAAATTATGCTTTAATTATTAATAGCAATGCAGGATTGTGGGGCTATTCTATTGGAGATACCGTTAAATTTGTTTCCACGAATCCTTATAGAGTAGTAGTTTCTGGAAGGATTAAGCATTTTATTTCTGCATTTGGGGAGCATGTGATTGGAGAAGAAGTGGAAAATGCCATGAAAGCAACTTGTGAAAAATTCGAAAACGTAAAAATCACAGAATTTACAGTTGCTCCACAGGTTACGCCTAAAGACGGATTGCCTCACCATGAGTGGTTTATAGAATTTGATAATCCTCCGATTGATTTGGAAGCATTTTCTAAGGAATTGGATATTAATTTAAGAAAACGAAACAGTTACTACGATGACCTGATTACAGGCAGCATCTTAAGAACATTAAAAATAAGAACACTCAAAAAAGCCTCTTTTATTAATTATATGCGTTCAGAAGGAAAACTGGGAGGACAAAACAAAGTACCTCGCCTTTCAAACGACAGAAAAATAGCAGAGGCTATGGAAAAATACACACATTAAAAATATATTAATTGACTTATGTCTAATAAAAAATCGATAGCCATCTTAGGCTCTACGGGTTCAATTGGAACACAAGCCCTAGAGGTTATCAAATCACATCCTGATCATTTTCAAGTTGAAGTACTGACAGCACAGAATAATGTAGATTTACTCATTCAGCAATCCATCCAATTCAGACCCAACGCAGTGGTAATTGGAAATGATGCTTTTTACGATAAGGTCTTCAATGTGCTCGATCCCTTGGGAATAAAAGTTTATTCAGGAGAGAAATCTTTAGCCAGTGTGGTTCAAATGGACACCATAGATGTGGTCTTAACTGCATTGGTTGGGTATGCTGGCTTAGTACCTACAATCAAAGCCATTGAAGCTGGAAAACATATCGCTTTAGCCAACAAAGAAACTTTAGTAGTGGCAGGAGAATTAGTTACCTCCTTGGCTCAGGAAAAGGGTGTGAACATTTACCCTGTTGATTCGGAGCATTCTGCTATTTTTCAATGCTTAGTTGGGGAATTCCATAATCCGATTGAAAAAGTAATTTTGACTGCTTCAGGTGGCCCATTCAGAGGAAGAAGTAGAAAATTTCTGGAATCCGTTAAGAAAGAGCAAGCCTTAAAACATCCTAATTGGGATATGGGTGCTAAAATCACCATTGATTCTGCCAGTTTGATGAATAAAGGTTTGGAAGTAATTGAAGCCAAATGGTTATTCAATCTCAGGGAAGACCAGGTTGATGTAGTGGTTCATCCTCAATCCATTATTCACAGCATGGTGCAGTTTGAGGACAGCTCCATAAAAGCGCAAATGGGACTTCCAGACATGCGGGTGCCTATTATGTTCGCTTTAAGCTATCCTGACCGTTTGAAAGCTGATTTTCCTCGCTTTAATTTCATGGATTATCCGCAGCTCACATTTGAACAACCTGATAGCGATACATTCCGTAATTTAGCCTTAGCATTTCATGCACTAGGCAGAGAAGGAAATGCGGCTTGTATTTTGAATGCAGCGAACGAAGTAGTAGTTTCGGCCTTTCTTGAGGACAAAATCTCCTTTTTAGGAATGTCAGAAGTGATCGAAAATTGCCTTGACAAAGTAGATTTTATTAAAACCCCAAGTTTGGAAGATTATATTTCAACAGATAAAGAAACTAGAATTAAAGCTTTAGAGTTAATAAATTAATGGAAACAGTTATTATGATCGCCCAATTAATATTGGGCTTATCTATTTTGGTAGGATTGCATGAGTTTGGTCACTTGTTGGCGGCCAAAGCTTTTGGTATGAGAGTGGAACAATTTTCAATTGGATTCCCTCCTAAAATTTTTAGTTTTAAATACGGTGAAACCGAATACGCTCTTAGCGCCATTCCTTTAGGTGGCTTTGTGAAGATTTCGGGGATGATAGATGAATCTCTGGACACTAAAAACATGGACAAAGAGCCTGAGCCTTATGAATTTAGAGCAAAACCCGCTTGGCAAAGATTGATTGTGATGATGGGCGGAATCATCGTAAACGTCATTACAGGTATTATCATTTTCATATTTCTTCAATATGGATATGGAGAAACTTATGAATCCAAAGATAACATTACAGAAAATGGTATTTACGCTTATGAGCCAGCCAAAGAAATTGGTTTGCAAACTGGTGATATTATTATTAATGTAAATGGTAAAGATTACGAAAAAGTAAGCGACCTAACCAGCTCAGATGTATTATTGGAATCAGACAGTTACTATACCGTTTTAAGAAATGGTGAAGAAAAGGTAATTCCTATTCCAAATGATATGATTGAACGCATTTCTGAGGACAATCAAAGAGTTCCATTCATTCAACCTTTGTATGAATTTGAAGTCGATAATATACAGCCGCAAAGCAATGCAGATATGGCTGGATTGTTGCCAGGAGACAAAATCATTGCCGTTAATGGAGAGGAAGTAAAATATTTCCAATTCCTTAGAGAGAAACTAGAAAGTAATAAAGGCGAAGAAATCCGCTTGACTATTAAAAGAAATGAAAAAGTAGAGAATCTTCAAGCTAAAGTTGGAGATGATGGCCTACTAGGCTTTAGACCAAAGATGAATGCCGAATTGGAACATGAAGAATTCAGTTTTGCAGAATCTATTCCTACCGGTACAAAGAAAGCGTTCAATGTAATTTGGTTAAATATTAAAGGATTTGGTAAAATCTTCAGAGGAGAGGTTTCTGCTTCAGAATCATTATCAGGGCCAATTGGTATCGCTCAAATTTTTGGCGGAGAATGGGTTTGGCAAAAATTCTGGGGAATTACCGGACTTCTTTCTATGGTCTTGGCTTTTATGAACTTCCTGCCTATTCCTGCATTGGATGGCGGGCATGTGGTCTTTTTAAGCTATGAAATAATTTCTGGCAGAAAACCTTCAGATAAATTCTTAGAAAATGCACAAAAAGTAGGTATGGTTTTATTATTAAGTTTGATGGCATTTGCCATATTTAATGACATTTGGAAAGTAATTTTCTAGCATGAAGCCGACTAAAGTCTTAACTTATATCGTAATAGCAGCAGTCATTTTGATTGCTGTTTTTAGTTTGTTCGATTCTGGAAAAAGTCCTGAAGTTGAAAGCAACTATATTGAAGAAATGAAAGCATTCCGTCATAAAAGAGACAGTTTTATGCGAAATGATGAAAAATCTCCATTTATTGAGCAAAATGTGGCTTTTAAAGGTTTAAATTATTTTGAAGTAGATGAAAGTTTCAAAGTAAAAGCCTCTGTTGAAGCACTTGAAGATGGTAAAATTTATGACTTGAGAACTAGTGACGATAAATTAAAAACTTATCAGGCAGTGGCCATTTTACATTTTGATATTGTAGGTTCACATCAAGATTTAACTTTATTACAATCTGCAGTTGATGGACACTTTTTCCTTTCTTTTTATGATGAAACCTCTGCCATTACCACTTATGGTGCTGGAAGATATTTGGAAGTGGACTTCAAAAAAGGGCAACAGCAAGTCGTTTTGGATTTCAATAAAGCCTATAATCCATATTGCGCCTACACTGAAGGCTATAGCTGCCCTGTGCCTCCACCAGAGAATAACATCACCATTCCTATTAATGCTGGAGAGAAGAATTATGAATAAGGGTAAATAGTCAGTCTTTTCTATTTTACATTAAATATGAAAATTTCTACTACAATTAATGAGATTGCATCTCCTAAAATAGAAACAATCCTTTATGTTTTATCATTTAAATATCTCTATAAGTAAATTTCTTAGCTTTCATCTTTTTACCTTTTCTTTTTGCTTGAACAAAAAGAAACAAAAATTCAAGAAAGTTTAATGCTTCCGACCTCAAGGCCAACGCCTGCCCGCTAAACTTTCCTCCCCCCCGCTTTTCCGAGTTCCTCGGAAGTGGGCGATTTAGTTCTTTTGCACCATATCAAAACAAAATTTCTTTATCTATTTCGATGTACGAAAAAGATTTAGCTAGCTTCACTAGGTAAATAAAATAGGAAAAATTACGAATAAGCGTAATTAATCATTCTCCTTATCAATCATTTCTTTAATTTTGTTTTTGGAAAATAAAATGGGCTCATCAAGAATCCATATTTATTAATAGAGAAGTATAAAAATACAGAAATGAAGATCGCTTTAAACTGGTTAAAGAAGTATATAAATATTACGCAGTCTCCTCAAGAACTTTCAGAAACCTTAACTAATACGGGATTGGAAGTAGAAGGTATGGAAGAAATTGAAACCGTGCCAGGCGGATTGAAAGGTTTGGTGATAGGTGAAGTCAAAACCTGTGAAAAACATCCTAATGCGGATAAATTAAAAATCACAACAGTTGATATTGGTGAGGAGGAGCAGGTGCAAATCGTTTGTGGGGCACCCAATGTAGCTGCAGGACAAAAAGTAGTAGTGGCAACGGTGAATTCCACGCTTTACCCAAATCCTGACGAGCCTTTCAAAATCAAGAAATCAAAAATTCGTGGTGAAGTCAGTATGGGAATGATTTGCGCTGAGGATGAAATCGGGATGGGCGCTAGTCATGATGGTATTATGGTTTTGGATACAGATAAACCTAATGGAACTCCTGCTGCGGAATATTTCAATATTGAATCAGATATTGTTTATGAGATTGGTCTAACACCAAACCGTGCCGATGCCATGGGTCATATTGGTGCTGCTCGAGACATCAAAGCTGTAACTGGAGAAGAAGTGAGATTTCTTTCAATCCTTGATTTCAAGGTGGATAATCAAGATCTCCCTATAAAAGTTGAAGTTGAAAACAAAGAAGCTTGTCCTCGCTATAGTGGATTAAGTATTTCAGGAATTAAAGTAGCACCAAGCCCCGATTGGTTACAAAATGCCTTAAAAAGTATTGGTTTGCAGCCCATCAATAATATAGTGGATGTAACCAACTATGTGATGCACGAATTAGGTCAACCTCTTCATGCTTTTAATGCCGATAAAATTTCTGGTAATACCATTAAAGTTAAAAACCTGGCCGAAGGCAGTAAATTCATCACTTTAGATGAGAAAGAAAGAAAACTATCAGCTAAAGATCTCATGATTTGTGATGGAGAATCCAATCCACTTTGCATAGCAGGAGTATTTGGAGGAATTGATTCCGGGGTTAAAGATGATACCACTAAAGTATTTTTAGAATCTGCTTATTTCTCAGCCGATAGTGTGAGAAAAACTTCTCAGCACCATCAACTTAAAACGGATGCTTCCTTCCGCTATGAGCGGGGAACAGACCCAAATATCACGGTTTATGCACTTAAAAGGGCTGCATTATTAATTCAAGAAGTTGCAGGTGGAAAAATTAGTTCTGAAATTCAGGATGAGTATCCAGTAGCTATTCCAGACCGAGAGGTAATGATGAAATATAAAAACATCGACCGTTTGATTGGTAAAAAATTGGAGCAGGATGAAATTCATACCATTCTCAACAGATTAGATATTGAAACTACTGATAAAACAGAAACTGGCTTCAAAGCCATTGTCCCTCCTTATCGAGTGGATGTGACCAGAGAAGCCGATGTGATTGAAGAAATCATCCGGATATACGGATTTAACAATATTGACTTGCCAGAAACGCTTTCAAGTAGTTATATGGCAAGTTTCCCTGAGGTTGATCCAGTAAAAATGAGAAAAGAGGCAGGATTACTCTTAACTGCCAATGGTTACCAGGAAATCATGACCAATTCATTGACCAAATCAGTCTTCAGTGAGCAATTGAATGGCTTTAATTCAGAGGAAAATGTTGAAATACTCAACAAACTGAGTGAGGATTTGGGTGTAATGCGTCAAGATTTGATGTTTACTGCTCTAGATGTATTAGCTTACAACATCAACCGAAGGCAAACCGACTTGAAATTTTATGAATTTGGAAAAGTTTATAAAAAAATTAATTCCAAATATAAGGAGGAAATGCGCCTTGGGATTTATCTGACGGGGAAAAATGAAGCCGAAAATTGGATTCGAAAAAATGAATCTGTAAAATTTCACGACCTCTATTCGGCAGTTCTAAAAATTTTCAATAAATTTAATGCGGAAAGTATTGAAAATGAAGAATTTCATGATGACTGCTTCGACTATGGCTTGAAGTTAAAAATTAAGCAAAAAACAGTTGCAGAGCTTGGTAAATTAAGCAAAAAAGCCCTGAAATTGAGTGGGTTGAAGCAGGATGTTTTCTACGCTAATATCAATTGGGAATTGTTATTGAAAATGGTCAATGTCAATATCCAATTTGAGCCAGTGAGCAAATTTCCTGAAGTAAAAAGGGATTTATCACTAGTGATAGATGACAACATTTCTTATGATGAAATTAAAAAGATAAGCTTGAAACAAGCACAATACTTAATCAGTAATATAGATGTTTTTGATGTTTACCAAGGAGATAAAATAGAAAAAGGAAAAAAAGCGTATGCTTTATCTTTCACTTTGCAAGACAAAACTAAAACATTGACAGATAAAATTATAGATAAAACAATGGACAAACTGATGAAAGCTTTTGAAAACGAAATCGGAGCCGTAATCAGAAAATAAAAATGAATCAAGCAGCTACACATAATGAATTAAATGCCCTAGAGCGAAAGGTTCAATTGCTTTTGAATGAATTTCAAAATGCTAAGAATGAATTAAGAAGCTTAAAAGCTGAAAATGAAGAGTTAAAGGCTGCTTTAAAACAAAAAGACGAGAAAATTAACGACTTTCAAAATCAAGATAAAATTAGTAAAATTGTAGGAAGTATTGGGAAGAGTGAAGCAGAAGCTTCTGAGATGAAGGGAAAAATTGACGATTACATTAAAGAGATTGATAAGTGCATTTTGCATTTAACAAGATAATAGATAAACCGGTTTATGAGAGAACTTTCAATCAAAATCAAAATTGCTGATAGGGAATATCCCATGACAGTGAAAGCGGAAGAAGAGGAAAGAGTGAGAAGAGCCGGAAAATTAATCAATGAACGATTGAAATCTTATAGAGAGAAATTCGGGATTGATGATAAGCAGGACTTGCTTTCAATGGTAGCTTTCGATGCCATTGTTGACAGATTTGGCATTGAAGATGACTTACAAAGCAATGATGAATCGGTTATAAATAAAATAAAATCTATTGAACACTTAATTAATCAATCAATCTAAACCCTTCCAATCAGAAAAAATAGAACCATTTAGAAAATTATATGAAGTAGTTAAGCCCTCAAAAATATAGGCTTTCAAATAACAAAATTCATAGTAGTCAAATTTTGGTTCTTTATCAAAGTCACCACTTCCCATTAAATAATTAATAAAATGGGAACTATATACATAATCATTTCAGGAGTAGTAGGACTGCTTTTGGGGTTTTTGCTCAGCAAAATTGCCCAAAAAAGCCTACTTAATAAGCTCGAAAAAGAAGCTCAAGATAAAGCAGCTTTAATAATTCGTGAGGCTGAAGTAAATGCCGAAAATACCAAGAAAGACAAAATGCTTGAAGCAAAAGAGCATTTTTTGAAAAAGAAATCTGATTTCGAAGATGAGGTAGGACAAAGAAAAAGCCAAATGGCAGCCAACGAAAACAAGCTCAAACAAAGGGAACAAAACCTTTCTAAGGAAATTGAGCAGTTTAAAAGAAAAGAACACGAAACCCAAAAATTACAAGAAAATCTTAATGCTCAGCTTGAAGTCATTGCCAAAAGAAAAGAAGAACTCGAAAAAGTAAGAGAGCAACAAGTCAACATATTAGAAAAAGCCGCTAATCTTACTGCAGATGAAGCTCGGGAACAATTAATTGAAACCCTCAAAGATGAAGCAGAAACCAAAGCATCTTCCCTGATTAAAGATATCATGGAAGAAGCAAAACTTTCCGCTACCAAAGAGGCTAAGAAAATTGTGATTTCCACCATACAGCGAACTGCAACGGAACATGCGGTAGAAAACTGTGTCTCTATTTTTAATATTGAAAGCGATGACATCAAAGGTAAAATCATCGGTAGGGAAGGTAGAAACATCCGTGCATTGGAAGCTGCGACTGGGGTTGAAATCATAGTGGACGATACACCAGAAGCAATCATTATATCAGGTTTTGACCCAGTAAGACGAGAAATTGCAAGACTTTCTTTACACCGTTTAGTGCAGGATGGTAGAATTCACCCTGCCAGAATCGAAGAAATCGTAAATAAGACTACGAAAAACATAGATGAAGAAATAGTCGAAATCGGGGAAAGAACGGTTATCGATTTAGGAATTCATGGCCTTCACCCTGAATTGATTAAGATGGTTGGTCGTTTGAGATTCCGTTCCTCCTACGGACAAAACCTATTACAACACTCAAGAGAAGTTGCCAATATGTGTGCTACCATGGCCTCTGAATTAGGCTTGAATCCAAAGTTGGCAAAAAGAGCTGGTTTATTGCATGATATTGGAAAAGTTTGGCCAGAAGAGCCGGAACAACCACATGCTATATTGGGAATGGAATTTGCCAAAAAATTTAAAGAGCATCCAGATGTTTTGAATGCCATCGGTGCTCACCATGATGAAATAGAGATGACGACCTTAATCTCCCCTATTGTACAAGCTTGTGACGCCATTTCGGGTGCAAGACCAGGCGCAAGAAGAGAAATCATGGATAGTTACATCAAAAGATTAAAAGAGCTTGAGGAGCTTGCTTTGACTTTTGACGGTGTCAACAAATGCTATGCTATCCAAGCAGGTCGTGAACTGCGTGTGATGGTAGATGCTGAAAACGTATCTGATCAAAAAGCAGGACAATTATCATTTGATATTTCTCAAAAAATTGAAAAAGACATGCAGTACCCTGGGCAGATCAAAGTAACAGTCATCCGTGAAATGCGATCTGTTTCTTATGCGAAGTAATTAAACCTACAAATAATCAAATTGATAGCCCTTTTCAGAAATGAGAAGGGCTTTTTTATGCATTTCAAATAAAAGTGTAAATTGACAATTGAATTATAACTTAGTTTCAAATGAAAAATATAATCTTCATCTTAATTTCCATCACTTTTACCTTATCCTGTCAAAATCCAACAGTTGATGAAAAGCCAATTGAAAAGATAGATAATCCTTTTACTGGTAAAAACCCCTGGCCGGAAATCCGCAAAAAGAGAATAGGCCAAATATTACCAGAAGCCATGGAAAGAGCTGAAGTGGATGCTTGGATGGTAATTTGCCGAGAAAATAATAATGACCCGATGGCTTTGCACATAGGAGGTGAAAATGCAGGCGGAACCTCTTTTTATATTTTTCACAAATCAGGTAAGAAAGCAAAGTCAGTGGTTTTTTGTTCTTTTGGAGAAGTCACTGCTTTAAAAGAATTAGGATTACACGATAGTGTTATAAGTGTTTCAAGAGGACAAGATGTTTTTCAATTAGCAACTGATTATGTTAAATCGGTGAAACCTAAAAAGATTGCAATTAACATAAGTACGACTAATTCAGCAGCAGATGGTCTAAGTCATAGCCAATACAAAAAATTAGCTCAAAGATTTGGCGATGATTTTCAGGGAAAATTGGTTTCTTCTGAAGAATTAGTCTATGAATGGCTATCCATCAAATTACCTGAGGAAGTTGAAATCATGCGGAAAGCGGCCGAAATAACAGCTCAGTGGGAAGTTGAAGCTTATGAAACGATAACTCCTGGTAAAACCACTGATGCTGAAGTAGCGGGATTCTTAAATGACAAAATCAAAAATTATGACTATGAAGACGGCTGGAATCCAGAGCAAAACCCAAACGTGAACTCTGGTCCCGACAGAGGACATTCTCACGCTACGAATAAAGTTATTATGCCTGGAGACGTCATCCAAACAGATTTTGGTATTAAAGTCTATGGCATTTGGGTAACCGACATTCAGCGTTTTGCCTATGTATTAAAAGAGGGTGAAGAAAAAGCTCCTGAAGATATCCAACGCTATTGGGATGTGGCAAAAAGAGGCCATCGATTAGTTTTTGAAAATATGAAACCGGGCATTTCTGGTTATGAATTAGATAAAGCCCAAAGAGAGTGGATGAAAGAAAATGGTTCTTGGCCAGTTCCGTGGAGCACTGGTCACCCAGTGGGCTATGTTGCCCACGATGTTGGTCCTTCTCTGGGCGGTGGACAAATAGGTATTACTCCATCTGAAGCAGCCCTTAAACCACTTCGAAAAGGAATGGTCTTTGCTTATGACGGATTCTATGCCTGGGAAATTGAAGGCGGTGAAAAAACAATTTCAGTTGAAGAAATGGTAGTGGTGACAGAAGATAGTGCTAGATATCTTACAGAACCACAAGAAGAATTAATTTTGATTGGAGAAAGATAAATTCAAACCACATTCATGTTCATTCTTTTTAAACTATCCTCATAGTAATATGCGTATAGCTTTTTACATTCATCACTTAAATAGGACTGCTGAATAAGCTGGTGAACGGCCTTATTTGATTTAGTAAATTCAGCTAGTATTTTCCTGATTCTTGAATCCTTAATGCCAATTTTTTGACCAAACTTAAAGAAGTCTTGGTATGTATAGAAATCCGAAGTCTCAAATGCATTAGAAAAGCCATCAGTTAATAAATCCAGCGCCACGTCTGATTCACTTGGTGAATGAATACGAGTGCACAAAAAATCATAAACAGGGGTTAATACATAATCACCTTGTTCGGATTGCATGACAGAGAAATTTTTTAAATGAGCATCACCATTTGAAAATACATAATTAAACAAGATCATCCGAAAGAATTTCTCTAGCTCTATTTTATAGGTAGGAATATATTTTTGAATGAGTTCAGCAATCTCCTCATAAGATAGATCATACTTATAGTTCTTCCCGTGCGTTTCCGAAGTCATCTGCGCAATTTGTGCAAAATCTTCTTGCTGGATTTTCTGATTTTCCGTTTGGTCAAACCTACGCACTATATAAGCTGGACTACCATCTCTAAAACCCACCAAAGCATTGGAAGGGACATTCATTTTAAATAACTGCTTAGCAATTTGCATAGTGAGATGCTCATTTGCTGGCGCTTGATCCAAGAACTTGAATGTGCCAGTAGGAATAGGTTTAAGAATATACTGGCCACCAGTATCCGTCAGTTTTAATTCATTATCTTCTAATCTCAGTGAATATTTTACCTGAACTCCTGAAATAGATATCTTCTTTGTATGCTCCAAATAAGAATCAGATTTTTCTTCGAAAGGAGAATTAAAAGACAAAGTATGTGCTACTTTTTGACCATCAAAAAGCTCTTGCAAACATTTTTTGCAAAACCCAATTTCAACCTCTTTCAAACAGCCCGGACAATTCATTCTGATAATTCTTTTACTGTTATAGCCCCAATGGTATCGATTTTAGCAGTTTTCATTAATAAGCTAAAATGATCTTCTTCATCAATTTTCAATAACCTACACTGCGTTAACTTATTAACTCCTTCTGATAGGAGCCCAAAAAAGAAAGGGAACAGTACTTTAGATCTATAAATTTTCTCTGATTTGGGAAGCGTTAAACTGATGGCTGAAGTCTCAGAATTTGCTAGATATTCTTCCTCATATTGAAATAGATACTCACCCTTCTTATTTTTTTCTAAGTAGCTAGCTAATACTTTATTGTTATATAAAGCAGCCCTCCTACTCATTTCATCACATTAATATCAATTGACAATCCCAATACTTCACAGATTTTCAACAAACTGTCCAACTCAGGATTGGCTTCTCCTTTTTCGATAGAGCGCAAAGTACGTTCAGACACTTCGGCAATATCAGCCAGATCTTCCTGCGTGATTTTGAGGAATTTCCTTCTTTCTCGTATGCTATTTCCTAATTCTTTTTTATCCATTCCAGCAATATTTTGCCGATTATGAACAAATATCAACAAAAACAAATCGAAATCAAACGAAACGGCAGTATTTTGCCGTATTATAAAAATCACAGAGTAAGTGTTTTATTTTTATTTGACTTTTTTGGAATAAAAAAACCGTAACTCATTGAATATCAACGTAATTACGGTTTAACTATGCAGAGGCGGAGGGATTATTTTACAACCATATAATATACTGTATGTCAATACATTACGTATATTAAAATTTAATAGGTGAAACAAAGGTGATACGATTTAGGTAATCCCTTTGGGATTTGAACCTCCGTCCCCCTAGAAAAAATAAAATTTATTTTTTTCTTAAATCACGTAGATTTTGACTTTTCTGTTTCCAAATCCTCTATAAACTCATAAATATTTGTTGAAGGATTCTCTTCAAACGTCAGCGCTTTTGCTCTTTCGATCGCTTTAGATGATTTACTTTCTAATTTATCAATAAATCTTTTTTCAAGATGACCTTTCTTATACCCCTTATAATAGTTTGACAACTTAATAACACAGCTATTACATTCTATAAAAGCTTTTTGATTCATAAAATGTAATAAGAACCAAAACTCAAAACATGGGTTAGATCCTAAAATAGAGACGTCTTTAATCGTCTTAATTTTATTCCAATTCTCAACAACATCCATGTCATAGATTAAATAAGTTCGATCTTTGGGATGACTACCAGATTGCTGTTTATATTTTCTAATGTAATTAATTGATATATCATGACCCGCTCTTTTGGTATCAATAACTATAGGCAACCTGTATTTTGAACGTAAGTAGTTCACATATGCCACCTCTGTATCACCTTCGCAAAAAACGAAAAAAGTTGGCTTAATATTCCGGTTCTTTCGGCTCTTACGACTCATGTAGTAAACTTTCTAAATTAGAAACTGAATCATTAACGTACGGAATGGCATCAAATCTACCTTGCAAGTAAGCCTTTTCTGCATCCATACCATCTCTAAAATCTTTAAAATCGAATAAGGAATATAATTCTGATGCACCATTTTCCAATTTATTCACAAAATAGATCTGATCTTTTCGAATCTTATTGAGGTCTAACAAATTGGTATTATGCGTTGTAAATATCAATTGAGCATGCTCACTAGCATGGAAAAGATTGACAATATATTCCACAATTTCAGTGTGAAGACTTCCTTCAATCTCATCAATCAACAGTATCTTATTATTCGTAATCACATCCAATATGGTAAGCATAGTCGCAAAAAGAACATTAGTTCCTGTAGATTCCTCAGACAACATATCAAAGGCTTTTGTTGGGTCAGCTCTGTGATAAGTAGTGAACACCAAAGCCTCATTCTCCACATCTTTTATAGTGGCAGTGTTTGACAAGAGGTCTGTATCAATATTCTTACCTTTCCTCTTCTCCTTTCTCATTTTAATATCTACAATATCACTATCTGCAATTTGTAGACCTTTCAATAATTGAGGCTTAAACTTTTTAAACAAGCCTTCCACCACAGGAGAATTATGTCCTGAATAACCCAGAATGAATTGACTGAAGAAGAAATTGAAAATAATTTTAGGAATTTTCCTATCCATCTGACTAGCTCTTGAGATAAAAAGTGTTTTATCTGAGGTATTAGCAGCTACATCCATTGGTCTGGAGATCACATTAGTAAAATCATAAATATCTGACTTATTCTCCCCCTTACTTTCATCACGAGAGAAAATTTTTGCTCTTTTTCCTTTAGGATAAAAATAAAGCTCTTCTGTCAAGATTGATTTCTGAGATAGACTAAAACTGTACTCATATTCGATCCCATCAGCTATAAAACGAATAATAAAAGTACTAGGCTGATGCGAAAATCCATCAAACTTAAATGGCTTGAAATTAAATACTACATTCTCATTATGATTGTGAGAATTATAAACCATAGAGGCACAAAATCTGATTGCCTTAATAATATTGGTCTTTCCTGATGCATTAGCACCATATAAAGCTACTGACTTCAATACTTCCCTTTTTCCAACTTTAGAAATATGATTACTTAAGTTGCGTGCTCTTTCCGTATTGATCTTTGCAGCCTCAAGATCTAGTATAACTTCCTCTTTAATGGAGTAAAAATTTCTCAATCTGATTTCTAAAATCATTTTAACCTCCCTTTTTGTAAGTATTTTACAAATTAACGGTTTATTTTGATTTTTATTAAATTTAAACGTAATAAACTTTCAAAGTTGTCTATTCAAAAAAAGATGTTGCACGGCTTAAAGTCACTCTTCAATAATTCCAAAGCAATGGTACTTGCACCGATTAGATAATAAAGTACAGCGTGCTCCCTCATCACTTCGTCAATAACAGTAAACACCTCTGAAAATTGAGGAATTGCTAGCTCCTTATAAGTTTGGTTGGATTTGCTCATTATAAATCATTTCGGCTGTTTCTTCATTTCTTTTGCCTCCCTCCATCA
Organism: Marivirga sp.; assembly: GCF_051117495.1. NCBI lineage: Bacteria > Pseudomonadati > Bacteroidota > Cytophagia > Cytophagales > Marivirgaceae > Marivirga > Marivirga sp. The sequence continues at coordinate 25,251 of NZ_JBNPEF010000031.1, read as the reverse complement.
TTAAATCTGCATAGACTATAATGGGAGGGGCTGTTTTTTGATTGAGGTCTTGATTCCAAAACATTTCAATCACTTCTAAATCCCCATCTTTCTTTGGTTGAAGATTATAGTTTCTAATCAAGTTTGCTTGGTCTTCATTCGTAAAAAGAATGAATTTTTCAGGTCTTAGGTAATTAGTAAGCAAATCACCAGCAGGCTCACCGCCCCAGACAGCTATACCGTCATTTAGTGTTATCTCCTGCCAATTCTTGCGCATTTGATATCGCCTTTTCTTTAGTGTTGGCTTTAGGGTAGTCTGATAACCCTCTATCCATCGAAAGAATAAATCTTTTCTATTTTCCCAAGCATACTCTTTTTTATTCAATCGCAGTAAATAACCTGTCTCTTTTAGTCCTTCAATGACCTGGGGAATATTGCCCAAGCCTACTTGAGTGTATTCTGCAATTTCTCTTTGGGTTTTATTAATGAGTTCAGGCTTGATTAATAAATGGAAAAGTACCTTCAGGCCTGTTTTAGTAAATGCTCTATTTCCTTTGTCTTTAGCTAATTGTAGCGGCTTATTGGCATCTATCAAAAGGAAAATATTATCCTTTTCAATGTACATATTTCCATTCGCTTCGATATAAGCGAGTTTCCTTTCTCGTAGTGCCACTTTTACTTTGGCAGGAATTCTTTCGGCAATTAAAACAACACCCTTATAGTTTTGTTGGATATCCTCCAGTTCACCAATAACATATTGTCGCACTTCTCTTTTGAGCTTCACATAAAAGTCAAACTTTAGTTGGTTATACTGTACAATAAGCACTCCATCATATTGCCCTTTTTTCTTGTACAGCAATTGAATAGGAAGTTGTTTCTGAACGTTCTCTACAGCAATATGTATTATTTCATTTTCCATTTGTTCACAAATATACAATGTTCACGTAACGTGAACAAATAAAAAACGTGAACGAATCTAAATTTAGGAAAAAAACAGACAGCGAAGAATCGGCAAAATATTGCTGATTAGAAAAGATTCTAATTCATAGAAAATCAAAACAGTTACGAAAACATCTATGCTGGGGCAAAGTGATTGTTTCAAACACTCTTAAATACATGTTTTCAGTGATTTATGATATCTTTATCTTACTAAGTGAAGTATTAACAATAGAATTAACTATTATTTTCTTATTATCATAAATTTTTCCTTAGACGTGTCCATAATAAGACTGCAGTTTAGAAATGGAGTGTTACCAAGCCATCCATCTATCCTTGTAAATGTAAATAATAGTTTTTGAAGAAAAGTAAAAGTACCTATATAATTAACGTTTCCAATTTTTAACTCTTGATTTGCGATATTCATTTTGGTGTTGGTATTTGCGCGATTAATGAAAAAGGGTATTTCATATTTTTTAGATCGACCCCAAGTACTAAATTTAATTTTGGAAACTTCGGAATCATTTGTTGAAAAATCTTCAAATAATTCTTGAATAGTAATAATTCCGAATGAACTACAACCAGAATCGAATAGTAGCTTTCTTGTTGTACCATTAATTTCTACCGGAAAAATGATCTTATCACCTTTCAAGATATACTTAGAAAATTTACTACTTTCAGAGATTTCTAATTTATTATTATTTTGATAAAATTGAATAAAATTCTCCTTAAAGTTAATTTCTATTACTTTTTTTGCAATAAAGTCTATGCCAAGAGATCCTAAATTTCTAGGGTCTCTATTTTTTAATGACTTTGAAACAGGCATTACCTCAATCATACTTAAGGTTATATAACTACCCCCTAAATTTAATTTTAATTTATTAATATATTTCCGTTTACCTTTTTTTACAGTTTCGAAATAGAAGCCCTTTTTTCTCAATGAATTGAGACTATTTTCATAAACTATAGAGGTAGAGGCTCCAGTATCAAATTGAAAAAAATGTGTTTCCTCATTACCAATAATATTTGCTGGAATTACAAGAGCAGCCTTTTCTAAAAGGTAACCATCAATTTCTTGATTAACCCAATTGAATTTAATCGGAGAAAAGTCGCTCTTAACGGACAAATAGGAACTATGAATTTTAAAAAGATTATAGTTAAACCCTACCACACCAAGCATGGCTAAGGTCAAAATACCTATAATAGATGACCCTAGGATAATAATTATTTTTTTATACCGCATAAATCCTAACAATATTATTGAATCTTCCTAGATAATTTTTATCTTATATGTTATTGAATTTTCTATTCTATCCTACAAAAATCTTTTAAATCTAATTCTTCATTGATAAGTTCAATTATGTCTAAATTTTGATTCCCTAGTTTATAAATTATCTCTAGCTTCTTATCTAGATTGTATTTACTTGGTGGACAAGCTATTTCACCTTCAGTCCATCTTTTTGGACAGCTTCCTCCACATACTGGTAATAATTTGCATGTATGGCATGGGTATTTTTTAGTGTTTTCTACTTCATCCCACCAATCATTGTGAGGTTTAGGGATATTACGCGGATTTATAATACTACCTAGATCATACTTTGAGTTCTTGTAAACGTCAGTATAAGAGACTTCTGTACAATTAAATACATTCCCGTCTACATCATACATCTCGCTATCTTCTGTTGTAGCGATGCAGGTATTTAACTTTCGTTCAGGTAAAATAAAACTATTTTGGTATCCCAGTTTATGCTTTAATAAATTCCACTCAATTTCTTTTAATGCAAACATTTCTTTAGTTAATGCATTTTTATGCGCTTCATTCTGCGCCCATGAGAATACATTTACAAAGTATAAAGTAGTGATCTTGTCTTGAATTTGGTCTTGAGCTAATTTATAAATTAAAGGAACTACGCCTTCATAATTTTTTTCATCTACATTACACCTTATCGTTAATTTACATCTTCTTGGACTCCAATATTCCGATTTGATAATGTCAAGAATATTCTGATAAATAATTTTAAATGAAGGATTACCAGATTTTAAATATCTATGTGAATCATGATATTCTTCCGTTCCATCAATTGTCACTTCAATGTGAATCACATTTAGTTTGTTAACAAGCTCCTTGTAGATTTTTGGTTTTAGACTTAATCCATTTGTAACAATTTTAGATTGAATAGGGACTGTTGGATCATCAACTAAATTTTTCAATCGATCATATATTATCTTCATTTGATTGAAAGCCATAAGGGGTTCTGCCCCAAACCAAGCTAAATAAATCCCCTTATATGAGTGTGATTGATATTTCTTGTAAATTCTATTAATAATTTGGTCCACTACATCATCATTCACCGATTCTTTTCTATGTTTTTGGCCACAATAATAACATCCAAGCTGACACATTGCTGAAGGCTGCAATACTTCATATAAGTACCCGTTATGTCCCTCTTTGTTTTTAACATGATCTTTATTTTCTGAAATAATTTTTCCTAATTCATTTTCAGATTCTTCAACTAGAATCTTCTTATAAATTAAATCATTTAGAAGTGAATTGTCGATACCAGACAAATGTCTGGATTCAAGTAACTGAAAGAGTTCCATGTTTAAAATGAGTGATTTGCAACTTCTAGTACTAAAGACTATAATTTTATTTGAATCAACCTTACGATTAACGATATAATTTGATAGTTTTAGTTTCTCCACTTCAAAAATTGATTTTTTAGTGTTTTCCATAATAAAACGTAAAATGTAATTGGTAATATAAAACTGAATATGCTTTGTTTTACATATGCAAAACAAACTACTGAAGAATTGATAATTATATTTTTGACAAAATGAAAGACATTAAGAGGAAACAAGAAAACATTGTTTTCTTTATTAAACAACATGTATATTAGGAAGATCGCTATCATACATATACTTAAGACTCCGTAAGTTAACAAGAAAATATTTGTTGTATTTGTGGATAAACTTGGAGCCTGTTTAGTTACAAATCGATAAAACTCCCTTAATGCAATCTTAGATTTCTGTCGTAAATTTGCAATGTTTAAAGCATCGGAAAGAATCCAATATCCATCATACCGTAAGAACGGATTCAAATTCACTATAAGGCCTGACAATACAGTCAAGGTATAGATTAAATAATCATGTGACTTAGTATATAAAAACAGGATGCACAATATGTTTGCAACCAAGGACTGAATAAACATACCTCCAGAATCAACTATTAGCCTCTCCTTGCGCTTAAGTCTCCAAGCATCACTCACATCAGCATAAAAAACTGGATGAAATAGGTAGAAACCGAAGCCTATAGATCCATTTTTAGCTCCATGTTTAATACAAGCTGCAGCATGACCTATTTCATGTAATAAAATGGTGATGAAAAAGATAATAGAAGAATACAGAACTGTTTTAGGATTAATACTATCTGTGATTAAATCAAAATTGACAACTGATCCAATTGTATAAGAAATAACAAAAATATTAAGTATTAAAGTAGTTAGAAAAATAGTTTCTCCAAATAAAAAAGTAAATGGAATAGAAATAGCCCTTACAATTGCCTTATTGAGTAGAGTGAATCTTAATTTAAGAAAGATCGCTTTTTCTGATATTTTGGAAGTATCATCATTTGTAAAAATCCCATAACCAAGAAACTTTGAATTTAGTAATTCTATAACATCGTCAACCTTTAAAGATACATCCGTCTTTTCATTGATATGATAGGTAACCTCTTCAATGGTTAGATTTCCATTAAATGCTTCTAAAAGATCTTTTGAAAATGAATTGATATTCAATTTAACTTCCTCTGAAGAATCAATGCAAACCACGTATGATTTGTCTTTATAATTAACAATTTCAACCTCATTACTTACAGTTAAGATCGTATCTTTATCAAGCATTAATTCAGATTTATTTGGAAATAATTTGTCAATGATCGGAATGCTACAGCAGAAGAAAATAAAGATCTAAACTCACCTGTTATAGAATTGGTCCCTCCATAGGAATTGACACTTTGATTATTATTTTTGAATACCATCTCATTCGTTTCAGGAATTATTTGAAATAAGGTATTCTCAAAAGATCCATTAGGATTTTGACTCTGAATAATGTATTCAGATAATAAATAAGCCTTATCCTTATATACTGAGTAAATCTCTTTATTAAGAGTTAATAATTCTAAAACAAGGCCTGTATAAAATACACTTTCCTTTGCTAAGATATCATCCACAAAATGATCAACTTTGAATATTCTCTCATCATTAAAAAGTCCATTCAGCAGTTTTTCTAATTCTTCAGTAAATCCATTAATTCGATACATGGCCTTGATGTAAAAATAATACGAATAAATCTTTGAACTCCACCAGTATGGCTCAAGATTTAAACCTTCATTTCCACTTTTCAAATAGTTTACTAAAGCATTGAAATTTTCTTGTACATATGGTTTTGAAATATATGTAAGAAGGTATAAAGCTGCTGCTGAAACGCAGGGATGCGAGCTTCCCCATCCAGAAAGTACATTATCACCTTGTAACCCAAGAAAAAGCTTTAAATCTTTATTATTGCTATCATATGTTTTAAAGCCACCATTTCTTACTTGACCATTTAACCATAAATCAAGTGAACAGTTGAAATCTTCAGAAGTGCTGACAGTATTTAATAGAGCAAAGGTAGTAGAATCATAATCATTTAGCCAACCGGAATTATAGCCCCACATATACTTTTTCCTATTCGCTTTGAGATAGCTTACTGCCCTTATTTTTGCTTGATCATGTTCATCTAGAAATGAGGCAATAAACGCTGTTGACCAAACATCACTGATACCCTGCTTATTAGTTACTTCTTCCCAGGCACCATCTATTCTTTGTTTGCTTAAGAGATAGTTATATGATAGCTTTATAGACTCCTCTAAAGAAAATTGAATTGCTTTTCTAACTGTACATTCATTATGATCTGTAGTAATAATTCTTTTATACTTTGATTGCCCTTGAATACTATGAATTTTTGCATTAGTTAATTTTAACAAACTTATAAAGTAGCCAAGTTCTTCTTTGTATTCATTAATTTCGTTGGATGCCTTTAAAAGATAATTTGAACATAAATCTAGTAAGTCTTCTGCTACTCCTTGTTCGTAAAATAGTCTTTCCAGTTGATAGGGCGTTAAACTTAACGTATTAATTCCTAACTCATCAAGTTTCTTAAACAATAAAGAATGAGCAAAATTATTTTTTCTATTTTTTAGATCCTTAAAAAAATCATCAAAGTCATCTTGAATACATCTTGAAATAAAGTAAAAATTTAATGCTTTTTCTAATTTCTCAAATATTTGTGATTTGTTTTTTGTATTTGAATGAAGTAAAAGACCATCAATTGCCAATAGAGAAAATGAGCACTTGCCTAACGCTAGAGATTCATAGAGTTCAATAGAAATATTAGGGTCATACGTTTTGTCAATCATGATCGCTGTGTAGAAATTGTTTAATCTATCTCGCCAAACATTCCAAAACTCTGGATGATCTTTAAAAAGAGAACTAAGGATTAAATTAGATTCAAAATAATAGTGATTTGCTCTTAAGCTGGCTACACTTCCTTGCTTATTAGTGTCTTGATCAATTAAATCATCTAATTCTATTAAATATTTAAAATAAAAATAACCAGAAAGACACAACTTATTTATGAACTGATCATCTTCAATTTTGAAAATGTTTTGAAATAATTGCGGAAAAACTAGATATAATTTATTAGATAAAAAGTCATCAGGATAAATCGTGAATACTAATTTTTCCGGTAAGTTTTTAGTCGATTTATTTTTGTAATCGTTGAAATATAGTTCTAAATCTTCCACTTCTTTTTCTATAAAACCGTATAAAATCCTGCCAAAGTTATCCATCAAGGGGTTATTTAATTTATTGATTTCAAAAAGAAAACTATCATTTCAAGAATTTCTGAAGTGATAGTTTTCTAATTTCATAAATGAAAAAAACACTCATTTATTTAAAGTAAACTGACTTTTACCAACATCCAACGTCTACGGAATTTGTTACTTTGACATCTACGTCAACGGTATCCTGATCCGTGCAAGTAGTGTCACATTCACCTTGCATTTCTAATCTTGTTTCAAGTTCCTCTACCTGAAAAAACTCATTGAATTCGTTTTTCTGATTTTTCATTATTTTGATTTCAGTTATTTAAATTAATTATTAATTACCAACACCCAACATCTACACTGTTTTCTACCTCGATGTCAATATCTACAGTATCATTGTCAGTACAGGTAGTATCGCATTCGCCTTGCATTTCTAATCTTGTTTCAAGTTCCTCTACTTGAAAAAGTTCGTTTGTTGTTACTTTTTGATTTTTAGTCATAATTATAAATTTTAGTTTAAATAATACACACTAATAATTAACAAAACACACCAATTCTATAAAATCAATTAAAGATTAACTGGATTAAATTTATTGACTTACTGCCCTTAAAGCTTAAATTAATAAAATCACAGCTTACTTCGGTGGGATCTTAGAATCTTAATAATAAATCTTAGAGGATAGTGCGTTTTTAATTTTGGTTGATATATATTTTATTTATTACACCGCAATAAGAATATAAAAAAAATAAAAAACAAAAAAATCCTGAAAAATATTCATTCTCAAGAATATTGAAATTTAATTAGATTAAAATGGATAATTTTATTTATAATTGCGAATCTAAACCTATCTTACCCGTAAGAATGCAATTTAAATTATCCAAATACATCATATTTCATAGTCCTGAGAAATCAGATCAAGACAAAGTAATGATTTTTTCTACGAGATTAGGTAAGGCAATTTTGGTTACAAAGTATGTTACTGAAAAACTTTTTCGAAGTGAATTCACTGATTTACCAGATAAGATCATTACGAACCTTATTTATTATGAAATATTAGTTCCTATTGATGAGGATGAATTTTCAGAGATTATCTGTCAGAAAAGTATTTATCAAAAGGATCGAAAACTTAAACTACGGTCTACCTTAGCTGGCTGTAATAAAACCAATGAGAAACCTACCAATAACCATGTATTTTTAACCATAAACTCTCGGGAAGATCTATACAGCTTTTATACTCATTGTAAAGATATGCAAAAGATCTCTCTGGAGTTATTTCTTAATAATTACATTTCAAATTTAACAGACCATTTGCCATTCAATTTTAATTCTCTAATTAATAAAATGGTTTTTAGAATAGATAAAACAAATATTTATGATTATATAGTATTTAATGAAGAATTAGTCAGATGTAACCATTACCTAAAAAATTCAGAATTTGTGTATGTTATTAAAGATCAAATCAATACTGATAGCTTAGAAAAGCTGATTAAACTATCAAATAATTACAGGCTTGTATTTGATTTCGACTTTAATTTTGATGCTTACAAAAACTTATCTAACTACTCTGGAGTCTGTTTTTTTGAAGATGCTAAAGCGTCATTGCCCAAAAACAAATCAGGAAGCAATAAGGAGGATCTATTTCTGCAAAATATTTTAAAAGGAAGTTATCAATCATCTTTTAAAAGCATTTTGTATGACGATTTGTGTGAGAATGAATTAAATAAGGCCTGTGAATCTTGTAACATATTCCCGCTTTGTGGTGGTAGTTTAGGAGACAATGATGAACCAAATTGCCCTCCAGTCAAGGGGAAAATCAAAGAAATTTTAGAAAAAAGATATAAGTTATAAATATGGGGTGGAACAGAAGTCAGCTTGTTGATAAAGATTTATTTGTCATGGAGTTCTTAGATAAAATCAACAGAGACTTAAGTTTCGAGGATAGAATTTCATTTTTCTATATATCCAAGAATTATACAATTGCCACAAACGAAGTTAAAGAAGGTAATATGACCTTAGCAAAACACTATTTTGACAAAGCCAATAGTTATGCGGCTAAGTTTGAACAAAAGTCATTGCACTTATTTAGGTTATCTAATAATGTGTATTACAGATCATATTCACTTTTTTTATTCAAGCAAAACGAGCCTGTTAGAGCAAAGGAAATGATTATTGAAAGTATGAAAAATAATTTGCAAATAGTAGAATATGATCAAGACTATCTTTTTATTTTATTCGATACTGCGCAGCAATACTTAAATTTGTCTCAGCTTTTTTTTGTGTTAAGAAAACCACTTCTTGCTAAAAGGATTTATATCGAAGTAATTAATTATCTTATTTCCGGTAACACAAAAAATCTTCCGTTTTTAAAGAATTTGGATGTACTAAATGAATCAGAGAATTATAAAAATCTAAGAACAATTCTTTGTCTTGAAACCATACTTTCTTTTTACACGAAAATTCTAGATGAAAATAATTTAAAAAAAGAGTTTTATTTATTTAGTCATAAAATTACCGATGATCTCTTATTAAAGAAAGATAGTATAATAGGAGCAATCATTTTAATGATCAAAAGTAAGATTAATAACAAAGATGAGGATATCAAGTATTATGAAAATTATGTGAATCTTAATTACCAAATCCAATATCAGAAATATTTTCAAAAGATAAATACCCTTATGACTAAATTAAATTAGTAATATAATATGCTTAAACTATATTTTCTTAGCAGTATAAGGAGCCTATATAAAAACAAGCTCATTTCATTAATTAATATTATAGGTCTTACTCTGGCTATTTCTGTAGCTGTAACCATAGCAGTATTTCTATCATTTAAGTCAAATATTGAATCCATACATGCGAATGCTGATAAAATCTATATGATTACAAGTGTAATGGATAGAAACGAGGAGAAAAGTGAATATGGAATAGTTCCTTCTTCACTTCCTCGTAAAATGTTCTATGAAAATGAGAGTGTTGAAAAATATTCTAGAGTAAGCCTAGAAAGTTCAAATATTATAAAAGAAGAATATGAATTTAGTCAAACGAGCACGTTTGTCGATCCAGATTTCTTTAGAATGTTTACATTTAAGCGTCTAAAAGGTGATTTAGAATTAGATAATGTGGACGATGCTATAATTAGTAAATCCTTAGCTCAAAAATTATTTGGTCAAATTGATATAATAGGAAAAGAATTAATAATTAATATTAATTCTCTGGATAGATCTTTTAAAGTAAAAGGAGTGTTTGAAGATTTTGAGGAGGTTACTGCTATTGATTTTGATTTATATCTTCACATCAACGTTACAGATTATTATGGGATAGACAAAAATAATCCACGATCTTTTGTTAATGCAGGATTCGTTCAAATTAAAAATAATAGCTCTCCTTCCTCAATATTAAGTAATCAAGAATTGCTAATAAATGAAAACAATTCCTTGAATTACAATTGGATTGTTGATCATTTCAATCTAATTCAACTTAATGACTTAAGTGCTAAAACATCAAAAATACAATCTGATATTGGAAAAGGATTTGGATCCTTCTCAACTGATATAATTCTTATCTTAATTAGTTTAAGTATTTTAATTATAGCTTGTTTGAATAATGCGAATCTATTAGTCGTCAATTCTTCAAAAAGATTGAACGAAATAGCGTTAAGAAAGATTTATGGAGCAAATAAACTAGCTCTAGTAATTCAATTTTTAATTGAGAATTTTTTTATTATTATTCTTTCATTTACTATAGGAATACTATTAGCTAAAATATTTCTAATACCTGGATTTGATGAATTGTTCAATTTTGGATTAAAATTACAAATGATCTCATCTTTTGTCTGGTTAATCTTGACGTTTTCAATATTAATTACTGTCTTTCTTTCAATTTCGTATCCCGCTTTCTACATTTCTTCATTTAGTATAATTCAAATATTTAAAGGAAAATTGAAATTTGGGGGTAAAAATTGGACTTCTAAGCTTCTACATATCATTCAATTTACTTTTTCAATAATTCTGATATTCAGTGCAATTAGCATTTTCAAATATGTTAATAGTGAGCAAAATAAGAAATATGGGTATCAAATTGACAATTTGTTGTTTATTGAGTTATCTGATAATCAGTCCTTTTCCAGACTCAAAAACATTTTAGAAAATAGATATTCAAATGAGGTATCAATAACTGGTACGAAACACCATGTAGGGACTAGTTCAATTGAGACCCTTATTACGGGAGAAAACGATAAACAGATAAAGGCTAGTAAATTTGATGTGGGAGAAAATTATTTTGATATTCTTGATTTAAATATAATTGAAGGTGAAAATTTTGAACAAGGGTATCAGGCTAATTTAAATTCAATTGTTGTAAATGAGGCATTTGTTAAACAAATGGGATGGAAAAGTATTTTAAATAAATCGGTTATAATAAATAAGGGAAGATATTATGTAGTTGGGGTAGTCAATGACTTTATTTTTGGAAATCCAAATGAACCAATTAGACCTGCATTTTTTAGAATTATCTCTGATATTGACTACAATTTTCTTGTAGTTAACTCAATAAGTAAAGATCCAAAACTTATCGTTAATGAATTGAATGAGGTTTGGGTAAAGGATACTGGGAATAAGTTAGAGGGTAAAGTGCAGTCATCTGTTTATTTCTCATACTTTAAAATACTAAAAGGTCATTCGAATATTATTTTATTTCTTGCTATTCTTGCAACTGTTCTTTCTGTGTTGGGACTTTACGCTTTGTTGTCTCTGAGTCTTGCTCGTAAGATGAAAACCTTTAGTATTAAAAAAGTTTTAGGGGTATCAAATTTGACATTAGTGATGGATGTTTCGAGAGATGTTTTAAGAATTGTTATTCTAGCAATTATTATTGGAAGTGCTTTTTCTATTTATTCTATGTCTTGGTTATTTAAGATTGTATATAAAACAGAATGGACTTTTGAAATATTCACATTTATTCAAATGGTACTCATAGTAAGCCTGATAACTATAGTAACCTTATCGAAGTTTATTTTAACTGTAATAAATACTAACCCTATCAAATATCTGAGACATGAATAAAAATAATTTATTATATTTTCCGAATATAAGAATGATCGAAAATTGAAATTAATAAGATTCTACTTTAGCGAAAAATCTTCTAAACTTGGAAAGATTTTACCTCATCCTGATTAACCACCTTTCCATCTAATAATTTAATAATTCTGCGAGCATATTTTGAATCATTGGATGAGTGAGTTACCATAATTATTGTTGTCCCTTCCTCATTTAAAGATTTAAGGAGCTTCATTACCTCTTCGCCATTTGACGAATCTAGATTGCCTGTAGGTTCATCTGCAAGAATTATTGCAGGGCTCGTTACTAGAGCTCTTGATATAGCAACTCTTTGTTGTTGTCCCCCTGATAATTGTTGAGGAAAATGTTTTTTCCGATGTAAAATATCCATTTTTTTTAGAACTTGTTCAACTCTGTCTCTACGTTCAGTAGAAGGTATCATTAGATATTGTAAAGGTAATTCAACATTTTCAAAGACAGTTAGTTCTTCAATTAGGTTAAAGCTTTGAAAAACAAATCCAATCTCACCCTTCCTTATTTTAGAAAGTTTTCTTTCATTATAATTAGAAACCTCAGAATCTAAAAAGAAGTATTCTCCAGAGTTAGGACAATCTAACATTCCTAATATATTGAGTAAAGTAGACTTTCCACAGCCTGAAGGACCCATTATTGCTACAAACTCACCCCTTTGGATAGTTATATTAACATTATTTAAGGCTGTTGTTTCTATTTCTTCTGTTCTGAATTTTTTTGTTAAATTTTTTATCTCTATTATTCTGGTCATCTTATTTTTTTATTAGTTTATTTGATTTTGATTTTGATTTTTTCGAAATTTTTGAAATTCTCATATTCAGATATAATTATTCTCTCCCCCTCTGTTAAACCACTTAGAATTTCATAATAATTTTCATTCTTTCGACCTAATCTTATTTCATGCTTTTCGGCATATTCACCGTCATCTTTGATCTTAAATATCCAATTTCCACCAGTGGAGTTATAAAAATTACCAGTCGGTAACAATAGTGCTTTTTCTGTAGATCCAAGCTCTAATTTTATACGTACAGCTTGTCCTCTACGTAGGTCATTGGGTTTATCAATAGCAAACTTCATATCAACTAAAAATATACCATCAAAAATTGCAGGATAAATTTTACTTATTTCTAATTGATATTCATCACTGGAGAACGACATGATTCCTTTTAAACCTAGATTAATTCTAGATAAGTAATGTTCATCAATTTCTACCTTTACAATAAAGTCTTCCATAACGTCTATTTGTCCAAGTCTCTGCCCTGACGTTACTGATTGTCCCACCTCTAATTTTGGGGATTCTAATTGTCCATTTATCTGTGCTTTAAGTGTTAAATTGTGTAGGATTTTACCAACAGCATCTAAGCTCTTCAACATGCGTTTCTCAGATTTCTCTAATTGCCTAAGTTGAAATGACCGAGCAACGGAATCATTTTGATAGCTTTTATAGGTAAGAGACTTTCTACGAATATTATACTGATATTTTTCTTCTATTCCCTCAAATTCTTGGTCAGAGATAAGCTTTTGATCATATAACTTACTCATTCTGTAATATTGAGGTTGAAGAATATTTAATTGGTAATCAATTTCTGCCAGCTGTGCCTGTTGACTCAAATCGTTTTGATCTAAAAGTAAACGTGTTTGCCTTAGGTTGTTTATTTGTTCATACAGTTGGGTCTCACGTTGCATCACTTCCAACTGGAGATTTGAATTATTTAAAGTAATAATAGTATCCCCAATCTTTAAGATAGCTCCGGATTCTTTGTAAATCTTATTAACTATACCACCTTCAATTGCATCTAAAAAAAACGATTTACATGGTTCAATCTTGCCATTAACTGTTATGAAGTCTTTGAAATCTGCTTTTTTTACGCTGGCGATATTTATATCATCTTTGTTTATTGTTATAATTGATCTATTGTCTACAAACAATAACCTGTAAAGAGCCAACAATAATACAATTACTATTAAAATGGTCAATAAAAGTCTTTTAATCGACCATTTATTCTTTACTAATACTTTATCCATTAATCTAACCTTAAAAAATCAATCATGTTTACTCTTGCAAAGTAAATCAAAAGAAATTAATAACATAGTCCGTTATGATTCAATATTTAATTTATTCTTTTATAATAGTATCAACTCCAAAACTCAGCCAAAGCCTCCGCCTGCTGCAATACCGTATCAGTAGCCAGCTTTTGTAAATCAGGTGGATAGCCGTACTGTCTCAGTGTTCGCTTTACTATTACTTTCAGCTTCTTTTTAACCGATTCTTTTACTGTCCAGTCGATACTGGCATTCTCTCTGACACGCTCAACCGGTACTTGGGCTAGTTTTAAAAGGGTGTCATCTCCTAGCAAGTCTTTAGCACTTTGGTTATTGGCTACTGCATCATAAAAAGCGAGTTCATCTTTCGACAAGCCTAGCAGATCACCTCTATTATCAGCTGCTTTTATTTCCTTAGCCAGTTCAATCATTTCCTGTATGATTTCTGCAGCTGAAATCAAATTATTCTGATATCGCTTTATGGAGGATTCCAGCATTTCCATTAAGGATCTACTCTGCACCACATTATGCTTTGACCTCACCTTAATTTCATCATTGAGGAGTTTCTTCAATACTTCCAGTGCAAGATTCTTATGCTTCATGTCTCGCATTTCCTCCAAGAAGTCATCATCCAGTACTGATAGCTCAGGCTTTTTAATCCCTGCTGCATCGAAAATATCAACTACCTGTTCCGAAACAATGGCTTGATCCACCACTTGCTTAATGGCAATTTCAATCTCGTAATCTGATTTACCACCTGACTGTGCTCTAATATCAAACTTTTGAATCCTTGCCTTAACTGCTTGAAAAAAGGCTATTTCATCTTTGGCATCCATCGCTTCTTCATGAGGAAGTGCAATTGCAAAAGTTTTGGATAAGGCTGTGACCTCTCGGACATATCTGTTTTTGCCATCATCCAAACTCAAGACATGATCTACAGCCGATAAAATAAGTTCTAGCTTCTTTTTTACGTCAGCATCGAAATACTCTTCATAGGCAAAAGGTTTGCCGTAGGATGCCTAAGGCTCTGCTGCCATCGGATATGTTTCAGTTTCCATTCGAGACTTTTCATTGAAAAATTGTGAGACTACTTCCAGCTTTTCCAACATCAACTGCACTGCTTTCTCTTGTGCTTCGGCAGGATCTCCTTTTCCACCACTATCCGAATAAAAAGAAAGTGCTTTCTTTAAATCTGAAGCAATACCAAAGTAATCCACTACCAGTCCACCCGGTTTATCTTTATACACCCGATTTACACGGGCAATGGCTTGCATCAAATTATGCCCTTTAATAGGCTTATCAATGTATATAATGTATGCATGCTTGGTGCATCAAAACCAGTTAACCACATATCTCTTACTATCACCAGCTTCAATGAATCAGAAGTATCTTTCATCAGATCAGCAAAAAGCCTTCTTTGGTCTTTGGTGGTATGATGTTTCATCATATCGGGGCCATCGGAGGAAGCTGCGGTCATCACCACCTTAATTGCACCCTTATCCAATTGCTCATCATGCCAGTGCGGACGAATATTGATAATTTCCTTATACAAATCCACTGCAATTTGACGGCTCATGGCCACTATCATAGCCTTACCCTCCAATCCGCTATTCACTCGCTCTTCATAATGAAAAATAATATCTTTGGCTACCTTTTTAAGCCGTAGAAACCATTTGAAAGAACAGCTACCACAACGGAGGGACACTATTTACAGGTCAAACACGACAATTACAGAATAAAGATCTACGACAAACAGAAACAATTTAAAAGTAGATACTTACTACCTAATGATATTTTAAGAATAGAGTTAAATACTACGGGAGTTTATATTCGCAAAAAGTTTAATATTACCACTCTTCTCGATTTAATGCACTTTGACCAGAGTTTATTTCTTAATGATTTAATTGAACAGTTATCTATTTCCCTATTCTATGATTTTACAATCAAACACGATTCAAAGAGGCTATTTAATTATAAGGATAGAAACTATTGGGGCAGGTTAATCAGAGAAAAGAAAAACTCTTCTTATGATAAACATAGGAATCTATTAAACCAATACATCAAATATTATTCTGACAATGTGTTACAACAAATTACTAAGAAACTTGAATCTAAATTCAATGAACTTTATAAAGGGGGGGTATGCTAATTCAGCCTATAATAGGAAATAGAATAAACACACCCCTAGAAAGAATATCCAAAGTAACTGGCTATAATATTTCAATGCAGAAACCAGATAGTTTTTTCCTTTCCACTACTGGGATCAGACACTACAAAGAAAACTTTCCAGAGGTTAATAAACATTTAAATGAAATCTTTCTTTGTGTTGCATGGCATTTAGAGGAGGAGACAATCCAGATTAAGGAAATAGCGCATAACCTTAGAAATAATTACCACAACAATAAAGGCAGAAATTACAATCAGATACGACTGCCATTTTATGAGGATACATTAAAAAAGTTTAATTAATTAATCCGACTTTGTGGGTATCTGTTCGCACGTGTAAAACTTCGGGGATATCTGTTCGCACGTATGCAGATAATATTTCACTATCTGTTCGCGCGCGTAATGGCCACCAAAAAACCTTTACATACCCCTACCCTAAAAAATTGGGTGAAACGAATATGAGCTAGGTAAAGAGGTTTTACATAAATCATTATAAGGGTTGATACGCACCCCCTAGTCAGTACGATCTATCTTTTTTTTATAGTGTACAATTTCTTTTATTAACAATCATAAA
The DNA here is from genome assembly GCF_051117495.1 of Marivirga sp. Classification (NCBI taxonomy): domain Bacteria; kingdom Pseudomonadati; phylum Bacteroidota; class Cytophagia; order Cytophagales; family Marivirgaceae; genus Marivirga; species Marivirga sp. The sequence goes on along the minus strand of NZ_JBNPEF010000031.1, from coordinate 8,602 downwards.
TAATTAAAATACGCTACTTTTAAATCAACAAACTAAAACTTCATGAAAACTATTTTCAATTACTCACTAATTTTATCCGCATTTTTCATTCTGGCATCATGTAATCAAAACTCTGAAAACGCTGAATTCCTAATAGGGAAATGGAAAATGACACCCATAGAGAAAGATACTTCAACTATGACAATTACGTCTCTACCAGAAATAAATTATGATTTTAAATCTGATGGGAGTTTCGTTTCTTCTTCAGCTAGTGGGGGTAAAAACTTAACAGAATCTAATTGGAAGATTGAGGGAGACACCCTAATGTTAGGTTATGGACTGATTGACAACCCCGACAATGATAGATTTTATAATAAGAACGATACTATACTCATCTACAAAGGTACAATTATGGGAAAAGAAATAATGATGACACCAATAAAATGATTTAATAAATAGAAACGTTACCCCACTAGATACTTTCTTTTTTTAATAGTGTACACTATTCCTTTTTTATGGTTTCCGAAAACTTAATAATGAGGGTTTTTCTGTAATTGTTGGCAGTATGTTGGCACGATAGGAAATAAAAAACCGTAACTCATTGAATATCAATGTAATTACGGTTTAACTATGCAGAGGCGGAGGGATTCGAACCCCCGGTACCTCGCGGTACATTGGTTTTCAAGACCAACGCGATCGACCACTCTGCCACGCCTCTAAATCAATAAAATGATTTGCTTTATGCGAATCGGATTGCAAATGTAGGCGAAAATATTTTTTGTGCAAACGGAATGCTAAAAAATATTACTCAGCCTTAATTTCATTCTTCTTTTTTGCCTTCTCCAGACTCACATTCAATTCTAATCCTATAATTAAAAACAAGGATAAAAAAGAGAACCAAATCATAATGGCTATCAGCGCGCCTATAGACCCATAAAGCTTATTATAGGTTCCGAAATTGTTGATATAAAAGGAAAAACCAAAAGATACTGCCAAACATAAAAAGGTGGCCAAAATTGAGCCCGGATTAAAGAAATGCCATCTTTTGTGAATGGCAGGCGCCCAATAATAAATAACCGAAATCGCAATTTGGAATAAGAAAAATATCACCAAAAATCTCAAACCTATAAAAATATAGACCTCGAAACTATCGCTTATAATTCCAAAATCCTCCAAGAAATATATGAGTTGTTGAGCTACAATAAGCAACACAATAGAGATAACTAGAACAAAGGCCAACAAAAACGTAAGGCCTATAGCAATGGCTTTAGCTTTCACAAATCCTCTACTATCTTTTGTCCTATAAGTTTGATTAAAAGCAGTCATCAACGCACTGGTACCGTTAGTGGCAAAATAAAGCGCAAAGATGAAACCCACAGAAAGCAAATCTCCTCTCGACTTCGATAAAATATCAACGATAGTTGATTGTGCCACTTCATATACAGAAGCCGGCATGGTTTCTTCCAACAAGCCCATGACCTCCTGCTGTAAATTTTCAATTGGCAAATAAGGGATAAGCGTAAACAAAAATATAATAGCAGGGAAAATAGCCAAGGTAAACTGAAAAGCTACATTATTGGCTCTTTCTATTAAATTATGATCACTTAACTCATCAATAAAAATCTTGATGAGCGTAAAATAGGAAACCCCACTCCTTTTTAGACGCTTTCTTTTTAAGAAGTGGATGAACCTTCTTAAAAAGCCTATGGATAATATAATTCTTAGGTATTTAAATTTCATTCGAAAAAAGGATGTATAATTTTAGTCAAAATTTCAGGCATTTGACAAGGTTTTCCCGTATTTCTATCCACAAAAACTAAAACCGTATAGCCTTTATGAATTAATTTACCTTCCTTAAAAACCTGGTATTCATAGCGAATTCTGGTATCAGGTAATTTTGGAATTGATAATTCTATAGTCAATTCATCATCATATCGAGCGGGTCTTAAATACTTGGAATAATTTTCCAAAACAGGCATTATAACTCCTTCTTCTTCTATTTCCCTGTAGGATAAACCCAGGCTTCTGATGGATTCTGCCCTAGCAACCTCAAAATAAGTGGCGTAATTTCCGTAATACACATAGCCCATTTGGTCGGTCTCGGCATATCTGACCCTAATTTTATGTTCAAATTGATACATAAACTTATTTATAAATTCTCGATTTGTTTAAAGCATTCTGATATGCCCTTGCATTGAAATTATGTTGCCTCAAATTAGTAGCAAACGCATGATAGCCTGAAAAATCAGGTTTCGCACAAAAATAAAGGTAATTATGTTCCTCAGGATCAAGCACGGCATCTATGGACTCAATTTCAGGCAGATTTATGGGGCCAGGAGGCAGCCCTTTATACTTATATAAATTGTAGGGCGAATCAACCTCTTTATGCACATTCAAAACCCTTTTAATAGTGAAATCACCAACTGCATAAACTAAAGCGGGGTCAGCCTGCAAACGCATATTTCTCTCCAATCGGTTTAAATAAACTTCTGCAACTTTAGGCCTTTCATCTGGTTGAATAGTTTCCGCTTGAACTATTGAGGCCAAAGCGCTTACTTCTGTTGGGGAAAGTCCTAGCGCTTCTGCTTTTTGCCTTCTTTCTCCATTCCAAAATCTTTGATATTCACTATACATTTTATCAAATAATCTTTGCTCGGAAATGGTATAATATACCTCATAGGTATTGGGGATAAACATACTCAAGATATTGTCTTGTGTAAATCCATAAGCATTGATTAAAGAATCATTGTTTAATAATGCTAAAAACTCAACAGAATCAGCTTGTAAATTATCTGTGATCTTACCTGCCAAATCTGGCTTAAGGCGAACATTATTGAAAGTGGTGGTAGTAGGTGTCTGCTCGCCAGCCCTCAGCATTCTGATGGCCTGCAGATTGGTCATGTCCTTTTTCATCAGATAAAGCCCGGGCTTCATGTTTTCTTGATAATCCAAAAGCTTGGCCACAAAGCTGAAGGACAACATATCATTCACTATACCCCTGTCATAAACAATATCTTGCAAATCTTGGAAGTCCATGTCTTCTTTTATAAGAATGACTTCATCTCCTTTTTCCACTAAAATATTTTCAGCAAAAAATACTTGATAAAAATAGAAAACAAATGAGGTGACCAGAATAGAAAATACTACTATAAATCCTATTAGAAATTTATTACGCTTCATAAAATTATAAATTCACACAATTGAAAGCGCAAATTTAAGGATTTTGTTTGGGCTTAAACTATTCTAATTAATTTCAAATTGATTAATATTGTGTATGGCAGCAGAATTTATCAAATTATTTGAAGAAAACCCCGACCCGAGGAAAATCCAGCAGATAGTGGACATCTTAAAAGATGGGGGTGTAATTATTTATCCAACTGACACTATTTATGGCTTAGGTTGTGATTTGACCAACAGAAAAGCCATTGACAAATTATGTTGGGTAAAAGGTATTAAGCCGGGAAAAATCAATCTTTCCTTTATTTGTGAGGATATGAGCCATATATCCGATTATGTGAAAAATTTATCGACCCCAACCTTTAAGTTGATGAAGAAAAACCTTCCGGGGCCGTTTACTTTTATTCTTCCTGCTAACAGCAATGTGCCGAAAATCGTAAATGCCAATAAAAAAACGGTCGGCATCAGGATTCCTGATAATAAAATCCCAATTGCCATCGTGAAAGCGCTGGGCAATCCTTTGATCACCACATCACTCAAAGAGGATGATATTGTGGAGTACCCAACAGACCCTGAGGAAATTTATGAAAACTTCAAGAATTTGGTAGATGTGGTCATTGATGGTGGATACGGAAACAATAATCCTTCAACTGTAATTGATTGCACTACGGAGCCTGCTGAAATTGTTAGAGAAGGCCTTGGTGAAATTATTTTATAAATTTCAAGCAATATTATTTTACATGCATAATTCCATTTTAATAGAATTACAATATTTACCTTCCATTGCCTTTTTCTCAAACTTGCAAGGCAAAGAAAAACTCATTTTAGAAGCCCAAGAATTTTTTGAAAAGCAAACTTATAGAAACCGATGTCATCTACTCTCCTCACAACAAATCGAGATTTTGACTGTTCCCTTACAAGGAGCCAACAAAAAAATTAAAACCAAAGATATTAAAATAGACAATAGCCAAAAATGGAATAAAAAACATTGGAGGAGCATTCAAACTTGCTATGGAAAATCCCCATTTTTCGAGTTCTTTGCAGATGAGTTCAAAGTTATTTATGAAAAGAACTATAAGTTTTTGTGGGACCTAAACATGGATTTACTGACAATCTGTCTTAAAATCACAGGGCAAAAACTCAAAATAACCGAAAGCGTCAGTTATGAGAAAAATATTTTAGGAAACGTTATGGATGTCAGATCGTTAATACACCCTAAAAAACCTAATTATTTAAATCAATTTTATAAACCTACAGCCTACGGTCAGAATTTTGGCAACAATTTTGAACCGAACTTAAGTGTTATAGATTTGTTGATGAATGAGGGACCGAATGCAAGAAATGTCATTCGGCAGTCAATTTTTAAATAAATTAAACCTTAGGTTTTTTATTTAGTTTTTATAATAGTTACATTTAAACATGCTTTAGGGCATAAGTCAAGAATATCGAGCAGTAAGCATATGGAAGCAAAATTTTCAAACAGAGTTAAAGAGGTAATTTCTTTGAGCCGTGAAGAGGCGCTTAGATTAGGCCATGACTATATTGGTACAGAACACTTACTATTAGGAATGGTAAGAGAAGGGGAAGGCGTGGCGATCAGTCTTTTGAAAAAGCTTGGCGTTTCGCTCGATGAACTTCGAGGGGAATTAGAAAGAAGCACAAGAGGAACCGCTACAAATAACGTAAAAAACCTTGCCAATATACCGCTGACAAAACAATCCGAAAAAGTATTGAAAATTACTTATTTGGAAGCAAAAATCTTTAAAAGTCAATTAATTGGTACTGAACATTTATTACTATCTATCCTTAGAGACGAGGACAACATCGCTTCTCAAGTGATGGAGAAATTTGATGTAAATTATGATGTCATTAAAGAGCTTTTAGAATATCAAACTCAAAACCCTATGGCATCATCTGATACAGATGATAGCGAGGAAGATTCAGGTAAAATTTTTGGGAGTGGATCCAGAGAAACTAGTAGTGGAGGTACCGGAGGTTCTAAAACAAGTGAAAAATCTAAAACTCCGGTTCTGGATAATTTCGGACGCGATTTAACCAAAATGGCGGAAGAAGATAAATTAGACCCTATAGTTGGCCGTGAAAAAGAAATTGAGCGAGTTGCCCAAATTTTATCCAGAAGGAAGAAAAATAATCCAATTCTAATCGGTGAGCCAGGTGTTGGTAAAACTGCCATAGCGGAAGGTCTAGCATTAAGAATTATTCAAAGGAAAGTTTCAAGAGTTCTTTTTAATAAAAGGGTGGTGACTTTAGACTTGGCATCATTGGTTGCCGGGACAAAATATAGAGGTCAGTTTGAGGAAAGGATGAAAGCCGTTATGAATGAGTTGGAGAAATCTCCTAACGTAATTTTATTCATTGATGAGCTGCACACTATTGTGGGTGCAGGCGGGGCTTCAGGTTCTTTGGACGCCAGCAATATGTTCAAACCAGCATTAGCCAGAGGAGAAATACAATGTATTGGTGCCACGACCTTGGATGAGTATCGCCAATACATAGAAAAAGATGGTGCTTTGGCAAGACGTTTCCAAATGGTAATGGTGGATGCTACAACTCCTGAGGAAACAGTAGAAATCCTAGCTAATATCAAGGATAAATACGAGGAACATCATAATGTTAACTTCACCGATGAAGCCATTGAATCATGCGTAAAACTGAGTGATAGATACATTTCTGATAGGTTTTTGCCAGATAAAGCCATTGATGTAATGGATGAAGCAGGTGCAAGAGTACACTTGAACAATATTCATGTTCCTGATTCTATCGTAAAATTAGAAGCTTCCATTGAGGACATCAAGAAAGAGAAAAATCAGGTGGTCAGAAGCCAGAAATATGAGGAAGCCGCACGATTAAGAGATACTGAAAAGAAACTCATTGAAGAGTTGGAAACCGAAAAAAGAAAATGGGAAGAAGAAACCAAGGCTAAACGTTATACCGTAACGGAAGAAAATGTAGCTGAGGTAATCGCCATGATGACGGGAGTTCCTACTAAGCGAGTTGCACAAAATGAAAGCGTGAAACTCAAAGGAATGGGCGATGACTTGAAAAAGCAAGTTATTGGTCAGGATGAAGCAATAGGTAAACTATCTAAAGCCATTCAAAGAACTAGAATTGGTCTTAAAGACCCGAAAAAACCAATCGGTTCATTTGTTTTCTTAGGCCCAACAGGTGTTGGTAAAACTGAGCTGGCGAAAGTACTTTCTACTTATTTATTCGATAAAGAAGATGCGCTCATTAGAATTGATATGAGTGAATATATGGAGAAATTCTCCGTTTCGAGATTAGTTGGAGCGCCTCCGGGCTATGTTGGCTATGAAGAAGGCGGTCAGTTAACCGAAAAAGTGAGAAGGAAGCCCTATTCAGTTGTGCTTTTAGATGAGATTGAAAAAGCGCATCCAGATGTATTCAATTTATTATTACAGGTATTAGATGATGGTATTTTAACAGACGGATTGGGAAGAAGAGTTGATTTTAGAAATACTATTATCATTATGACCTCCAATATTGGAGTTCGTGACTTGAAAGATTTTGGAGCAGGAATTGGATTTGCCAACAGTGCAAAAGACAACAATTCCAATGAGGTGATGAAATCTACCATTCAAAATGCATTGAAGAAGGCATTTAGCCCTGAATTCTTGAATAGATTGGATGATGTGATTGTATTTAATCACCTTGAGAGAGAACATTTACATAAAATCATTGACATCTCATTGAAAAAAGTCTTTGACAGAATGTTGTCTTTAGGTTATGATATTGATTTAACGGATGCTGCTAAAGATTTCTTATCTAAGAAAGGATATGACCAACAATATGGTGCAAGGCCATTGAACAGGGCTATTCAGAAATATTTGGAAGACTTAGTTGCAGAAGAAATCTTAAATGAAAATATCAAAATGGGTGATTCCATCATAGCGGATCATGATGGTAAAGCAGAAACACTCTTTATCAAGTCTAAGAAAAAGAAGAAAGAAGATAAGAAAAAGGAGGGTAAGAAAAAAGACGGAAGTAAAGAGGACGCTAACCAAGAAAACAAAAAAGAGGCTGATTAATCAGCCTCTTTTTTTGAGATAATCATAAATCTAATTCCTTTTTTCCATGCTTCATTCCTGCGAAGGCAGGAATCTATCCATTTTAATCGAAGATTAAAATATATAGTATCCTACCAACTATTTGTCAATCTAACCAAAACTTACATCTGTAAATCTCTTTATATATCCTACTATAATTTAAACTGATGGGCTTAATATTGCATTTAAACGATAAAATATAGAGTTATTTTGAAATATAATGAGTTTAGTCGAAATTTACATTACAATAAATCACTAAATCATGCATACGACTATCTCAAAAAAAACAACAATCATAGATAAATTTAATAGCATAATTGAATTAAGTGAAGGGGATACTAATGAATGGAAAATAGGGATTGCTTCATTGGAGAGGGCTTCACTCTTAAACGTTAAGGATGAAATAACTTATCAGAAGTGTGGTATAGATGAAGCTAAAGAAATTTTATTCCATTTTCTTGCTCAGGGTGTTCAAACCTGCAATATGAGTAAATCTAATTTTAACGGGATTTATCTTTATAGGTAAATACCCATCTAGGCTAAAGCTTCGGTGGATATTAGCTGTAAGGGGAGGATTCGAACCTCCAAGGAGTAGTTAGGCTACAGTTTCCACGATAAACTGTTTTGCAAATTATCGTGGGATGCCTGCGCTTTTTCCCAAACCTCCACCCCCGAGACAGGAGGGCATGTTTGCCAATTCCATCACCTTACAAGATTTATTCTTTTCCTTTTTTATAAATCAGTATCAATCACCTGATAATAAACCTATAAAATGCAAACCCAACATTAAGCGAAGCTTAATAAGCGGGTGGGAA
>NZ_JBNPEF010000031.1:0-446 GCF_051117495.1 Marivirga sp. | reverse complement strand
GACAAAACAGCGGGCCAGCGTTAGCAATTGCGCTGTAGCATTGTTTTGTCTTGATTTTTTGATTCTTTTTAATCAAGTAAAAAGAATAACCATTATTTGCTGTAAGGGGAGGATTCGAACCTCCAAGGAGCAGTTAGGCTACAGTTTCCACGATAAACTGTTTTGCAAATTATCGTGAAATGTCTGTGCTTTATCCCAAACCTCCACCCCCGAGACAGGAGGGCATGTTTGCCAATTCCATCACCTTACAATATTTAATCTTCTCCCTTTTTTTATAAATCAATATCAATTACTTGATGAAACATCTATAAAATGCAACCCCAACATTAAGCGAAGCTTAATAAGCGGGTGGGAAGACAAAACAGCGGGCCAGCGTTAGCAATTGCGCTGTAGCATTGTTTTGTCTTGATTTTTTGATTCTTTTTAATCAAGTAAAAAGAATAACC
>NZ_JBNPEF010000013.1:0-195608 GCF_051117495.1 Marivirga sp. | reverse complement strand
TCAGCCTATTAGAAACTGGGGAGTAATACTTAACAGTTTTCTTATTATATTTGAAGATAGGGTCAGATTAAATGAATCTTAACCCTATCTACAAAATTTTTAGTTACACACTTTTTGAGATAGTGTCGTCAAATAGAATAAAAGGTCTGACTTCTCCAGTCAGACCTTATTGTTATAGATAACCAATCTATACTAAACTAGAAATACTACTTGAAAGAATTACTGTTTAATTTAAACACTTTGACCATTATTAACTCCCGCAAATTTCTCTATTTCCTTAATATCCAAATGGTCGCTTACGTTTTTGCCATAGTAGGCTTTTACGATCTTACAGTTCTCATCAATTAAGAAATCTGCTGGAATTAAAGTATCGTCATTTTTCTCTTTATCTTCAGGAACATTGAATTTCTCGCCTTCCTTTTTCTTAGCAAAAGCCCCTTTGTGTAGGAAAGTTGACATGGTTTTGAAAATAGATGATTCAATACCATACCTTTTATATACTTCCTTTTCAGGATCACCAATTAATGGAACTTCCGAGACTTCCTTATGGAAAATGCTCCTTTGCAAGTGTTGGGTACTGCTTTCAAAAAAGAAAACCATTTTTAAACCTGCTTTGGTCAGTTCTTTTTGTTTTTTAGACAATTGGTGAACCCGCATATTGCAAAAAGGACAATTTACATTTCTGAAAAATGCCAGAAATATTTTATTTCCCCTCAAGTCGGACATGATAATATCTCTATCAAAAATATCTTTTGCAATAAAATCTGGTACGCTGTCTCCTTCTTTTAATTTCATATTAAATTCTATTTAAAGCCTCCATTATTTCTTCCGCACTTGCTCTTTCTTTATAATCCCGGTCAAAATGTCTCCAAACTACTTTTCCTTTTTGGTCAATTATATAAGTTGCCGGAACCGGAATGCGTTGAGAATTATCAGAATGGGCATTTTCCAAATCAGCTCCTAATCGATTGTTATAGGCTTCAATCATTTGCTCTTTGGGCACAAATGCTACATCAAAATCTTCACAGATTTTATAATCTTCATCATACAGCAGAGTGAATTCGGCTCCTGTTTTTGATTTAGTTTTTTGCAGGTTTTCCTGCTTTTCAGGAGAAACCGCTATTACTTTAGCTCCTTTGGCTTCAATTTTATCTAATTGTTCCTGTAGTTGGCTAATATGCCGATTACAAACTGGACACCACTGTCCTCGATAAAACAATAATACCACTGGGCCATCTTTTAAGGCAGTTTTTAAATTGAATGTGTTGCCATCAGCATCAATAGCTGAAAAGCTTTTTACTTTTTCGCCTACTTCTTTTCCACTTACTTCTTCCACACTTTTGTATTGTGCATGTACTGAGAAAGCTGCTATAAAGAAATTGAGAGCTAGTAGGGGTTTGAAAAATATGTTTTTCATGGTTTTAAATTTTGATTTTTTTGTTAGCAAAGTGTGAGGCATTAAAGTTTTGGTGAAAACACCAAAACCGGGGATAGCCTATTTGTAAAGTACCCCCGTTGTAGGTGTTTTCACCTACAAGCAATTCACGATTCTATCCTTAATCTTAATGGATTTTTCTAAAATCTTGATTCTTAAATCTTTACTCTTATATCTTATTAAATCTATCTATACTCAGGGTTCGGATGATCCTTATGCGTTGAAGCATCCCACTCAGTTCTTTGGTTTCCATGAGCTGGAATTCCTTTTTGATCCTTTAGCATTTTTGCCATGTGCATTAAATTCCAAGTCATGAAAGTGGTATTTCTATTGGTAAAATCATTCTCAGGGCCACCGCTTCCTTCATCCATATAAGATGCACCTGGCCCAGCTTCGCCTATCCAGCCTGCATCTGCCTGTGGAGGAATTACATAGCCCAAATGCTGTAATCCATACAAAGTACTCATGGCTACATGTTTGATGCCGTCTTCATTTCCAGTTACCAAACAGCCTCCAACTCTACCGTAATAGGCATATTGTCCATGTTCGTTGGTCTCCCCTGAAAAACCGTAAAGTCTTTCAATCACCTGAGTGGCAATGGAGGATTTTTCGCCCAACCATATTGGGGTTCCAATTACTAAAATATTGGCATCCATCACCTTCTTTTGAATAGCTGGCCAATCATCTTTATCCCAGCCATGCTCGGTCATGTCAGGGTAAACCCCAAACGCAATTTTATGGTCAACGGCTCTAATAATATCCACATGAATGCCATTTTCCTCCATGATTTCAGCTGACATGCTTATCAGCCCTGAAGTATGAGATTTTTCTGGTGACTTCTTTAAAGTACAATTGATAAAAACGGCTTTTAAGTCACTAAAATCTGTCTTGTTTTCTTGATTGAGCTTTTCTTGGTAGCTATTGAGTTTCATGCTTTTGATTTTAATTTATAAACTTCAATTTGCTATTATTCTTGGCTAAAGGATGTAATACAAATGACATTTAATGTTGATATTTTTCTTCTATTCGATATCAATAGGATTTTCCAGCATAGTAGGAATTAACTCACTGATAGTAGGGTGGATATGAATAGCATCTCTCATAATGGAATAAGGTGCACCAGCATACATTTGATCTATCACTGTATGAATATATTCATCAGCTCCAGTGCCTAGAAAAGTTGCCCCTAAAATTTTATTGCTTTCACTTTCAATAAAAATCTTCAGTTTGCCCTTGGTTTCACCCATTTCTTTAGCCCTTGCTATTTTGCTCATTGGTCTTACCGCTACTTTGGCTTTAATGCCTTTGGCTTTAATTTCCTTTTCATTCATGCCCACCCGTGCAATGGGAGGATCAATAAATGCAGCATAACACGTAAATCTATCGGAAAGGTATCGTTTCCTTTCTTCAAATAAGTGGGAGTTTACAATTTGAAAATCATTATAGGCAGTATGCGTAAATGCCCCTTCTCCATTACAATCGCCTAAGGCCCAGACATTATCCGATGTAGTTTTCAGCTCATTATCAACTTTGATAAATCCTCTTTCATCTACTTCTATATCCGTGTTTTCCAATCCCAAATCATCAGTATTAGGGATTCTACCGGTAGCCAATAGCAAGTGAGAGGCATCTAAAGATTTTTCTCCTACTTCACAGTTGTAATTTACTTTTATGCCATCTTTATCTTTTTCTGCCTCTATGCATTGAGAGTTAAGTAATACTTCAATTCCACTATCTTTTAGGATTTCTGCAATTTCTTCAGCTATATCGTCATCTTCCCTTTTTAGTAATTGATCCCCACTTTCTAGAATGCTCACTTTACTGCCAAAACGCTTGAAAACTTGAGCAAACTCCATTCCGATATAGCCTCCGCCTACAATTACCAAATGCTTAGGAATTTCTTCCAGTTCTAAAATGGAGGTATTGGTTAAATAATTAACATTCTCAAAGCCTTCGGGTATCCTTGCCCTTCCCCCAACATTTATGTAAATTTTGTCCGATTCATATCTTTTTCCTTCAACCTCAACTGTGTTATTGTCAACAAAACTAGCCTTGCCTCTAATTAGAGTTATATTTTCATTATTAGTGAACATGCCTTCAAGCCCTTCTCTAGAATCCTTAATCATCTCATCTTTTCTGGCTTTTATTTTCTTGAGATCAATTTTTATACTGCCTTCAATGCTAACCCCCAAATCTTCACTATTTGATGCTATATAGGCTCTTCTGGCAGAAGCAACATAGGCTTTGGTAGGAGTGCAGCCTACATTAACGCATGTTCCTCCCAAATGTCCTTTTTCAATTACTGCAGTTTTGTATCCATTATTAGCCAAGCTATTGGCTAAAGAAGGCCCAGCTTGACCTGTTCCTATTATGATAGCATCAAATTTCATGTTTCTCCGTTTTTAAGGTTCAATATTTATAATTTTTGCCTGCATCTTCTTCCAATTCAACTCCCAGGTTTAAAACCATTCTGTTTACAAAATTGAAATACGAAACTACTAGCGTGGCATCTAAAATGGCAGAATCGCTTAAACCATAATGGCGTAATTCCTCGCTTAGATCTTTTTCATTTGTAATGCCTGGTTCTTTAGTAAGCTTTTCTGCAAAATGACACAGAGCCATCTCATCATCTGAAAGATCGACTTTTCTGTAATTGGTCATTAATTTTTCTAATCTTTGCTCATCTTTCCAGTAGTGATTTAAAGCACTTCCATGATGGGAAGCACAATATCGGCAATCATTAGCCATGGAAACAACCACCGCTATCATCTCTCTTTTTGCCCTGGATAGTTCTGATTTTGAAAACATAATTTCCATGTATAAATCCATGTGCTTCACTATGCTCTCAGGCCTAAGGCTCTGTATTTTATGAACCTCGGCAATTTGTCCCCGCGATTTTTCTAAATCATTATAGATTTCTTTTAATCTTCCTTCTGCTTCATGTGGTTCAATTACTTTAATTCTGCTCATTAGGGTTATTGCTTAAAAAATTAAGTTTGAAAAAAATTAAAATTAAAGAAAGTCTTTAATCCTCAATTAAAAGGTAGGGAAACTGACAAAATAAACAGATTGCTTAAAATCAAAGTAAAGATTCCAAGCGTTCCTTATCCTTAATCAAAATTCTTCTTCTGTCGTATGAAATTATGTTTTCCTTTTCCAATGATCTTAAATAGGTGGTAACAGTTTGTCTTGTGGTGCCTGAAAGTTTAGCCAAATCCTGATGTGTCAGATTGAGTCTAAGTTCTGTTTCAAAACCAACTCCTATTTTCCTGCCAAACTTCTCAATTAAGTTATGAATAACAGTAGCAATTCTTGCTTCTGCATTTTTGAATTGTAAATCTTCCAATCGGCTTTCTAATTTCTTGAATTTTAAACCTACTATTTTTAGCACATTTAAAGAAAAGCTTGAATTGGTAGTGATAAAATTATTCCATTTTTCCGTGTCCATATAGCAAAGAATGCAATCATCCAAAGCCACAGCTTTTTCATTGGCATTAGAAAGTTCATCGCCCGGCAAATATTTACCAAATAATTCTCCTTTTCCAATTACTTCGAGTACCTGTTCATGTCCCTCTTCATATATTTTAGAAATTTTGATGTGCCCCTTTTTTAAAAAATATATTTCTTCCACATCCTGAGAGGGCAAATAAACTTCATCACCTTTAGTATATTCAGTCATACACATCAATTCCTGCAAATTCATTTTCTCCTTCATGGAAAGTTCTTTTAGAATTTGAAACTGGTCAATATGCCAAAGCTTATCCGGGGTCTCTAATGTATTGTACATGTTTTCTATTCGGTTTGTGTTATTATCGTTGAAATTTACTTCGAGTTCAATTTAATTGAATATACGTCAATTTACAGACAATTTGAAGTAATAGTAATAATTAAGTTTGATCACTTTAATTTGCTGTAAATGAAGAATATTATATTATTTGTCTTTTTATTAGTGACATCAATTATAAATGAAGTAACAGCCCAAGAACATGAAGATCATCATACATTCTTTAGGGAAAATTCAGTAACCGTATCTTTGGGAGCTGGTTTTAATGATGAAGTTTCTCATCTGGGATTGAACAGTCGGTTTTATTATAATGTCTCAGAAAATATTTGTTTTGGTCCTGAGATGACTTGGTTCAAGCTTTCGAATGGAAACATAATCGAGACCAATTTTGTCTTACATTACATTTTTGAGACTCCATTAGTGGGGATTTATCCTGTGGTAGGTTCCAATTATACTAAAGAAAACTTAGAAACAGAAACCCATGATAATTGGAATTTGGTTTTTGGGGTAGGGATTCATCGGAATTTCCGCAATTTTGGATGTTTTGCAGAATACACTCAAAAGCGATTTACCCATTTTGAGAATATATTTAATCTAGGATTGATGTACACAATTCACTACTAATGGAATGGTATCTGCCCATAACGATTTTGCCTGCAGTGGCACTACTGATTTTATCTACCTCAAATCAAATGATCAATTTGAATGAAGAGTTGGTAAACTTGGAGAAGGAAAAGGAACGATACAATGAAATTATACACCTTAAATTAAATCAGTTGAAGCGATTAAGTATAGCCATTGCCATGCAATATGTCAGCGTGCTAATATTTCTAGCCGCAGGAATAGTAAAAGCAACATTTCCCGAAGCTAATCTGATGCAAACATTTTTATTGATAGGGGTGATGATATTGGGATTATCCATTGTTTTACTATGTATTTATGCCGTAAAAGGAGTTTATATTAGGCAAAAGCATTTGAGGATATAATATTTAAAATACTGCAAATAATTTTTAACGCTCATTAAACCTTTTCTTATCTGCTACATCAAAGGGATAAACAAATTCAAAAAAAGATGAAAACATTAAAAGAATTAAAGATGAGAAAATTCACTGTTTTATTATTGGGTATCGTTGTGGCATTGTTAAGTCTTCAGGCTTGCCAACAAGATGATGAAATGAATATTGATGCCGAGGAAGAGGAGCAAGAAATTGAGCTGGTAGAAAACACTACGCTAGCGGAAGATAATGCTGATCAGGAAATTGGAATAGCGGATTTAGCTGAAGTAGAAATTGCATCTGGAAACATGCGCTCTTTAAAATGCTATTCAACCAATATGGATAGTGTAAATAGGGTTTTAACTATTGATTTCGGGGATGGATGTGTTGGTCCTTATGGAAGAGAACGTTCTGGCAAAGTTATCGTGACTTATGCCGATGAAGGCGGATTATATATTTCCGATCGCACCATTACTTTCGATAATTATGTCGTCAATAATGTAGAAATCAGTGGCGAAATTTTTATTGAACGGGCTGTAAGAAACGACAGAGATAATTATCAAAATTCTTATACAGTAACGGATTATACCTTAACCTTTCCTGATGGAAATACTTTCGTAACGAATGGAAATCGTGTAAGAGAATGGATTGAGGGAGAGACTGATGGCGATTCTTCTACCAATAAATTTCAAATCACAGGATCTTTAAACGGGGAATCTACAAGGGGTGTAAACTGGAGTCATACTATTCTGGAACCCATCATTGTGGATTTCAGTTGTTTGGCGTCTGGTAGTATGCTCAGAACATCCGGAATAAAAGAAGTAAAATTCAGCCTCAGAAATAGAGAGCGTACAAGAATAGTTGATTATGGGGATGGAGATTGTGATGGGTCTTATACCGTAACCATTAACAATAGAGTGGTCACTATTGAAGGTTAAAAAAACAGTATTTTTATCTCAAATATAAAGAGGAAGCAAGATACTTCCTCTTTATGTGTTTATGTACTTTTAAAATTGTCTAATTTAGAAAAGTATTTTAAGATTTTGCTTGTGTTATATGATGGCTGAAGAAAAGAAATTAGTTTCCTCACTTAAAAGTCCAGATGAAAAACGTACGGCCTTCAAATTGTTAATGGATCAATATCAGGAAAGATTATATTTGGTCATTAGGAAAATATTAATAGATCATGATGATACCCATGATGCATTACAGGAATGTTTTATAAAAATTTGGAATAAAATTGATACTTTTAATGAAAGTGCTTCCCTTTACACGTGGATTTATAAAATAGCGGTAAACGAGGCTTTGCAACAGCTAAGAAAGAGAAAAAATAGTTTCAAAAATGAACAGCAATATTACGAGTTTTTGGAACAGAAAATTACCTATTCAAATACAATAGATGGCGATGAAATACAAAAACTGTTACAAAAAGCGATTTTGCAATTGCCTGATAAACAAAGGTTGGTTTTTAATATGAAGTATTTTGATGATCTTAAGTATGAAGAGATGGCAACCATAACGGAAAGTAGTGTAGGGAGTTTAAAGGCAAACTATCATCATGCAGTGAAAAAAATTGAAGATTATTTAAAAGTAAATTAAACCTTTTGATGTCAATAGCATCTAAATAACAAATGAAGGATAAAAAAAGACATATTGAACATATAAATGAAATTGAAAAGTCTAAGGCTTTCAAAGCGCCAGAAGGATATTTCGATCAATTTCAGAAGGATGTTTTCAGTAGAATTGATGGAGATAAACAGGTTAAATCCTCTGGTAAAATAGTTCAATTTAGAACTTTATATGCAGTAGCTGCTTCAATTGCAATTTTATTGGTATCAAGCCTTATTGTTTGGTATTTCACTAACCAAAATAATTTAATGGAATCTGGCTATGATGAAATACTTTCTGAAGTTAGTGATGAAGAAATTATTGCCTATTTAGAATATTCAGATGTCAGCTATGCTGAAATTTCCCCTTATTTGAGTAAGGATTTTAGTATTAAGGAAGCCGAGGATCAAACAGAGTCTTTTCAATTCGAGGATGATGAAGCAGAGGCTTTATTAGAATATTACAGTTTATAGAAAAAAATAAAAATATGAAGAGGTTTTACATCATATCAATAATTTGCATTTTTTTTGCTTTTAACCTTCAAGGTCAAAGTGATAAAATTGAAAGTGCACGTATAGCCTACATTACTCAAAAGTTGGATTTGAGTCCTGAAGAAGCGGAAAAATTCTGGCCTTTGTACAATGAGTTCTCAAAAGAGAGAAGATCCTTGCAACAGGAATACTTACAGGCCAGAAAGCAATACAATCAAGGACAATTAACTGAGAAAGAAAGTAAAGAGCTGCTACAACTAGGACTTAAAATCAAAGAAAGAGAACTTCAGCTTGAAAAGAAATATGCCGAAAGATTGAATAATGTGATTAGCAACAGACAATTAGTTGCACTCAGAAGAGCCGAAGATGATTTTAAAAGACTATTGTTGGAAAGACTAAAAGAAAGAAGAGAGAATCAGGAAAGATTTCAAAATAGACAAGAAAGAAAATTCAGAGATAATTAAATTAGTTAATGAATCGAAAAGCTAATTGATGAAAATTAATAATATAGGATGGCACCCCATATTGGTGATGGGATGCCTTTTGTTGTTTATTCCATTGCATGTGCAAGGGCAAAAAGACAGCACTAATCAAGCCCTCGATTCAATTTTTATGGAATTAGAGGGACTTTTTGGCCAAGAAGATTCCACTGCTGATCTTATTAGAATGGTTGATAGTATGCTTTTGCAGAAAGAAATAAGTTATCATGCTGTTATGGGCCGAATAGCCTATTTAGGAGAAATCACTACTGCGGGACGGGAAAGCGAAGTGCCTCAGTTTGGTCTTTCAACCGGTGTTTCCTATTTTCATCCAACAGGTTTTTTTGCTGATGTAAGTGGCCTTTACAACAGCGGCTACGAACCCAAATATTTCCTTACCACTTTGTCTGCGGGTTACTTTAAAACATTTTTTAACCATTGGAATTTTTCTGCCTCACATGATTTTTATATTTATAATGATACCTTAAATAATCAGCCATTTAATAAGGCAGTAAATATTTCCAATTATTTCAGTCCAAAGTATTTTGATGTAGGAATAGATTATAGTTTACTGTATGGCAATTCCATAGCCCACCGAATAAATGGCACCTTTTCATTAAATTACAAATGGAGATTTGATGGTTTTGTGAGTGGAATTCGGGTGTTTCCAGGAGCCTCTATTCAATTTGGAAATTCGGAGGTTGTGTATTGGAAGCAATCAGATAATCCCTATTTTGATCTAATTGAAATTATTGAACTGGGAAATTATCCTCAATTAACTAGAAGACAACAATTTTATTTAACAAAACTGCTATATGAAGAACGATATGTTGGCGCTTCTTTACTCCTGAGGAGAAATAATTTTTCTCCTGACCAGATCCAGGACATTGTTAATAAATACGCTGAAAAAAGAATTACCCTTGAGAATAATTTTGGCCTTATGAATTATAGCGTTCAGCTACCCATTTCTATATCTTTTAATTCATTTAATCTTATGTTGACCTATACTCATAATTTCCCACAAGCTTTGCCAAATGAAACAGTAGAATATGAAGACAATGGATTTTTTAGCCTGAGTTTGAGCTATTTCTTTTTTAAGGTGAAGAACTATGATGCAGTTGAGGATTTCTGGAGAATGTAATAAAATCCCAGTAACAATTTGCTACTGGGAATTATATGAGATAGTATTACGCCTCTTCCAAATTGGGCGCAACAGGAAAATCAATTTCAGTTTTTGCGATATGATTTGTGTAGTTCGTAATGGTATTTAAAGCCACCAAAACAATCAATTCAGATAAAGCGGTTTGGTTATATCCTGCATCAAAAAATGCATCGAACAATTTTTGATCAGGAAAACCTCTTGTCTCCGTAATAGCTTTAGCTAAATCGCTCAATGCTTTCAATTTATGATCTTCTATACTTCCATTTCGAATAGCAATAGTTTGGTCTTCTGTTAGACCTTTCATTTTACCCACTGCAGTGTGAGCCGATAAACAATAATCACAAGCATTAGCCTCTGCTACGGATAAAGCAATGGTTTCTTGCTCTTTACCATCAAATTCACCTTCACCTAAATTTTCTTGTATGGCCATAACAGCTTTCAATGCCGGCCCTGAATTGCCAATTGCTGCATAAACATTAGGCACCATGCCCATTTGCTTTTTCATACCTTCAAATATCCCTTTTGATATTGGATTTGCTTCTTCCGGTTTTGTTACTTTTAAATTACTCATTGTTTTATAATTTTTAGATTTAGGGACTTTAAACTGAAGCCACTATTTCAAGTTGAGTAAAATACATGTTGATACATATAAATGTCGTGGGTTTGACTTAATTAAATCGCTCTATTGAAGCGTAGTCTGTTTTTAAGCCTGGATTTAAATTTTTTAATTCGATTTGCAACGATTAAGCGTCTTTTTGTCGCAAAATTTGCAACGAATAGTTTTTATTTGCAACGAATAGCTGTATATTCGTTGCAATAAATGCAATGAATAATGAGTTATATTTATCAACTGGATGAGTGGCCAAAATTCAAATGGAAAACTGAGAAGTTTTTAGGACTTCTCAGTGAGGCTAGAAATTTACAGGGGAGGTTGTTTGGGAAAATGGATTCTCTTGGCTTTGAATTAAGAAATAAAGCTTTTCTAGATACTATCACTTTGGATGTTTTGAAATCTTCTGAAATCGAAGGGGAGATCTTAAATCCAGAGCAAGTTCGGTCATCCGTAGCACGTAAATTAGGATTGGAGTTTGCAGGAGCAGTAGAATCTGATAGAAATGTTGATGGAGTTGTGGAGATAATGCTTGATGCAACCCAAAAATATCATGAGCCCTTAAATTCTGAACGATTATTTGATTGGCATGCAGCATTATTTCCAACTGGTAGGAGCGGGATTTGGAAAATAACCATAGCAGATTGGAGAAAAGATACAACAGGTCCAATGCAGATGGTTTCAGGAAGTATGGGAAGAGAGAAAGTACATTTCCAGGCTCCTGATGCAAAATATGTTGAAAGGGAAATGATTAAATTTCTTGATTGGTTAAATAATGATAAAAAAAATGATTTTGTAATGAAGGCTGCTATCGCACATTTGTGGTTTATTACTATTCACCCATTTGAAGATGGAAACGGGCGAATTGCGAGAGCAATAACTGACATGATTTTAGCTCAATCCGATAAAAGTGAACAGCGGTTTTATAGTATGTCTGCTCAGATTAGAATTGAAAGAAAAGAATATTATGAAATTCTTGAGAAAACTCAGAAAGGCAATTTAGACATTACAGAATGGATGGTCTGGTTTTTAAATTGTTTGATAAATGCTTTAAAATCTAGCGAGGAGATTCTGAGTGATATTTTATTTAAAGCTGATTTTTGGAAAAAACATGCTGAAATAAAATTTAATGAAAGACAGAAAAAATTGCTTAATAAAATATTAGATGGGTTTAAAGGAAAGTTGACATCTGCAAAATGGGCAAAAATAGCAAAATGCTCAAAAGATTCTGCTATTAGGGATATTAATGACCTGATTGATAAAAATATACTCGAACAAGAGGAATCGGGGGGAAGAAGCACGAGTTACCGACTCAAGAAATAAGAAAATTAATTTTATTCTAATTTTCATTATGAAATCGCTACAATAATTTTTAATCATAATAACACATGAACATATTTAAAGCTTTATCAGAGGGGAATGGCAGAATATCAACGCTCAAACATCATTTCCACCAATTGAAACATCTAAACTTTCATGGTATCAATGCAGTAGTGGTTTTTGGGTTAAAAGATGTCTTTATGGTTCAGGAACCTGTGGCGCATCCGATCAAATTCGATGTGACGAAACAGAAGCCCCAAAGGAGCTTGGTTAAAAGATAAGTTGATTTAAACCAAATGACTATTTATGTTAAATTTGTCATTTGGTTTTTTATTGGTTGAAAAGCAATTATTATTATGAGATTCCCTATTATTTTCCTTGCCACTATTTTAATATCCTCTTGTTCAACAGAGCGTGATGATCAAACTTTAAAACCTGATATAATTGAAGTTCTAAATGATGATGAGAATACAGAAAATCCTGATTCATTTATAGATGATATTAAATTTATCGATTTAAAAACCGATGACACTTTTTATGGCGAGATCAGTAAAATGAAAATCTACGATGATAAAATTTACATCTTGGATGAGAACGTAAGGGTTGGCTTATATGTGTATGATTTATCAGGTGATTTAGTTTACGAATATAGAAATAAAGGTCAGGCTCCTAATCAATACTTACAGTTATCGGATTTTATTGTCAATGAGGATGAGTCAGTGGAGTTACTCGACAGCTATTTACAAAAAATATTTACAATCAATAAAAAGGGGGAGCACATTGATACCAAAAAAATGTCGTTTCCAGCCAGTGATTTTATCAAGCATGAAGGTCATTATTTTTTTCATACTAACAACTTGGAGGTTTCAAAGGGAGAAGAGCCGATAGGATTACTTGTAAAATCAAATTTAAGTCTTACGGAAATTGAAAATATAATACCTTTAGATACAGCAAGAGGTGAATTTATCCTTAATCAAAGAGGAGAGAATTTCTTTTATTGGAAAGGTAATGCCTATTTCATGGATATTTTCAGTAATAAAGCTATATCCCTTACTCCCTCCAAACCTAATTTGGAATTTGATTTTGGTAAAAAGTCGTTTCCCACGGATTTTTTCGGCAAAAATGATTTTCCTGAGCAAGGATTATATCTCAATCATATTTTTTCAAACGAATTGGCTTGGAATTTAACAGGCTTTTATGGCTTTGAGGATTTACTTTTTTTCAAGTTTGCATTGGGTATGAATGAGTATTTCAGCTTTTACGATCAATCAAATAATGCTATAGCGAGGAATATGAGACAATCATGGGAGTCAAACAACCTATGTTTTTCGTTTTTTTCACTACCTGTCGCCACTTATGAAGATAATTTGGTTTTTGCTATTAATGCAAATCAGGTTTCACAATTAAAAGAAAACGGTTGCTCTGAATTAGAAGGTTTAGATGTTGATGAAAATAATATATTGATGCTAATGAAAATGAAATAAAATTTTCAATTCGATTTGCAACGATTAGAGCCCTTATTTGTCGCAAGAAGTGCAACGAAATGGAACTGTACAACCATTGAATTTACTCAGATAAATTTAGAATCGGTATCCAGAGACGTAGAGGATAAATGGGAAGAGTTAAATTATTAATAATAACACAATAATCTTTCATCAAGAAGGTTTTAGTTAAAATTGTCTGGCTACAAAAAACTATGAAGCTTATACTATTTATTACATTTTATTTGTACTCTACGTGTTTTATTTATTCTCAAATTGAAAGTGAGCAGAACAAAACCTATAACCTCAGTGCCATTGTAGGAGCAGGGATAAATAAATTTGCCGTTACAGGATTTGAAACAGAAGATTACCCTTCAATGGTTACTCGTTTAGGGTTTTGTGTCTCAAGGAATGTAATTAGCAATAGGTTTCAACTACAGTCAGGAATAAACCTTTTTTTTCGAGCTAAAAGTCAATCACCTATGGTGGATGACATCTATTGGTATGGTAAAGGGTCATGGCTCCCATTTTTAGATGAAACAGCAACAACCAGGCATTTAGCGTTTGAATTTCCGATCACACTAAGGTATTTATTGAGAGGTGATAGGTCTGTGAGTACAGGCTTATTATTAAGGCGATATGGTCCTGATAAGCCACATAGTAGAAATTTACTTGCTTCTGATACTGAAATTGGGTTAACTATCGGCATTGCTCAGAAAGTGATAAGTAATTTCAGTATCGGATTAGATGTTTTTGTTGGATTAAATGATTTCTATCATATCGGTATTATAGGTACAACAGGTGATGTCAAAGTAAAAAGTAGATCGGCTTTTTTTTCAGTGGCTTATGACTTTTAAAAATATTGTTTTTTTATTTCTTAACCTGCATTAAATTTAGCGTATTTGCTATGGATCTCGTGAATTAAACAATTCAGTCAATTTTTTTATAGCATAATAATCTTTCAGGTTTTAATAATTATATCCCCTATTTAGGTGTTTTCACCTAAAGAACCGCTATTTTGGCTGATTTTACCTCATGTAAATTTTCAGGTGAAAACACCTGAAAGAGGGCGCAGCATAAGTTAGCGAGACTTGAATCTTGGTCCTAGCATCTAAAATCTATTCTTCAAACTGAAAATTCGTATAAGCATTCTGCAATTCCCGCAATGCATGGTGTTCTCCATTCTTTTGAGCAAGCGCTATTCCTTTTTGATAAATTTCATCCGCTTTATCTCTATCAAAAAAATCCGCATACAAAGCAGCGGCATGATAATAGGTTCCTATGTAATTTTCATGTTTCTCTAAGAGTTCATCGAAAAGTTCCTTGGCTTTTTGAGGGGCTTTTTCTTTGTATTCTGTTGCCAAAGCATAGAGTAAAAAGGGATCATCAGGAGATTCTTCCCTAAATTTTTGAAGTTGGGCTATTCTATCTTCATTCATTAGTCGGATTCAATTTTTATTTTTTTCAATTATAGTTAACTTCGGGCTTTAATATCAGTTATACTTTATAAATCTTCAAATTGTCTTCAACAAAAAGTGTTTTAGGCAAGGAACCAAAAACTCTATATATTTTATGAAAATATTAGTTTGCATAACGCATGTGCCGGATACAACGGCAAAGATTTCCTTTAAGGATGATAATACAAAATTTAATTCAGACGGGGTTCAATTTATCATCGGGCCTTATGATGACTACGCTTTGGCAAGAGCCGTTGAATTAAAAGAAGCAACTGGCGGAACAGTGACAGTATTAAATGTTGGAACTTCTGAAACAGAACCTACCATAAGAAAGGCTTTGGCTATTGGAGCTGATGATGCGATCAGAATAGATGCTGAGCCTACGGATTCATTCTTTGTAGCTGAGCAAATTGCCAATCATGCAAAAGATGCCGGTTATGATCTCATCATGATGGGAAGGGAATCAATTGACTTCAATGGTGGTATGGTGCACGGAATGGTGGGTGAATTATTAGGTTTGCCGGCTATTTCTCCTGTGATGCAGTTGGATATCGAAGGTAATACAGCTAAAATGGCGCGTGAAATCGAAGGCGGTAAAGAATATTTAGAATTAGAATTACCCTTTATTGCAGGCTGTCAAGAACCGATTGCAGAGTGGAAAATTCCTAATATGAGAGGAATTATGTCAGCAAGAAGCAAAAAATTAGATGTAGTGGCACCTTCTGATGCAACTGAAGCGGTTAAACTACAGCAATACGAACTGCCACCTGCAAAAGGTGAGGTGAAAATGATTGATGCCGACAATGTAGAAGAGTTGGTGAAATTGTTGAAAAACGAGGCAAAAGTTATTTAATAGCGGGTTTGTCGATTAATCATTGTTGAACAAAAAATATCAGAAAGAAATGTCAATATTAGTATTTATAGAACACGCAGAAGGCGAAATTAAAAAATCATCTCTTGAGGCAGTATCTTATGCTGCTGCAATGGGAGAGGAGGTTACGGCTATTGCCATTGGCCCGGTAGATGAAGCAGTTTTGAAGGCAGCCGGAAAAGCTGGTGCTTCAAAAGTATTACATGCAGCAGATTCAAAATTGGAGAAAGGATTAATCCAGCCTTATGCAAAAGTGATTGCACAAGCCATGGAAAAAGAAGGCGCTAAAACACTAGTCTTAGCCAAGTCTTCATTAGGGGATCCTGTTGCCGCCAGGATTGCAGCCAAATTGAAAGCGGCTTTTGTTTCCAATGTGGCGGATTTACCGGATACTTCTAGCGGATTTACGGTGAAAAGAAGTATCTATACTGGTAAGGCCTTTGCCAATGTGGAAATGACCACTGAAACAAAAATTATCGGCATCAAGAAAAATGCTGTTGAATTGAAAGAAGATGGAGGAGATGCCTCAGTTGAAGCCTTTGAACCTAGTTTGGACGATGCGGATTTTGGTGTAAAGATTACTTCTCAAGATAAGCAAACAGGTGAAATTCTTTTGCCGGAAGCAGAATTAGTAGTTTCTGGTGGTAGAGGTATGAAAGGACCTGAAAACTGGGGAATGATTGAGGATTTGGCCAAAACATTGGGTGCGGCCACAGGTTGTTCTAAACCAGTTTCTGACATCGGTTGGAGACCTCACCACGAGCACGTGGGTCAAACTGGAGTGAAAGTTTCTCCGCAATTGTATATTGCAATCGGAATTTCTGGTGCCATTCAGCATTTAGCTGGGGTGAATTCTTCTAAATATATATTAGTGATCAACAAAGATGAAGAAGCACCGTTCTTTTCAGCAGCAGATTACGGAATTGTAGGAGACGCTTTCGAGGTAGTACCAAAATTAACAGAAGCTATTAAAGCAGCGCAAAACTAAAATTCACTTGTGGATAAGATCAAATTAGAAATATTAGGATTATCGTCTAGTCAGTCGCAATCAGGTTCTTTTGCTTTGGTTTTGGGTGAAACGCCCGGTAGTAGAAGACTTCCGATCATCATCGGTATGTTTGAGGCACAGGCTATTGCTATTGAAATAGAGAAAATTGTGCCCAATAGACCCATGACGCATGATTTATTCAAATCCTTTGCGCACAGTTTCAATTATTCGGTAAAAGAAATTGTGATTTCGGATTTGAAAGAAGGAGTGTTCTTTGCCAAGATAGTGTGTGATAATGGCATGGAAAGAATAGAAATAGATAGCAGGCCATCTGATGCCATAGCTATCGGTATTCGATTTGATGCCCCTATTTATACCTATGAAAAAATCATGTCTGAGGCTGGAATTGTACTTTCAGACGAGAAAGAAGACGAGGATATTTCTGAATTGAAAAAACCGGTAGAGAAATCTTCTTCATCAGGGTCATCCTCAACTCCTACTTCAAAATCCGATTTCGACAAATTGAAAAATATGCCGATGGATAAATTGAATGAGTTATTGGAGAAGATGATCCAAAATGAGGATTACGAAAAAGCCGCTAAAATCCGTGATGAAATCAATAGAAGGAATTAAAAATATTCCTAAACCTGTCAGGTTTTGAATTTAGGTTTAAATGGTTGGTGGCACACCAACCATGGATTTTAACCCCGGTCGGTGGCACACCGACCGTAAACCATGATTAATAATTTAAGAGACTGAATGGTTTGTTTGATATTATCTAATAAATAGCTTTGCCGATTAGGTGAAGCTATTTTTTTATTAAAATGAATTGAAACGAAGTTTCAATAGGGCAAGATCCCTGCCTTCGCAGGGATGACGCACAGAACAAAATGAGAAGATAGGGGGAGGATAAAAAAGTTATTTAATCCATTTTGAACAGAGTTAAAGCATTACAATCAGACTGCAGACTCCAATCCGTGCGTCATCCCTTTGAAGAAAGGGATCTATTCATTTTAATCTTCGATTAAAATATAATGACTTACACCAATCATGAATTCATTCACGTAAAAATCTCTAAAAAAGTATAACCAAAGCTCAAAATACTTCCCAATTTCATCCTCTTATCACCAAATTATACTAAATTTACAACTGCTTAATTGGAAGCTGTTTTATATTTCAAAAAGCATTCAATACTTGGTAAAACCATCTAAGTAGTAAAAATGAATTTCTCTGCACTTCTTGCACAACACCCTGTTTTTGAATTAGTTAAAAAAAGTGCCCATTCTCTTGACATTGAGGCTTATGTGGTTGGGGGCTATGTGCGCGATCTTATTTTAAAACGTCCTTCTAAGGATATTGATTTCGTGTGTGTAGGAAGCGGGATTGAATTAGCCAAAGAAGTTGCGGCCAACATTGGGCCTAAGAAAAAATTTCAGGTATTTAAAAATTTTGGCACCGCCAGCATTCATCATGAAGATTTGGAGCTGGAATTTGTAGGAGCCCGAAAGGAATCCTACCAAAGAAACAGCCGAAAACCCATAGTGGAGGAAGGAACCCTAGAAGATGATCAAAACAGAAGGGATTTTACCATTAACGCTTTGGCCATCAGCTTGAATGAAGAAAATTATGGGGCTTTAATAGATCCTTTCGGAGGGGTTAAAGATTTAAAGAGAAAGTTGATTAAAACTCCTCTTGAGCCTGATATAACATTTTCTGATGATCCTTTGAGGATGATGCGCACCATTCGTTTTGCGGCACAATTAAATTTTGACATTGCCCCCAATACTTTTGATAGCATCATAAAAAATGCAGAAAGATTGAAAATAATCTCAGCCGAGCGAATTACGGATGAATTGAATAAAATCATCATGACGGAGAAACCATCCTATGGTTTTAAGTTATTGTATCATGCGCAATTATTGGATAAATTCTTTCCTGAAATGGTAGAATTACAAGGGGTTGAAGAGAAAAATGGCTATAAGCACAAAGATAATTTTTACCACACGCTTCAGGTTTTAGATAATGTAGCCGAATATGGAGGAGATTTATGGTTGAGGTGGGCGGCAATTTTGCATGATATTGCCAAGCCTGCCACCAAAAGGTTTAATCAAAAGCAAGGATGGACTTTTCATGGCCATGAAGATAAAGGTGCGCGAATGGTACCTAAAATCTTCAAAAGAATGAAATTGCCTCTGAACGAAAAAATGAAGTATGTCCAAAAATTGGTTTTACTTCATTTGAGGCCTATTCCTTTGGTAAGAGACAATATTACCGATAATGCTGTTAGAAGGCTTTTATTTGAGGCGGGAGATGATATAGAAGACCTAATGACACTTTGCCGTGCTGATGTTACCTCCAAGAATATGAATAAGGTAAAGCAGTTTAGGGCAAACTTTGACAAGGTAGAGCAGAAAATGAAAGAGGTAGAAGAAAAGGATCAGGTCCGGAATTTTCAGCCTCCAGTGAGTGGAGAAGATATTATGAAGGCATTTGATTTATCTCCATGTAAAGAAATTGGGATCATAAAGAGCGAAATAAAAGAAGCTATCTTAGATGGGAAAATCCAGAATGATAAGGAAGAGGCTTTTAATTATATGCTTGAGATTGGTCGAAAACTTAATTTAAAAACCCCATAAAAATATAATTTTATTAATATTGGCACAATATTGGTAAACCATCAATTAATTTTAAATGAATATGCGAAAATTTGTACAAGGAATACTACTAACGATTACACTTACATTTTTGGTGTTTAATTTTAGCTCAGTAGCTCAAAATGAAGATGCTATTAAAAATGCAAAGGCAAAATACAATGCCTCAATCCGGTTTAATGATTTTCAGGTGGCCAAAAATGCAATTTATGATTTGATGGTCTTGGAGCCTAATAATCATTCTTATTTGGATTCATTAGCCTATATATATTTTGAATTCAATCAATATGCTTCGGCCGCATTGGTAAGTAGGGAAGCCTTAAAAAGAAACCCTAATAATCAGTTGGTTCTTCAGATAGGAGCAAAAAGTTTGGATCAATTGGGCGCATTAGATCAATCTTTGAAAATGTATCAAAAGCTTTATAATATTTCTGACGATGCTTATGTATTGTACGAAGTGATTCAAAAGCAATATGCACTAAAAAAATATGACGATGCAATGATTAATACGGAGCTGCTTTTAGGCAAAAATATTGTCAATAGTGGCAGTGTTTATGCAAAGGATAAGGATGGAAATGATATTGAAGTTCCTTTTAAAGCAGTGATATTAAATATGCAAGGATTAATTGCAAGAGGGAAAGGAGATGAGGAATCTGCAAAAAAATATTTTAATAATGCATTAAGCCTTGCCCCAAAGTACGCTTTACCCCAAGAAAATTTGAATCCTAAAGAGTAATAGTTTTATTTACTTAATGATTTAACTAGAGAATTTACCCCTAAAATTAATATTATGATACAATTTAAAACTGGATTAGTTGCCTTATTATTTTTAATAAGCTCCACGGTTTTGTCACAGAGTTTATCTGGTGATAATTATGCAACAGCCAAGGCCTCAGGCAATGGCACAGTGACTTTCACTTATGTAGAAACACCAGGATTTGTATATAAAGATGAAAGTGGGAAATTAACAGGAGTTTGTGTTGATATCATGAATGATTTCTTGCAATATGTTAGGCAAAATCATGGGATTAATTTAAATGCAAGATTTTTAGGAAACGGTAGCAGTTTTAGTGCCATGTATAATGGCGTGAAAAATGGTAAAAACGGTGTCTTTGGATTAGGCAATATTACCGTAACTGAAGCTAGAAAAAGCGAAATATTATTTAGTCCTTCATTTATTACGAACTTTGCCATACTTGTTACGCATAGTAGCGTGCCTACTTTAGCGTCCATGAGTGAAGTGCCACAGAAGTTTAAAGGTTTTACTGCCTATACTGCCAAAGGTACTTTAAATGAGAAGCGTATCAACAAATTGAAATCTAATTACTATCCGGAATTGGAGATCAGTTATGTGAGTTCTAGTCCTGACGTACTGGATAAAATATTAGCCGATAAAAAATCATTATCATATTTGGACTTAGCGTTTTATTTATCTGCTGTAAAGGAAAGAAAGCCTTTAAAAAGGCATAAAGTAGGAGATGAAGGTTCTGAAGAATTCGCATTTGTAATGCCTAAAACAAGCGATTGGCAACCTATAATCGAAGAGTTTTTCAATGCAAATGGTGGATATAAAAACACCACAGAGTATAAAAAAATATTGGTTGACCACTTAGGATTGTCGGCTGTTAAATTATTGGATTCAGCATCCGAGTAAATTCACAATATAATTTATGGATCAAAAACCGGATTTTAAATATTGGGAGTCATTTTTCCAATCTTTACAAATGACCTATTATGGTCTGCTTGCAGCACCCTTATTTCTATTTGCCATAGTCTTTTTAAGGGCTGAAAACAGAAGCGCTAAATTGTTTGGAATCCCGGCCGAAATGGAAGATACCGTAGTGGGGATTACCGTAATTTTGGCTATAATTGAGATTGTATTTCTTCACTTTTTAGCGGCCAGACAATATAAGTCTGCTGCTCAAGATAATGAGCTACTTTCAAAAATGAAGAAATATAGAAGTGCCACCTTAATTAAATACATAGGCTTGGCGATTTATCAAATTATTACGGTCGTTGTTTTTGCCATGACTTATCATAGCGGTTTGATGGGGCTTTTCACGGGTCTTTTATTGTATAGCTCCTTCTTCAGACCTGAAATTCAAAATGCAAGAAGAGATTTGAAATTAACTAAAGAAGAGTATCAGAAAATAGATTACAAAACAGGATTAGTGACCTGAAAATTTAAAGGCTTTCCGATCGGAAAGCCTTTATTTATTATACCTCTTTTATCACCACCTCATAAGTAGCCTTCACATTCAAAGTCCCGGAAACCGAGCAATATTTTCCGGCTGCCAGTTCTACTAATTTCATAAATTCTTCTTCTTTTAAATTATCTGATGTGGCAGTGAAAACCATATGGATGCTTTCATATGCTCGTGGATGCTCTTCTCTTCTTTTCCCAGTGGTTTCTACTTGAAGATCCATCAGGTTTTTCCTTCTTTTCTTAATCATTTCCACTAAATCTACTGCTGCGCAAGAAGCCAAGGCGGCCAATAGGCTTTCCATAGGAGAGAAATAGTCCTTGCTCTTTGCATCATACATGTCAATATTCAAGATATTGCCTGACTCATTTTTGCTCTCATATTCTTTGGGAGCCAGCATATTTGTGATTACTCTCATCTTTTTATAATTAAAATTTTCTGGGAATCGCAAAGCTACAATCTTCTTCATAAATTTGTAAGCTTATAACTTATATTTTCAAACGCTGTAAGATTCCGTTATCTTTTCCTAATTTTAGAAAAGCCTAAATCACCAAAGATGTTACAAATTATTAAAGATGACCCTTGGTTAGCACCCTATGAAAGTGATATCCAAACCCGCCATGATTATTTTAAATCTGAATTGGACAGAATAGTCACTGAATATGGAAGTTTACTGCAATTTGCTAATCGACATCATGAACTTGGTTTTATAAAAACTAAAACTGGTTTTTCATATAAAGAATGGGCTCCACAAGCTCAATCAATGTCCTTAGTAGGAGACTTTAATAATTGGGACGAAAACGCTCATTCCTTGAAAAAAGATGAAGCGGGTATTTGGCAGGTGGATATTTCTCATAAAGATGGTTTAGAACATCTTTCCCAAGTAAAAGTTAGGGTTACATCCGCAAATGGAAAACATGATAGAATTCCGGCCTACATCAAATATGCTGCTCAAAATGAAGAAAATTATGATTTTACGGGCAAGATATGGTCACCAGATAAAGAATTTGAATGGACAGATAATTCATTTGATTTAGCCATTATTCAAAATCCTGTAATTTATGAAGCGCATCCCGGTATGGCGCAGGAAAAGGAAGGGGTAGGCACCTTCAAAGAATTTCAAGAAAATATTCTACCGAGAATAAAGAGCTTAGGTTATAATTGCATTCAATTAATGGCAGTAGCAGAACACCCTTATTACGGCTCATTTGGTTATCATGTAGCCAATTTCTATGCACCCTCTTCTCGTTTCGGAACCCCAGATGATTTGAAATCTTTGGTCAATGCAGCCCATGAAATGGGAATAGCAGTCATAATGGATGTGGTCCATTCTCATGCGGTCAAGAATTTTTCCGAAGGCCTAAATGACTTTGATGGAAGCGGAAATCAGTATTTTCATGAAGGAGGAAGAGGTTATCACACAGGATGGGATTCCAAATTATTTAATTATGGGAATGAGGAAGTATCCAGATTTTTACTTTCAAATTTGAAATATTGGTTGGAAGAATTTCATTTCGATGGATTCCGATTTGATGGCGTAACTTCCATGCTGTATCACCATCATGGAGAGGGCGTGAGTTTTGATCATTATGATAAATATTTCAAGGATGGTGTAGATTGGGATGCAGTTCGCTACTTGCAATTAGCCAATACCTTGATCCATGAAATTAAGCCCAATGCATTTAGTATAGCTGAGGATATGAGCGGAATGCCCGGTACATGCCAAAAAGTAGAAGCAGGAGGCTTAGGCTTTGACTATCGTTTAGGTATGGGAATTCCCGATAATTGGATTAAATGGCTAAAGCATAAGCAAGATGAAGAATGGAGCATGCAGGAAATTTGGAATGTGCTAAGCAATAGAAGATATGGAGAGAAGACTGTGGCCTATGCGGAATCACATGATCAAGCCATGGTGGGCGATAAAACCTTAGCCTTCTGGTTGATGGATAAAGAAATGTATTGGCACATGGCTAAGGGAGATGATAATCTGCTTATTGACCGAGGTATTGCCTTACATAAAATGATTCGCTTGGTGACCGCTTCTGCTGGTGGTGAAGCTTATTTGAATTTCATTGGCAATGAATTTGGGCATCCTGAGTGGATGGATTTTCCAAGGGAAGGCAATAATTGGAGCTATAAATATGCCCGAAGACAATGGTCATTGGTTGATAATAAGGAATTAAAATATCATTATCTGAATGATTTTGAAGAGGCGATGCTAAAGATTTTGAAATCGAAAAATGTGTTGCAAGCTGCTCCAGCTAATTTGCTCAATGTGGATGAAACCAATAAAGTGTTAATTTTTGAAAGAGCTAATTTGATTTTTGTCTTTAATTTTCATCCTAATAATTCGGTGCCAGATTACGAATTTTGGATCCCTAAAGGTGGTAAGTTCCAATATTTACTAAATAGTGATGATGCAAAATTCGGAGGTCATGAAAGGATTGATCAATCAACAATTCATGAAAGCTTTAAAAAAGAGGGAGGAGATTTCATCAAGATCTATTGTGTGAACAGGACGGCCATAGTGCTAACCATTAAATAAAATGTTGTTTCATTTGTAATGACCTTTGGATTCCCCTTTTGGGTGTTTTACCTAAACTTTTGAATTGAAAAGGTTATTGATTTTTCATAGAAACTTAAAGGAGAAACCACCTTCAACAGACTGTTTAATGCTATCAAATTATAGAGATTCACGTTTTTCGCTTTAGCGAAAAAACTTTTGTTTTTTGTTGTCACTTTTGTGGTAAAATGATTAGCTATGTTAGTAAATACTATCGAAAGCAAAATTTCCATCACAATTTGTTCCTTTTCCTTCAAATTATATCTTTTCTTTGGGTGGTTTACCTAAACTTTTAGATTGAAAATACTACCTTACTCAACTAGAAACTTGAAGGTAAATACACCTTCAAGGAGGAGTGAATGTTAATTCATGAAGAGAAAAATAAAAAGATTTATAAAAACTTGAAGCTTATGCTGTAATTTTGTCATTTGTAAATGATAATAAATAATAGCATGAAGTTTAGATTCACATTTTACATATTCCTATTTGCAGTTCTTTTTTCAGCATGTTCCAAAAAGAAAATCATAACTGAGGACAATTCTGAAGCGGTGGAATTGCCTGATGGAAGTATAGTATTCCTAAGCCAATATTCAGAATTGGAATATCTCGAAGCATTTAATCAGCGCAAGGTGGCTATTTCCGGTGAATGTTATTTTTCAGTAGAACCTTCTGACCAGTCATTTACAGTAGAAGGATATTTGGGGGAAGTGGAGGTATTAGGTACAGATTTCAGTATGAAATCTAATTCAGAGGAAATAGAGGTTCAAGTGGCTGAGGGTAGTGTTGAGTTTAAAGCTTCAAATCAAAGTGAAAAAATCTCATCTGGTAAAATGGCTTCATACAAGGAAGGTGATGAATCCATCCGAACTGGAAATGCATCAATGAATTTCAAAAAATGGATGGCCAAATTAAGGATTGAACTAAAACGTCTTGATAAAGACATGAATGATGAGGTGATGAGGTTGGAAGAAAAGCTTCTTGAAAAAGCTAAGGAATTCGAAAATGAAGCTAATAAAGTGGGGAAAAAATTGGATGAAGCAGGAAAACAGATTGAAAAAAGCCTGAAAGAGATTACTAACTAAAGATATCCCCTCCTAAAAGAATTTTCTTAGGAGGGGATATTATGATTACATTTCCCCTTTATCTACGTCTTTAATAAATTTGATCAAGCCTTTAAAATAAGTTTCCTGATCATCATACATGGCCATGTGGGATCCTTCAGGACAGTGCAGATATCTTCCGTTCTGAACTTCATTGGCCATCCATTCCTTATGCTCAGGATTCATGGTATCATAAGCTCCTCCTATAGTTAGCGTAGGCACCGTAATTTTGGATAAATCCCCACTTCTATCCCAGTTTTTTAATTTCGCATCTCCCACTACTCCAAATTCACTTGGGCCTTGCATAGTGATATACATATCGGCATTAATATTGGCAAAGGCTCTGTTAACAGGATTAGGCCACTCTTCCAATGGCATTCTTAAAACATGCTCAGGATAATAATGCGTATAGACTAATTCTGAATATCTTTCACTGGTATATTTTTCATCAGCTTCCAATTGTTTGATTTCAGCCAACACATCAGGATCTAATTGTGGGCCTAATACTTCATCTGCATATTTGATGTAATCTGGTATGGAAGACATCATATTGGATATAATCAATCCTTTCAAATTGTTTTGATATTTGAGCGCATATTCAATCCCTAAAATACCTCCCCAAGAATGTCCTAGCAGATAAAAATTATCTTTATTTAATCCCAACGCCTTTCTTACTTGCTCTACTTCATCCACATATCGTTCTACACTCCACAAACTGCTATCAGATGGCTTATCGCTATAGAATGACTCCAGTTGGTCATAGTAATAATATTCTATAGAAGCATTGGGTAAATAGGAATCCGCACACTCAAAATACTCATGTGTAGCACCAGGTCCTCCATGCAACAGTAATACCTTCATTTTAGGATTATTTCCCACTCTTTTGGTCCATACATTGAATTCTCCAGCAGGAGTTTGAATAGGAATCATTTTAACTCCACCGCTTAGCTTGTCATCCTTTTCGGAATAATCTAGGTAACTATTTGTATTGTCAGCAGTTGCTGGTTTATTTTCTGGCTGCTTTTCTGAACAGCCCATAACTAGAAGGGCCATTAAAAATGAATAAATTAAATTTTTCATAGTGATTTATAGTTAGTGGTCTTTAGATGCATTTTGATAATTAACCTGTCAGGTTTTCGCAATCCTGACAGGTTTTTTTGCTTATATTGAAGTTCTTCTAAATTAAAAAGATTTCACGATTAGGCCGTTTACTTTAAGTACTCATCCAAAAATACCTTGATTTTTCCGTAGCCTTCAATTTCATTTTCTTTTTTACGGAATCCATGGCCTTCATCTTCAAAGAGTACATATT
This sequence comes from Marivirga sp., assembly GCF_051117495.1. Classification (NCBI taxonomy): domain Bacteria; kingdom Pseudomonadati; phylum Bacteroidota; class Cytophagia; order Cytophagales; family Marivirgaceae; genus Marivirga; species Marivirga sp. The sequence continues at coordinate 169,097 of NZ_JBNPEF010000013.1, read as the reverse complement.
CTACTGGAACGCCATTATCTTTGACATTTTGTACCATTTCATCGGACTCAACTTGTAAAACCCTCGGGTCATTACTTCCCTGAAGTACCATCACGGGTTTAGTGATTTTATCGGCATGGAATAAAGGAGATATTTCATAAAGTCTTACAGAATCTTCAGTGTTGGGATTCCCTAACTCTTCGTATAAAGCTGTTTTTTGCGCCTCCCACCAGCTTGGAATCGATCTTAGCGTTCTGATCCAATTGGTTACACCAAAAATATTGACACCTACATCAAAAGCATCAGGCTGAAATGCCAAAGCGGCCATCACCATATATCCACCATAAGAACCACCAATAATGCCTACTCTTGAGGTATCGGCCCAATCTAAGGTAGCCAGGTAATCTTTTGCATATACGCAATCCATTAAATCATCTTCTCCATGTTTCTGGTCATCCAATCGGTTGAAAGTTTTACCATAACCGCTGCTACCTCTATTATTTACACCAATGATGGCGTAACCATGGTTGACTAAGTATTGGATTAATGGGGAATAATTCAAGCGAGTTTGACCACCAGGGCCACCGTGTACCCAAACTAGAACAGGAACTTGATTGTCGGCTGATGCTTGATGTGGTTTGTATAATATGGAAGGGATCTCAATACCATCAAATGAAGCATAACGAACTACCTCTCCTTCCACCAAATCCTCTTTGTTCATCTCAGGATTTAAAGACTCAGTAAGTTTATTGAGTTTCTTACTTTCAAAATCATATACATAAATATTTGTAGGTGATTTGGAGCTACCTACAGATAAACGCATTTTATTTTCGCTTCTCGATATCCCCACTCCATTAATATTTCCACCATCGATCTTGGGCATTTCAACTTCCTTATTTTCTTTTGTATTAGTGATTTCTACTGATGTTTTAGCATCTTCATTGATTCCCATTACACGGTAAGTGTCGTCCCATGAGAAATCCGAATACCAAACATCCCAATCTGTTTCAAATACTTTTTCTGATTCACCGCTTTCCAAATCGTATTTGCTTAAGTAGGTGAATTCACTGCCTTCATTGGTAGTATAATAGAGATATTTGCTGTCAGAACTGAATTCCTGCGCCCCATAACTTGCCGTTGGGTTTTCAGGTGAAATTTTGGTCTGTTTACCCGTTTCCACTTCCACTATGATTAATTCATTGATGGAGGTCGTAATAGGTTTACTGATAGCTACATATTTTTGATCATCGGATATTCCCGATGGATTACCTCCGGTATTATTTTCAAAAATTAATTCACTTTCAAAATTTTCAATATCCATTTGATAGACATCGAAAAATTGCGGATCCCTTTTATTGGAAATATATTTAAAGCTTTTTAAGTCTTTGTTCCAACCGGCAAAAGATGCTTTTTCTTTTTCTCCTGGAGTGAGATCGGTCACATTGCCATCTTCATCTAATACATAAATATGGCTGATTTCATTTCCGCCTTTATCTGCCGAAAAAAGAATGCGGTCATCATTTGGGAAATAGGAATTGGCAAACCATGATTCTTCGGTATTATTGGAAAGAGTATCCATTCCAGAGCCATCCGTATGCAAAGCATAAAGATTATAAATCCCTGTGACATTACTGGAGACTAATAATTTGGATTCATCATGGGAGAAATACCCACCTGAATAATTGATGTTGTTATAAAATTCTTCTATAGAATATTGAGTGAGTTCTTGCTCTTCTTTGGTATTTTCATTTTGGCATCCCAGAAGGCAAAAGCATAGCAAGAAAAAGCTGGCAATTGTTAATTTGTTCATAGTCAGTAGGTTTAGTGTATTACAATTTATGGCTTTTTATTGAATAATGTTAAACATTGAACGCTAAAATTAAATGGTAATATTGATTCTATTCAATAGCAAAACTTGAATACAAAAAGAAATAATTGTTTATGTACCTCGGACTTGCATACTGCAGACAGGGAAAGCAACTATAGGCTGTTTAGTTTTGCTTTCATTCCAGTGTTTAGTAAAAAGTCTTTTTGTTTTCTTCATTGAGACTCAGTTTTCAGCCTAAGGCCAAGCAGTATCATGTTTGATTTAGCATAATGACTTAACTAAAAGGTAAATATTGATCTTTAATTTGTCCAATTCCGTTCATTTTTGTCCAATAATGAACATGTTTTTTTTATTTAAAGGCCTCTATAGCGATTTAAACCCTAATTAGCCAGGTGGATTAATTTTTGGTACAGCAAAATAAAATTAGCAAAAATGCAACTATTGAATGTTGGGAAACATCCATACAATAAATCTGCTTTTCAAAATAATTAGAAATATCCTTCCAATACTTCTATTTAGGCTGTTTTAAGTAGGTAATTATGAACCATCAGACACTTTTAATATGGAAATTAAACTTTTTGGTATGTTTAAGTATTTTTTAATTATTGGCTTCATTTTATTAGGCTTTTACAGTCTTGCTCAAGAAACGGACAGTATATTCCGTAAAAAAATCACCATTCCGAGAATAAGAGAGGCTCCCAAAATTGATGGGGTGCTAGATGATATCGCCTGGCAGAATGCCCCTATAGCCAAAGACTTTGTGGAAAGAAATCCGACTAATGGACAGCCGATTCCTGATAGTCTATCAACGGAAGTAAAAATCATATATGATGATTTGGGTATTTATTTTGGAGCTTATATGAAAGATCCTGAGCCTGAAAAAATTGCTACTGAACTTACGGAAAGAGATGATATTGGAGCTGACGATTTCTTTTTTATTTTATTGAACGGCTACAATGATCGCCAGCAAAGCATGCAGTTTATTGTGACAGCTGCAGGAGTACAATATGATGCTAAAATGACCAACGGCCGAGAAGATAATTCTTGGGATGCCGTTTGGTATAGTGAGGTAAAGATTAATGATGATGGATGGGTGGTAGAAGCATTTATTCCCTATTTTATTTTAAGATTTCCTCAAAAACAAGTGCAAGAATGGGGGCTCAATATGGAAAGAGAGGTTTTTAGAACCAGGACTCGCTACAGTTGGAATCATGTAGATAATAAAAAGGGAGCATTTTCTTTATATGATGGGGAAATTCACGGAATAAAAAATATTAAAACCCCTACCAGACTATCTTTTCAGCCTTATGTTTCTGCCTATGCCAATAACTATGATGGCAAAACCAATTTTAATTTTAATGGAGGATTAGACTTGAAATATGGAATTTCAGATGCTTTTACACTTGACATGGTCTTAATACCTGATTTTGGACAGGCAAGATTTGATAATAATGTACTTAATCTATCTCCGTTTGAAGTTCAATTTGCGGAACAGCGCGCCTTTTTCAATGAGGGAACGGAATTATTTTCCAAAGGGGATTTATTCTATTCTAGAAGAATAGGAGGGGCGCCTTCTACTAGCGCCAATCCTAATCAAGGAGAAGAAGTAGTATTTGAACCTAATGCAGTAGAATTGATCAATGCAACCAAAGTTTCAGGAAGGACTGAAAATGGATTAGGGATTGGCTTTTTTAATGCGGTGACAAATGAAGCTTATGCTCAAATTAGAAATACAGAAACGGGAGAAACTAGCAATGAATTGCTTGAACCTTATACCAACTATAATGTGATGGTTTTAGACCAAAGGTTTGGAGACAATAGCTCGGTCTCCTTTGTCAATACTAATGTGACCAGGGCTGGTAATTATAGGGATGCTAACGTAACGGGTTTATATGTAAGCCATACAAATAAAGCTAATACATGGAATTATAGTGCCAGTACTGAAGGAAGTTGGAGATTTTTGGCGGAGGAGACTGTTTTTGGAACAGAAATTCAAGCATCAGCAGGCAAAATAAGTGGAGAGCATCGAGTGCAAGCTAGGTTAGATTTACGGACATTGGATTATAATATCAATGATTTAGGTTTTTCTACCAATACTAATTATGTACGATATATTGGGTATTATGGCTATAGGTATTTACAACCCAAAGGAAACCTAAACAATATGTTTCTGAATTTCAATTTATTCCATTTCAGAAGATTGGATCCAGATTTATTCAGCAATTTCACCTTTAATTTTAACTCTAGTTTCACCACTAAGGAATTCTTTAGCTATGGGGGAGGTTTGGAATTAACGCCTTTTGGAGAAAATAATATTTATGAACCAAGAGTAAATGGAAGACATGTGCAATTTCCTGGTTATACGGATCAATGGGTTTGGATGAATACAGATTTTAGAAAGAAATTGGCTTTCGAAGGATTCATTGATTGGTACAAATACTTTGAAGAGGGCAGAAGTAATATTTTCTTAAGCTTAAATCCACGCTATAGATTTTCCAATAAATTCAATTTAAGATATGGCTTATTTTACAATCCATCTTATAAAGAACAAGGCTTTGTGGATATGGATGGAGAGGATATTATTTTTGGTCAGCGAGATAGAATAACCATTGAAAATTCAGTGGGCGGGAATTACATCTTTAACAATAAGATCTCATTAAACCTGATATTCAGACATTATTATTCAGGGGCTATGTATTCCAAACTCTATAGTTTAGAGCAAAATGGGGAATTGACTGAAGAGCCAGATAGAGAAAATACCTATGACATTACTTTCAATACCTGGAATTTAGATCTGAATTTTTCTTGGTGGTTTGCACCGGGCAGTCAGGTTACCGTTCTTTATCGTAATGCTTTGGACAGCTACTTACCACAAAGTGGTCACACATTTAATGAGAATTTTGATTATTTATTCAGTCATCCACAGTTGAATAGCCTTTCAGTAAGGTTGAGTTATTTTTTGGATTATAACAGATTGCGCAATGGATGGTCAAACTGGACAAGTCAATATAGAACAAAACCCTCTAAAATGGTGGCAGGTTCATAAGTTATAGGCATTTTGGAAATTGAATTCATTCAGGAAGCCCAGAATTTACCGCAGGAAGTGGAAAAATTCCGATAGGAAGCCTCCATAGTCTCGCAGGAAAGGGCCAAAGTCCGACAGGAAACCCCAAAAATCACTCAGGAAGGGGGTGAAATGACTCAGGAAGGGTCAATAATGAGTCAGGACAGCCGATAATGAGTCAGGAAGGGTCAATAGTCATTCAGGAAACAATAATATTTGGTCAGGAAGGGTGAGGGATACTCAGGGGAGAATAATATTTGGCCTGAATCTACTCTTACTCATCAAAACCCCTTATCAAACCGTAAAGTCTCCTTACTTTTCGAACAACTCCTATAACTTTAGAAAATTAATAGACTTTACATTTTTCGCCTGATAGATGAATTCTAGATCAGTTAAGGAAAAAAGTAATCTCATTGTACATTATCAATTAAAAGGAATGAATTCATCCAATTTAATTTGTGTTAATTTAAATGAGAATTATTACTTTAAGCATGGTAGATTTTGAACTCCCCCGTTCCAGCCATGCACCGCATGTTGGTAGCAAAAGCTAGAATTTTTTTATAATTTTAATTTCTATGAGTAGAAGTTATAAATTTCATAATCCAGAAGGCTGGTATTTTGTAAGCTTTACAACCGTATTCTGGTTAAGTGTATTTACAAGAAGGTTATACAAAGACTGTATAGTCAAACATTTAAAGTTTTGTATAAGGAAAAAGGGATGGTTTTAGGTGCTTGGATAATCATGAGTAATCATGTTCATCTCATATTTCGGGCAAGAGAAAAGAATCCGCAAAGGTTACTTCAAAGTTTTAAAAGTTCCACTGCTAAGGAATTGATTGAGTTAATTAAAACCAATCCACAGGAGAGCAAGCGAGAAAGATATCTTTGGTTTATGCAGTTGGCTGCAAAAAGAAATAAAACGACCAAAAATGATATACAGTTCTGGCAACAGCATAACAAGCCAATAGAATTATGGAGTAATGATGCCATTCAAAAGAATTTAGATTACATACATAATAATCCAGTAGTTAGTGGTGAAGTAGCAGAACCACATCATTATCTTTATTCTTCTGCAATTGATTATGCTAGTGGTAAAGGCATGTTAAATCTTCATTTGATGCTATAGGGAGGTAAATAGAACCACCATGCGGAGCATGGCGGGAACGTGGCGATCCAAGAAGTATCCAAATTATTATTCAAATATTTTATATAGTAGTAGAAGTCGAAAAACAATAGGCTTAGTGTGAGTGTAGTGATTGTAGGAAGAAATCTAACCAAGTTTCCATTTTAACATTTGTCAATTGAGAAGCCAACCGACCCACTTCAATTAAACTTTAAAAAGCTGTAAAAAAGACAAAATTATGCACCATCTTTCAGTTATAACGAACGCTAAAACTGCTTTAAACATTATAGAATTCATATAATCTCTCATATTCTAGGATATTAGCAATTTTTTTATCGATATTTATTTGTTGACAGCCTACTTCATCAAACTCTGTCGACAATCAAAGAATGAAGCGAAAACAAATAATTTTAATAGTTTTCTTGACGATCAGTTTATTAGGATGTCAGGAAAAAGTTACAACCGAGCAACTGAAAACGTTCGTAGCAGTGGAAACTTATCCAAACGATGTTTTCCTCGATACATTAAGCAATAAAAGAGCACTTATAATTGTAGCACATGATGATGATGACTGTGCAATGTCAGGAACTATAGCAAAGCTGTCGGCAAATGGATGGAAAGTTCGTCAAATGAGTTTAAAAAGACACGTACTGTCTGAAACGGGTAAAAATCCTGCTGAGATTATTTGTGAAGGGAATGAACTTATATTAGCGGATGGTTATTACCGAATTGGGCTTGATACGATGAGCACTCCATATCTTCCTATTCCATATGAAAAGATAAAGGAGCAGTTTTTAACTGAAAAAACAGCTCATGCTGTCATCGAAAAAGTGAATGATTTTAAGCCTTCTGTAATATTTACGCTTGATAGCGAAAAAGGAGGCTACGGCCATCCTGAGCATATCTTCATAAGTAAATTAGTCAAGGATTTATTTAGTGAAGGGAGATTAGAGATTAATAAAATATATCAGTCCGTCTATACCGATCATATGGAGAAAGAGATTGTGGACAAATGGTTGGGAGCCAGAATGAAAAAGTGGGGTTTTCCAAATGCTAGTAAAATTGCCAATGAGATGTACGGTATTAGTGGGATGCCGGAACCCACAACTCAAATTGATATTTCTGATGTCGCAGAAACGAAAATGAAATATTTACGGGCCTACGAGGAAGATGTCCGGAAAAACCTAAGAAAGTTTCTGCCCTATTATGAAGAATTTGAGGCAAAGACTTATTTCGCAATCTTTAATAAAGAATATTTTAGAGTGATAGAAAAACCAATCCGCTGACTTTTTGAAGTCGCATAGAAAACCAAGTGCTTACTATCAGGTATTGTTCCCCAACTATACTTCCGCTACTCTTTTACTTTACTATTGACCAAAGCCTGGTAGGCCTTCCGGTTGCAGATAGATCTAAATAATTTTGTTTTCAGTTATATTATTCTTATAATTGCAGTATCAATAATTGTTATATCAAATGAAAATTGAAAACGTAGTACTTTTCCAAATTGACAAAACAAGCAAAGTCTCCAAGTTATACTCACAAAGGGAGTTTGACAGATTAGGAATGAGTATTACCGTTGAACAATGGATTTTATTAAAGATCATTGAAGAGAATGACGGTCTGACTCAAAAAGAGCTAGCTTACAAATCTCTCAGAGATCCAGCTTCGATCACAAGAACATTAGATCTGCTAAATAAAAAAGGCTTTGTAGAACGGCAGCCAGTTCAAGATAACAGGCGACAATATAGTATATGCCTTACTAAAAATGGAGAAGAATATATTCATAAATACATGCCCGTAATCAGTAGTCATCGAGCAAAAAGTATTGAAGGTATCTCTCAGGAGGATTTAAACACGCTAAACTGCCTGTTAAGAAAAATTCAAGAAAATATGCAATAAAAAAATTTACATTATAAATTGATATATCAATGATTGACATTAAAACAATAAGGCTACTAATGATCTTCTTCATCCTATCCTTGAGTTCTTGTGGTAGAGAATTATCTACTATTGATAGTCTAGAGGTTTATAAGACCCGGGAACTAGGATTTTCACAAGCAGTAATTTTTAATGAGGTCGTCTATGGCTCAGGGCAGGTGGGGTGGGACAAAGAGTACCAGCTGCCAGAAGAGCAGAGCTTTGCCAATCAATTTGACAAAACACTCCAAAACATAGCGCTCATATTGCAAGACCAGGGCTGCGATTGGCAGGACGTATTACACCTGAGGTTTTATGTGGTGAATATTGATATCAGTAAAACTAGGGATATAGGTAATTTTCTAAAAGCAACTTATCCCAAGCACTACGCACCTGCTACCACTTTGCTTGGCGTATCAGCTTTAGCCAGAGAAAATCTTCTAATAGAAATCGAATTCACCGCTAAAATCAAAAAGAAATGAAAGTAGTATTTATTTACATCGCCCTCTTGTTAATCAGTCCATTACACCAAAAGTCCGATAGGAAAGAAGTCACCAAAAACAAGATGACTGTCAAGTGGAGGATAGAAGAAGAAACCATCTTCTTCGAGATGGAAGCAACTACTGAGGGTTGGGTCGCTATCGGTTTTAACGAAAGTACTTCACTGGCAGGAACCTACTTATTGATGGGCCGTGTTGTCAAAGGAAAAGCCGAAGTTGTCGAACATTATACAGCTAATGCTGGCAGTTATAAACCCATTACTCAATATGGAATAACTAGTCAAACGCATCTCATATCTGGAACAGAATCAGATGGCATAACCCGATTGAAATTTGCAATACCGCTGGCAGCAGCAAGTACCTATCATAAGGAGCTTTTGCCTGATTCAGAATGGCCGTTGCTGATGGCTTACAGTTTAGATGATGATTTTCAGCATCATTCTATTATGCGGACTTCCCTTACCATTAAACTCTAAAGTCATGTGCTCTACTCAACATATCCGGCCTCCCTAAAAGCTGTATTTATCAGCACAAATTGACAAAAATTAATTAAATCATAAAATAGATAACAAGATGAAAGAAATAATCATAATGAGCATTTTTGCTCTTTTCACAGCAATAGGCTGTAACGCTCAATCTTCTGAAGAGAATTCAATAGAACAAACGATTATAGGATTCTCCAAAGCAGGAGATCGAAATGACAGCGATGAACTAGCCGATTACTTAGATGACAATTACCGTATCGTAATGAACCGTATGTTTGGAAGTTCGGAAGTATCGATTATGCCAAAGGACGTTTACCTCGAAAAAATCAAAAGCAAAGAGTATGGCGGTGATAATAGAAAGGTGAGTATCGAAGCTATCATGCTAAATGGCAACACGGCAAGTGCCAAGGTTTCATTTATTGGAACAAAAATGACCTTTGTATCTATACTGACTCTGATAAAGGGGGAAGATCATCACTGGAGAATTGTGAGTGATGTACCGGTACTAAAACCGTAAGCTTGGATAAGATCGAATAAAGTCAGTAAGTAGCTGATTAACCGATTTAAATGTGTTTGTGATTTGGGAGTTAAGTAGCGGCTTGAAAGTGGGTATTTTCAGGTCGCTATTTTTTTTACTGTTCGTTACCTGCTAGCAAGGTACGGCAAAGAGACATCGTTTACAAAATTAGAAGAGTAATAAAGCGCTATAATTCCTTTATTGATGCAACTTATTGTCTTTTAGCAAATCTTAACATTATTCAATTTCAATTGCCATCCTTAACTAAACTGACATGACTATTATCCATATTGAATTGAAAAATACAAAGAGTAGTCGGTATTTGCTAATGCTCATTTCTGGCATTTTTGGATTTCTTATTTTCCATTCAGAAGTCTATATATGAGACCCACAGCAGACCTTAAAGAATCTGACGGAAAGTGAATCAACAGCGAGGATTCGCTTATTACTAGAACTTTCTATCATAATTTCACAAGCACTTACAGCAATATGGTTTTATAAACTTTTTAGAAAAATTTATCAAACCGCTGCTTTAGCTACTATGGTTTGGGGCACAGTAATTTCATTGGTGATTATGTTAAGTGCCTCCGTTCCCGCCATGCTCCGCATGGTGGTAGCAAAAGCTAGAATATTTTATAATTTTAATTCTTATGAGTAGAAATTATGCAATTGGCATAGCTAAGCCGTAAATTTCATAATCCGAAAGGCTGGTATTTTATAAGTTTTCTATCCGCATTTCAAAGAAATGTCAAGTCAAAAGAAAAACCTTAACTTACGCAGAATAATTTAAGTAGTATAATTAATTCAGATATGAACCCAAATTCATTCCTTATATTTTTATTAGTAGCGTTATTAAGCGCTTGTGATGTATGTCGAGATCCTCAGTCTTTAGGATCATATCAACTAACTGAAGATGAAATTTCCTTAATCCCCTATACAGATTATAATGATTTGAGGTATGAAAATGAGGAGGGTAATATTGTAGTGGGGAGCACGCAACCCAAAATCATAGAAGATTTAAGTAATACTGAAGAAAGCTGTACATCTGTTGAATATCAGAAAGTTAGTAGTTTTTTATCTTTTCGATCAGTTGATATTGCAGTTCAAATGAAAGTTGAGAAATATGAGAAGGCCAATTTTATATTAACACATTATTTTCCTGATCATCAAGAGTCTATCGGAATGGGTTCTGGTTCGGACGGTATTGAAACTACTTCTGATTTCTCCTATTTAGGTTTTGATTTTAAGGATGTTATTGTATTCGAAACTTCGAATGAAGCATCTGAAATGAAGCTAATAGTTTATTCTGTCAAAAATGGAGTTGAATTAATAGCCTATAGAAATGGAGATTACTTAAAGCTGGTTCTTTAACAAGCTTTTTATAAGATCAAGGCAATTCCTAATCTCCCAGAACTCCTGCCATGCTCCGCATGGTAGTTGATAAGCTACTTTTATTAAAAGCATGGGAATAGGATTTATGGCTTTAGACCCTGGTAATAGCTCTTAAGCTATGCCGACAAAAGTGTAGAGATAAGCTAAAAGGGATTTAAAAAACTTTCTTTCAAGAAATGTCCAGAGAAAATTTCTAAAATGACCCTTTCCTGTTAATTTTTACCTTAATTTTGTTGCTATACTAATAATTAATAATGCAAGAAGCCGAAAAATATAGCCGATATTCCTTTTTATTGGATAAAACAGCACGGAGGGTCAAGCAATATGCTAAGCAAAGATTTAGAGAACTGGGCTGGACCATTACTATTGACCAATGGGCTGTTTTAAAGCAACTTTATGATAAGGGCGAATTGAACCAAAGGGAATTGGCTAGTAATACTTTTAAGGATCATCCTACCATGACCCGTATTATTGATTTATTGAAAGCCAAGGAATTGATAGAGCGAAAACCACATCCCGGAGATAGAAGGAGCTTTAAGATAGCCTTGACTGACAGCGGAAAAATAATGGTTGAAGAGTGCTTGCCTGAAGTGCAAGATATCAGAATGAAAGCTTGGGAAAACCTTTCTCCTGATGATTTTCAGGAATTCAAAAGAATTTTGGAAAGTATTTATCAGAATTTATCTTAAAGATTGATTTTATCAATGCCCACATAATATAGATCAAAGCCACCTAAACCATTTGGCCTATTGGAAGAAAATATCATTAGATCATTCATAAATTCATATCCCATTGGATGAACGATAGGACGATACTCATCATGTTTTGAATTAATTTCTGGTCCTAGATTTTTTGGTTCGCTCCATTCTCCATTAATTTTTTCAGAATAATAAAGGTCAAAACCCCCAAAACCTCCAGCTCTGTCGGAAGAAAATACCATGAAATCTTTCATGATAAACGGACATTTATCATTAGCGGAAGAATTAAGCAAGTTTATAGAGCGGACTCTTTTGTCTGTTTGGTCATGGAGCTTATTTATCAGATCCAAGAAATTATCAAGCTCAACATTGAAGATATCAAATTGCCCATTTCTATTACTGCACCAATAAATTTGACTGCTGTCTTTATTGAAAGTAGGATAATAATCATCAAATTCAGAATTTAAAAAGGAGATGGGACTGATTGAATCATAGTTCATGCTATCTGAATTGTGTGTGAATTTGATATCAAAATTACCTGATTCATCATTGGCAAATATTATCATGTTTTTTTTGCTATTGGAAAAGATTTGGGTCATGTAGGGCCCCAATTCGTTATACGAGGAGTTTATTTTTCTTAAAGCATTTTTAATTTCGGTGGATTGTATTAAGAAATCTGAATTTGAATTTTTTATTTCTCCTACAGTTATTTCACCAGTTGACTTAGAGAAATAAATTTGGATGGGTATGTATAAGAAGTCAAATTCGCCACCTCCAGATCTTCTATTGCTAGAAAAACATAATGGGAAGGATTCACCGAATCCAGGAGCTGTAGAATTGTAATCATCATATTCAGAATTGACTTCTTCAAAATTTATTGGAGTAGTGCTAATAATAGCATCTTTATATTTATAAGTTGAATTCTTATCACAAGAGCATAATATCAATAAAAGGAAGAGTGCAGCTAAGTTTATTTTCATTTTGGTCGTTTTATTAAAGATTTTAATTATATGGATATTGTCAACTCTTTAAAATCAACATCTGTATAACAGACTCATGTAAGCTACTTTGGGTTGGAAAATCATTTAGGAAATCGGTTCGATTAATCGAATTCAGATTACTGTAAGATTATTTTTATTATAGTTCGTTATAAGCAAGCACTTAGTAGTAAATGTTTTTATTAACAAACACTTAAATTACTATTAATTTTGCCATTATTTATAATTCTACAGATTGTAAAAACCCTATCGTTGATTACATAAAGTAATTAAACTTAGGACATTTTACATCATCATGAATATCCCGCAAACGAACTCTATAATTAAGCATAAATTCATGTGTTCCATGAGAGGCGGTTCTTATAGCCGAAGTGGTCCAATCATAAGAATAGCTAAAATGAAAGGATTCGCTCAACTTGAAATCAATATAAGAAACCACTGCATCAATATTTCTGTATGACACTCCCACATTGAGTAAATCATAAAAAATGAAACTGGTGTTGATATCAAAATTCAGTGGTGCCCCTTCTTGACCTCTGATCAATACGGAGGGCTGTATATGGACTGTTTTTTCAAGATTTAGCGGGAGCATTAAACCTCCGTTCAAGTAATAATACCTTGCAGACCTGATTTCGTTTAAAGTATTTTCAAGGTTTACGTCTCCAAACCCATTATTCAATAAAAAGGGTACTGAAAATCCTGCAAATAATGTTTTATTGTAGAAGTAAACACCCGTCCCAAAATTTGGTCTGAGATTACCCGTCACACTTGCAAAGGAGTTATCCCCAATATCATCTAAGTTTAGATTCCCGAAATCTGCTGAAAGAATATTAAGGCCGGCTGAAACCCCCATAGCTAGTTTACCCTTAGGTGTTTTTATGATGAATGCATAACTACCATAAATATTCTGGTTAGAGTAACTTCCTATTCTATCATCATTGATTAGGAGTCCCAGCCCCATTTTTTCATTCATCAGGGATGTATGGGCACTAAAAAACAATGTTTTAGGAGCACCCTCAAAGTTCACCCACTGATTCCTGTACATAGCGGATGCACTTAATTGAACATGGCTACCAGCATAAGCCGGGTTAAGCACTAGTCCGTTAAATATATATTGGGAGTAAATAGGATATTGTTGCGCCTTCAAAGTCCCGGTTAATAATAATAAGGTAATTATTATCAATAAGGACTTATATTTAAGATATCTGTTGAACATTAATTTTAATTTACTATTTCTAAATAACCATTTTGAGGCTTAGAACCATCATTCTTTTCAATCACATAAAAATAGGTGCCATCTGGTAAATTATCCCCTAATATATTAATACCTCTATTAGAAACACCATCGAATCTGGTATTATTATTATCATAGCCTCTTGCTTCATATACTAAAGTCCCTGCTCTGTTGTAAATTTTTACATTGTTGTTAGGGTACTGAGATATACAATCAATTTTGAAAAAACTATTGGCTCCATCCCCATTTCTTGAAATACCGTTAAATGCGGTAATCTCGGACTTAATACTTACCTCTTCTTCCACGGCACATCCATTTGCTGTCTGTACTCTAACTATGTAATCCCCAGCTGGAACACCTGTTAAATTAGGCCCTGTATTGATAAAGGAACCAAAACTATTGAACCATTCAATTTTGCTAATATCCACTGCATTTGTTATAAAGACAGAGGCGGAACCGTTATCATCACTGCAGGTAGCGTCTTCAGATTCGGTTTTTATTTCAGGGAAAACCAAATCCTCAACTATTTCAGCTGTTACGGGCTCTGAAGTACAACCATTTCTTATATCAGTTGCCACTACCGTATATTGGCCAGCTGACAATTCAGTAATTCTATCCGCAGTTGTGAAGGCAGTCCCATTGGCATTATTTCCTCTAAACCAGCTGAAACGATAATTACCAGTATTTCCACCTACATTCACACTTAATTCTCCATTGTCAACCACGCAATGCGTATCATTACTGACAACCTCTATGCTAGGTTGACCAACTGTAGGAATTTCCGAACTTATAGTGATGCTTTCCTCATTTGTACATTGTGTCAGATTATTTGTAACACGTACAGTATAGGTGATATCTCTCATTTGTGAGAATTCTGGCCCGGTATGAACCAAACTGCCATTTGATGAATTTCCTTCAAACCATTCAAAAGTGTACCCGACAAATCCGCCATCAACGCTTGCTCTTGCCGCACCATTTGCCAAAGTTAAATCACAAACTGTAATAGGGGCTACTTGCTCAACAGTTAGTGGTGGCGTTATTTGGTCATTGGTGATGATGACTGTAGCGGAACTTGTACAGAATGTGTCTGTATTATCAGTAGCCGTAACAGTATATTCTCCCTCAGGAAGTGAATTTACTTCTTTTGTGGTACCTACTGTATTGCCATTAGCGTCTGTCCAAGTATAAGCATAATCACCAGGTGTACTTACTGTGGCGAAAACTGATCCATTTGGTGCATCACAATTGGTGACAGGCGATGCAGAAGCTGATATATTCACATCATTCTCTTCTGTGACCAATTCATAAGTTTCAACATAAACACAATTTGAGATACTATCTGTAATCTTTACTGTATAAAAACCTTCTACAAGATTTAAATATTCAGATCCAGAATGCGCTACGGCACCTGTGGTATCTGCTTCATTATACCAATCATAAGAGAAGCTAGAATTTGGAGCGGTTGCAGTTACCCTTAAAAATCCAAATGCATCACTCGGGTTTTGTAAAACACATCTTTCCGGATTTCTAAAATCCAATGAAATGTTAGGTTCCACTATCTCATTTTCAATTGAGAACTCAATTGTAGAAGTTTCACAATCTGAATTATTATTGATAGCTTTTACAAAATAGGAGCCTTCTGGAAGTGCACTTATAGTGTTGCTGTTGTTTGGTGTTGATGCATTAGGTAAAATGTTCATATCAGCATCATACCATTCAAAAGTATAGTCATTAATATCGGCTACAACCCCATTTTCATAAACATTGTTGATAGTTGCTTCACTATCATTGATATCGCATCTTGTGATAGGAGAGGTTTCCAATTCACTAGAAGGAATAGATACAACTACTGGGTTATCATTAATACTGAAAGTTTTGGTAGAAGAACATTGTGTTGAGTTGTTGAATACTTCAACTGTATAGCTACCACCAATTAGGCCAACGGCTTGTTCTCCATTAACTCCTCCTGTACTCCCTATATTTGTGCCTAAAGGAACATTGGTATTTGTTCCTTCATACCAATTAATTGTATAAGATAATGGAGATGTTTCGTTATCAAGACTGATTTCAATAGAACCATTAGCGACTGATACATCACAATTTGTATTTGGCTCAAAGGAATTACCTGTAATAACAGGATCTGTTGCCTCCAAATCTATAATTGCATCTAACAGATATACTGAACAACCAGAAAAATTAGATAATGCTTCAATAATATATGTACCTTCACTTAGTCCACTAAATACTGGGGGGTCTGTTCCAGCTAAAGTATCAATGGCTATATATTCTCCATTATTTTCTCTGAACAAAAATAATTGATATTGCGATAAATTTGTCGAACCAGAAGGAGTCAATTCTACTTCTATGCTTCCATCGTTTGGGATACAAGTTGTTGCATTTTGATAACTTATGGAATCTAATTGATGTGCATCCACAAAAGGTAAGTTGAATACTTTTTGATTAGAACAACCATTATCTAAATCTGTTGCTACAACTGTATAAAGTCCGGTAAATAAATTGTTAGCAGTCGAAGTTGTAACGCCATCATCAGTTTGGAAAGGGGAGTTGCTAGTAGAAGAGCCTGCATACCATTCAATTAGGAAACCGGATACATTGTTGGGTGAATTTACTTCAACTTCTAAGACACCATCATCTTCATTACATGCAGTAGGTAAACTTAAAATACTTTCTTCCTGTTCGATGGTCACAGTTGCCTGATCAATTACCTCAACAGTTACGGCATCTGCTAAACAATTACGGGTATTATGAAAAGCTTGAACGGTATAAAATCCAGGTTCAAGATTTTCTAATACATTTCCTGATTCACTGAAATCAGTGCTGGTCTTAACCTGCGTGCCTTCGTACCATGAAAAAGTATAGTCGCTTACATCATCTAAATCAACACTGGCTTCCACTCGGCCATCAAATGGCGAACAGGTTGTCACGGGATCTGCAGTGGCACTTAATACGGGCTGTATTATATTGTTTATAACCGTTACACGGTCAGTAACAAAACAGCCAGTGTTATTATTGATCACTTTTGCAGTGTAATCCCCTGCAGCTAAATCACTCAATGAAAGGCCTGTGCCTATCACTGCTGATGAAGTATTGGCTCCTGCATACCATTCTATAGTGTGATCAGCAGTATTCCCTACTATTGAAACTGTAACAGTTCCATTGGGAAGGCTACTATCACATGAATTGTTTTCGGTACTGGTTATATCATCTATTTCAGGGTTTACGGTTTGGTCCACCTCAACTGTAGTCAATTCAGACTCACATTTTGTACTGTTATCAGTCACTTTAACTGTATAACTTCCTTGAGGTAAATTATTGACAGTGCTTCCTGTATAATCAGGCGTTGGTTTTTCACTGGTGCCAATGTACCATTCAAAAGTATATCCCGAAGTAGAACCATTTATATTAGCACTTACACTTCCTGAATTGGTGTCGGAACAGACAATATCCGTTGCAGAGGTAGTTACTGCAGGAGTAACAGTTTCATCAGGTACTTCCATTGAAGCAATGGTTTGGCATCCAGTTGCTTTATCCGTAACTAATACGGTATAGGCCGCTGATTCTAGGCTATTGGCGACATGGCTATTGCTTATTTGCAAACCACCACCCACTGTGTTTCCTTCGTACCATTCATATTCGAAATTCCCAACAGGATCACCACCGTTTACCGATACTGTTAACTTTCCATTAGGGTTTTTACAATTATCATTGCCTCTATCTACTGTAATTTCGGCATCTATTGTCCTGGTGCTATCAGTTATCACTACTTGTACGGTATCAGAACTACAGCCCGCTAATTTATCACTGGCAAAAACAGTGTAAGTACCTGCACTTAGTCCTGTATAAACAGAGCCGGTATAATCTGGTGTACTATCAACAGTAGTGCCGTCAAACCAAAAGAAATCGTAATCAGAGGTCACTTCTGTACCTCCAACCAATCTAAATACTCTGGCAGACCCGTTAGGAGGGACACTTCCAGCCGCACAAGTGATGTTGTTGGTGGTTTCCGTTGAAAGAGCAAAAGGAATAGGATTTACTTCAGCCGAGACAATATTATTATCATAATCACATTCCAAGAAATTCGAATTTGGGAAACTTATAGGGGTTGGTGTAGTAGATCCATTGTCATTCAATGCTGCATAAAGTGTAAATTGACCACCAGTTCCATTTACGACTAAATCAACGGCAGAGCCGGTTTGCCCGACACCAAAATTACTTAAGGGAATCAATACTGTATTCAATTTATTGGTTCCAGCCACCATTGGGTCTCCATCGTAAAAAGTGACCGGAACATCACCAGATAAAGGGACATCCCCAATATTTTCAAAATCAAAACTTATTGTGAAATCCTCTTCCGGACAATTAGGAGGGGTTACAGAAAAGGAAGATTCAATAATGGTTAAATCAGGTGATGCATAAGTGGGGCAACCATCAGAACTTAAAAATGGTGATTGGTTAAGGAAACTGTTCAGGGGGCGACTTGGGCCAGTTGTACAAACGCCTGTTGAAAAGACAGCTTGGTGCTTTTGTTGATTTTGTGGTACAGTCAAATCATCATTAATATTCACATTGAAATAGCCATGCTGATTCCACAATCTTCTTGCTGGTACCCAAGGCTCTCCAGCAGATTTATAAATTCTTACTTCTGCAGGAGTTGATAAAGATAAATTTCTTCCAGGTGTTGCTGAACTGTAACCTTCACTAGCACATGTAACACAAATCTCGGTAGATCCATCCGCATCCACATCGGCTACTATGGGATATTCCACTGAAGTTCTTGAACGGCAGTGAATTTGAGTATTTACACTACCGTCATTTCCGTTGATGATGTATAAATAATCTTCATCCCTATAAACTACTTCTGATTTTTCGTCACCGTTAAAATCAAATAAAGTACAGCCCGTGATCCCGGAAGTTTCTTCATTCACTTCTGATGGTGCGGGATCACCAAATTCATCTACCCACAACGGATCCCAGTTTTCATCTAAGGCATAAAGAAATCTTCCCGAGACAAAAGCGGCATTCAATTGACCATCACCATCCAAGTCTGCAATGTTAACTCTTCCCATTCCGCGCTTCCACCCAAATTGATAATCACCGGTACCAATGGGGTCGTTGAAAATTTTCACATCATCATTGGCTACATCCCAAAGGAATACACTGGTTACGTTTCCGCCAGTAGCACCTGTGACAATTACATCTAAATTGCCATCAAGGTTATAATCCGCTACAGAAGTAGTGGCGCTTTGTGCTGATTGATAACCTCCATTTTTTGTTTGATAGCTAGTGGGCATGGTCTCTAACAAGGTCAAAGTACCGGCATCTGCTGTTCTTGCATTTAGCTCTACTGCATAAATTTTATTTCCCAAGACGTACTCTAAATCTTCATCTCCTGTGATATCTACCGCTACACCACCGCTTGGTAAATTATTCCAGTTTGTTCCCGAGTTTTCAACCAATCGGACACCAGTGAGCGGGTCTCTGATTTCATCTTTATAATACATTTCAGGTTGGCCATCGCGGTCAAAATCTGCAAAACTTAGAAAAACAGGGTCATTATATAACCTTTCAGATGTCCATAAGAGATTTAATTCACAATCAAAGGCACTTATTGTAAAATTATCGCTCCTATTTTCATTAATTATAAACACTTCCCCGCAATTGTCATCCTCAATATTAATCATGGCCGCAGATCTAAAAGATGGATTGTTGGTATTGGCTTGGTGTTTTATGGTGGCGTCATCACCATTGAGAAGAAAAATTCTGTCATCATATCTGTTGGTGGATAATATTTCAGGAATTCCGTCTCTATCTAAATCTCCTATGGCGATTCTGCTCAAATTAAGAGAAGCATCATTGTTGGATTGATAGCCTAGGGTAAGTGAAAATTGAGGGAATGCATTAGGCTCCGCTTCACAGGATGCATCATTTCCAAGGTAAAAACCATCACAGGCGCTATTGTCTGTACAATCGCCATCGAAACAGTCAATGAATCCATCACCATCATTATCAACGCCATCATCACATATTTCCTGTGCTTTAGCATAAACCATGGAAAAACAAGCAAAAACGATTAGTAGTAGTAATTTTTTCATATCAGTCGGAATTTACGAATCAATACACTTTTTTGGTTTTAATTGAAATGCATATTAATAAAAAGTAAGTGTTAAGAATATTTAATTTTCTTAAAAAATGTAATATGTAACAAAATGTCATTTTTTGAGCAAATAAAACAATTGTATTTATTTTCGATAAAATATAAAAAATATTCTTTCGATGGCTTAATTATTCAAATGAACTCATTTTCATTCAAAATAAATACCTTTTTGAAATAAACCTATTTAAAAGAAAAATAGAGTTGCTCAATTAAGAAAACACTTAATTTTTATAATATATTTTTTTCTCTTTTTTACCCTTATTAATTATATCAAACACATAAGCGACTGAAATCTGTATGGCTTGGTTTCTTGCTGTTAAATCATCTCTGTAGGCTGAAACATTGGTGAACCGACCTTTTTCCCTTGCCATATAACTATGTCCCCATTCATACCTAAAATCAATCATCAGTAATTGACCGGGTAATGGCTCCAAAACCAAACCAGTAGCCACTATTAATCCCACTTGTACCCTATTGAATTCATTATAATAAAGCCCACCAAACTCAGGATTAGCCGGCACAGCATCAAAAATTATTTTGTATTCGAGTTCGTCAATGCTTTCCTCTTCCAGCTCTACTGATTTCAATAGGCCTTTGCCACCCAACCAAAAATTTACATTGGGGCCAGCCCCTACATGCCATTGAAACGGTCTGTCTGCAATGGATCCATTAAAATCTAATTTATAAACTATAGGGGTGTTTAAATAATGATATTTAGCATCATTTTGGAGGGATGGGTCAGTGATTCCATTTACTTTTTTTCCATTTTGGGCATACATTATATCAAGCTGTAACATAAATCTCTTTTGTACTTTGATAGCTCCAGTTAGCCCTGCACTAAATCCGAAAAAAAGAGATTTATCATAATCTTCGGCAGCAAAATCATCATATTCTAACCAAGAGGTTCGAGCACCGGCTTTTGCTCCAATAAAAACTTGAGCCTTTATATCCGAGATATTAAATAAATACAAAACTGCTATTAAAACAGATATGTTTATACCTTTAGTGGTTGATAAATATTTCTTTTTAATTATACTGACTTTATTCATACACCGGAACTATTCCAACCTTAAAACTAAGTAAATGTACAGACTATCCTCTAAAAAATGCTCAAAAATATTTTTATATTTGTCATTTATGTAATGTTTATTGGATATGTATTTAATATATTGGCTTTTTAATTTACAAGTTGTAGGTCTATAGCAATTTATAGAAGGAAACTATATAAGTTACCCTTTTTTTATGTTCAAGTTTATCTTTGCATTTTTATTTTTTCTGTTTTTTAGTGGGCTTTCCTCCAAAGCACAAGAGCTACCTGTTTACAATCATTTTTACATAACCCCTTATTTATATAATCCAGCTGAAGCGGCCGCCAGTCCTTTTAGAAATGTGTCCTTGAATCAACGCTTTCAGTGGAGAGGAGTGGAGGGTGCGCCAATGGTTTCTACCCTAACATTTGAATCACCTTTTGATTATAAGAAATATGGTTTAAGTGCAACTTTAAGGAATTTCAGTCGGGGACTATTAACCACTACCGATTTTCTGGCAACTTATTCCTATGCAATCAATTTAACCAAAAGTGCTAAAGTCCGGTTTGGAATTTCCGGAGGTGTTACATCTAACAGCATTGATTTTTCTCAGATTCAAGATTTAAGCGATCCTGCCATCAATAATTTCCTTGATAATAATGTCCAACCCATTTCTAATGTCGGCTTAAAATTGGAAACCACCAGTGGAATTAATCTGGGCGTATCCTTACCAAGACTATTTAAAATTCAGTATGCCAATACTCAAAATTTCGAAGCTTTGGAATTGTCGCCTTTCAATGAATTCACTATTATGGCTTATTACAAAAAGCCAGTAGATTACAAGCTTGTAACGAGAAGAACGGGGCGGTTTAAGAGAACTGTTAAATTGGAGGACGTTTATGCACCCTTACAATTTTATGCGCTTTATCAATATTCACAATTTGATGGCCAAAGAATAGAGGTGCTTAGTACTATGAACTTTAATGAGATTTTTTGGATTGGGGCTTCTTACAGGCTTAATTATGGAATGTCGGGGATGGTAGGCTTTAATATGCAAAAATTATCACTGAGCTATGCTTATGAACCTTCAAGTAAATTAGTAGAAGGTATTGCTAATGGTTCGCACGAAATTCAGCTTAATATTAAAATAGGAGATAAAATCAAAAGATTGGTTGAAAGACCCAAGCTGAAAAGCCTCGAAAGGACTGAAGAGCGGGCTCCTAGATTCTCCAGTCAGGATGTACAGTTAGGTGGAGAAGAAGGTGAAATCCAAGATAAGAAATACTATGTGGTGGTGAGGGAATTTAAGGATTTCAACTCAGCAGATCAATTGGTGAAAAAGTTGAAAAGGGATGAAGACATAACAGCAGATATTTTTTACAATAAGCAAAACGAAATTTATTATGTATATATTTATGAAACCTTCTCCAGAAGAGAGGCCAATAAAGAAAAGAAGACAGCAGAAGAAGTAACCAAGTTTAAAAACATTAAAGTTATTATTGTGGATGTTAATTAAGAATACTTAATTCCATATATGAACCTATATGATGAAACTCTCACCTAAATATTATCTTTTCATTTGTTTTATAATTGTTGCTAATGAAGCCTTAGGACAAAGTGCTTTTATAGAATCTGTGAATCCTAAAAATGGGTATGCTGGTGAAATTGTGAATATTGCAGGAGTTGGTTTGGACGGAGCGGACAAAGTTTTTTTTGGAAGTGTGGAAGGACAAATATTAAGTGTTACAGACCAACTTATTGAAGCAAAAGTCCCCACTGGAGCTACTTTTGATAATATTACGGTTTTAAACTCCAGCACACGTTTGTATTATAGTGGGGAACGTTTTTTTCAAAGCTATGGAGGAGAACAAGGCTTGGAAAGCACCGATTTTGATCCGCAAATTGATGTTTTTGCCGAGAGCGGTTTATATGATGTGACAATCAGTGACCTGGATGGGGACGGAAAAAATGATATTATAGGTGCAAACTCCAATGCAAATTCTGCTACCATTCTAAGAAATCTGAGCACCCCTGGGAATATCAGTATGGCTAAGACTAATCTTAATATCGGGACACGTGGGTTAAATACCACAGCGGGTGACCTTAATGGTGATGGTAAACCCGAAGTAGTTTTTTCAGAGGGTAATGATGGAAATAGATTACTTATTTTAGTGAATTTCAGTACGCCAGGCAATTTTTCTTTTACCCTTCAGACGATTACGGTTAGCGGGGCTTCAACAAAGCGAGTAGTGATTAGAGATGTGGACCTCGATGGTAAACCTGATCTGGTCGTTTCCAATCAAACTGGGAATAAAATTTTTATCGTTAAGAATACTTCTAGTGGGGGTAATCTTTCCTTTGATAATAGTATTATTGAGCTTAATGTGCCTAATGCAGGTACTACTGCCGGTTTAGACGTAGAGGATTTAAACGGTGATGGAAAGCCTGAAATCATCACCAATCAATTCCTTACGGATGGAGGCGGATTTTATGTTGCCACCAATAATAGCACTCCTGGTAATTTTAATTTTGAGAGCTTTGTACAATTCAATACATCAGGAACATTGGTAAACCTTAAAGTTGCTGATGTTAATCTAGATAATAAGCCAGATATCGTAGCGACCTTATTTTTAAGCTCTTCAGTGGCTGTATTCATCAATCAAACCAATGGTACGGGAAATCCACCACAATTTGGTAGCGCACAGAATTTAACCACTGATCTTAGGCCATGGGGCTTGGATTATGGGGATATGGACGGTGATGGAAACATTGACATAGTAGTATCCACCATTGGTACCAATAAAAGTGTTAATGTCTTGAATAATAACGGTTCAACTGGGATTAATTTTCCAAAAGTATCCATTCCGGTAACTTTTATTAATAGAAATATCAAAGTAGGCGATATAGACGGGGACAGTAAACCGGATATTGTTTTTTCTAGTGTGGATGATGAAAACAACAATATACCTTCTTCAAATATTTCGATAGTAAGAAATAATAGATGTATCACGCCTGTCATTACGCCCGAAGGCCCCATCAATTCTTGTCAGGGAAATTCAGTTCTCCTGGAAACGCAAAATATAGAAGGTTTAACTTTTGAATGGCGCCAAGATGGAAGTATTGTGAAGTCTGGTACTGAAAATTTTATAGAACTCAATGATATTTCAGAATCTGGTAGCTATACGGTTTCTATTATATCGGATGGGGGAAATTGCTCGGAGATGTCCGAAGAAATAGAGGTGACCATAATTTCCTCTGGTTCATTACCTAGTGCTGAAATTAGTTCAAATGATCCGGTGTGTAACGGGGGCACGCTTACATTGAATTCAACAGATGTTGGAGCCACTCAATATGAATGGCGTGGCCCACAAGATTTTTCCGCAACCGGTTTAAGCGTAGAGGTTGATAATTTTAATGCCAACAAAGCAGGCCGGTATTTTCTTGATGTTTATGCAGGTTCTTGTATAATAGAAACTAAGAGCGTTGTGGTTGATGTTATTGCCGCTCCTAAATTTTCCATAGAGCGCTCAGGAGGAGGAACCTATTGTCAAGGGGAGACGGTTTCGCTCAGCATCTCTCCATTCGACAATAATTTTTCTTATCAGTGGTATGAGGGTTCCAATCTAATTTCTGGTGAAACCTCTGCAAACTTTAACCCTACAACAACGGGCAATTATTATGTGGAGATTACCGATCAAATTAATACATTTTGTCCTAAAATTTATTCCGACACATTGGAAGTTGATTTTTTAACACCACCACAGGTAGATTTTAATTTTGATTCCAATGTTTGTATTGATGTTCCTGTTTCTTTTACAGACGGATCAGATGTTGCAGACCAATCGATTGCCCAATATGCCTGGGATTTTGGAGATGGTAATAATTCAAACAGTCAAAATCCCACACATGCTTATAATGAAGCAGGTACTTATGAAGTAAGCTTGAAAGTCTCTTACGATGGATTTACATCATGTTCTGCAGAATTAACAAAGCAAATTACCGTAAATGGCGCACTCAATGTGGTCATCAGCTCTTCGGCTAATGCTATTTGTGAAGGAGATGAGGCAGTACTAACAGTAGATGGTGATTTTGATTCCTATCAATGGGATACGGGAGAAACAACAGCTTCTATTTTTGTAGATGCAGGCGGTACTTATTCTGTAAATGTGGTAGATGAAAATGGTTGTGAAGGCTCTGCTGAGATTTCAATTCAAACATTCCCAATTCCCGATGTGGAATTAATAGCATCAGACACTTCAGTTAGTGCGGGAGAGACAATCTCTGTATCTGCTTCAGGACTTGTTGATTTTGAATGGTTTGCCGATTCTGTTTCCTTAAATATTACAGATGACGAAATAGAATATGCTCCAGACATAACCACCGTATTAAGAGTTGAGGGGTTTGATGCAAACGGTTGTTTTGGAAGTGCGGAAATTCTGATAACAGTTGAAGAAACTAATATAGGGGATAGACTAGAACCCATGAAGTTCTTTTCACCCAATAACGATGACATTGCTCAATTTTGGGAGGTAAAAAATATTGAGAGTTTTACACAATGCGGAGTTGAAATATATGATCAAAAAGGAAATAAAATTTTTGAAGCTAAGCCCTACAATAATGACTGGGAAGGCACTGCCAATGGTAGCCCCGTCCCAGATGGAGTCTATTATTTTGTAATCAGATGTGAGGGCAGTGGAATAGCAAAGTCCGGCAGCATCACCTTGCTAAGATAGTATTAGCCTTGCTTTTATTCTTCCTCGAGTATTTTTGCTTTTTCCTTATCAAATTCTTCTTGTGTGATCACCCCATCTTCCAATAATTTCTTCAATTGGACCAGTTTTTCATATTTCTCCATATTACTTTCGGTAATGGATTGAGTATTATTAAATTCTAATGGCCTCAACTGGAAATTATAGTAGTTATCATATTTAGTGACAGCTCCTGTTGCGATGTCTATTCCCCAGAAAAGGGGATTAAAGAAGTTAATAATAGCTACCGAATTTAATCTAGTATCCAATTCATAACCCAGTTTTTTGTATCCTTCCAATTCAAATTGTATTTCCTTTCCGCCATAGAGTAAGGCATCCAACTCTCTATCTACTTTAATTTTTGCCGGAGTCACCCCTAAGTTCTGTCCATCAATTATGATATCTGCACCTTGTGGATTAGAATCGATGGATACGTTTTGTCTGGTTCCGGTAAATAATGTTGCACAACTAGTGCTTATCATAATTACAGCTAAAATGAAAAGGTAGTTTGCTTTTTTCATAAGTTGTAGTTTTTAATTAAGATTGATGATTATGTTTTAACATTAATCAAATACTATGCCTATTATTGTAGTTAATTGAAAACTTACCTTTTAGTGGTTTGTTTTGATGAATTTCAAATTTAAAGATTATAAAAATATAAAAATTCAAAAATTACCTTTTTTGAAACCTCATACCAATTTTAAAAGGAATAAGAAACGATTGTTGGGTTAGTAAAATCCCTGACTTTGTGTAAAGATCTAATTTTTTAGTCATTCTAAAATTAAGTCCCAGTCCGAATTCTGTTAAGCCTGTTCCTGTTCCATTTTCATATTGATTCCATATATGACTGTATCCGATTTTTAGGTTTATTAAAGGGGATAACCTAATTTTGGTGGTAAATATTCAAAGTCATAATCTAGTGAAATTCCATTGGTAACTTCAAAATTCAGATAGCCAATACCCAAGCTAGCAAATATTTTATTTTTGTAAGCGAATGAGTTAATGATATTTAATTCGACCCCATTTTCATTGTTTAAATTATAATCTCTCCAATTAGGTCCTGGGTCAACTTGAATAGTTCCAAACATATATTTTGAGTAGCCCGTTTCTGCTTTAAAAGAATAATTTAACTGGGCATGTGCTTTTGCAAACAGGAGGAGAAATATAAGAATGAGAATGTAGTATTTTATGGTCATTTTTAGTAAAATTAATCTAGTGGTTAAATGATTTCCTGTACAAATTTATTTTTAAGATATAGAAATTAAATTGCTAAAAATGCAACAATATGATATAGTTTTAGGATATGAATAAGTTGATAATTCTTGGCAATTTAAAATCTTTTTCTCTATTTTAATGTTAAATAATTTAAAGGCTTTTTAATTTTTACAAATGGCTATACAGATTGAAAAAAATATAGTGAATCAAAAGAAATACAAGATTACTAAATCTGGAACGTTTACAATTGATCAAAAGGATATTATCAAATCAGATAGATTTAAGCAAATAGTTAACACACTTAAACCTGTTAGTAAGCTTAAAAACAGATGAGTTGGAGTTTACTTCTTTTACCCCTGTTAGGTGGATATTATTTTCTCTCCAGGTGTATTAAATGGAAGTATTTTTACAGGCGAATAGAACGCCAACGACTTATTTTCGACTCCCTTCTAGTAGGATTTTTATTTTTTCTAGTCAGTTATTTTATATGGTTTTTATTGGGAAGCTTTTTTTCTTGTGAAGTTGAGCGCTTTATCTTATTCAGCCGCATTGACATCGAATTTTTCTTTCCAGCGCTTCTATCTTTTTTAATTGCTTTCTCGTCAACAATACTATTTAATTGGGTTAAAAGAAATAATGAAAATTGGTATTTAGCTGAAGTTATTCGTAAAACTGGTAATTCCCTACAAATTGATTTTCTTAGAAGTTATTTTTTGGAAGATATTGTGATGATGACCTTAAAAAATGGGAAAGTATATGTTGGGCTTGTTTCAGAATTACATGAGCCACATCCTGATTCATCCTTTGTTCGGTTAATTCTATTTTATAGTGGCTATAGAAATGAAAAAATGGATGTGAATTTGGAGAAAGATTATAATCTAAATGTTTATAGTGATGAAAATAAGGATGTTGATTTGGTTTCGGTGGTTATTTCTGAGCCTGAAATATTAAGTATGACCTTTTATAATCAAGATGTTTATGATCGATTGAATTAATAAAACTAATTTGGTGTATCACCTGAAATCCAGATCCAAGACCCGCATATCTCAATAGTGATATCAGGTATCTTCATCAAAGCAATGATGATTCCTGAATAGGTCTGAGAGCTCCATTCATTGATTTCATTCTCATATTTGAACTCACTAGGGTTAAAGGAATGGAATTGATTAGCGAGCCCCTTAGACAGCTCCTCTCTTTCCCTGCTTTTTAAGGATGGAATTTCATTGCTAATCGGTCATAAGTCTTCCTAGCTTCATCTAAGGAATTGCAATCTTTGAGATAATCTGTCTGTGTCATAATATTTACATTTAAATTAATTTGAGTCACAAAACAGGGTCTTTATTGTTCGCATGGACAATCGTAAAGTCAAATCACAAGACACAAGAGAATACCGACTTATATATGATTTCAGATAAATGTTTAAAGCATGAAAAAAATTAATACCAAGAGTGAACAATAAAAACAATGCAGTTAAAATCAAATAATAACTTGACCATAAATCGACAATTTTTTTTACATTTGTTAAAAATAGGTCAAATCATAATGAGTAAAGCCCTAAATATGAAAAGCTTTGGTAACTTCATTAAAATGGAGAGAGAAAAAAGAGATTGGACTCAAACTGAATTTGGAGCTAAGATAGGCATTAATTCAAGTGCTATTAGTAGAATAGAAAATGGAACAAAAAAGTTTAGTGTATCAAAATTAAAATTACTCTCAGAAATATTAGAAATGGATGCACAAAAAATCAACGATTTATTTTTTGCTGACAAATTTGCTCGTGAGGCATATAAATTCAAATGTTCGGACAATGTGTTCTCGGTTGCAGAGGGCGCAGCTAGTTATCTTAAAAGTATTAATACAAGACAAGGAAAAATTAATTTTGAAAATGATTAAACAGTTTACAGCTATAGATTTATTCTCAGGATGTGGTGGCTTTTCATACGGATTCCAACAAGCAGGATTTAAAGTTATTTTGGGTGTAGACAACTCCGAAATAGCTCTCAAGACTTTTGAAAAAAATCATGACAATTCAAAGGCACTTCTACTTGATTTACATGAAGAAAGTTCAATTGATAAAATTGTCAATGAAACAGAAAATAAGGATATTGATGTCATCATTGCAGGCCCACCATGCCAAGGGTTTTCACTGACGGGAACACGAAATGAAAACGATGAAAGAAATTCACTTTTCTATTCAGTATTTAGACTAGCGGAGAAACTAAATCCAAAAGCAATAATTATTGAAAATGTGCCAGGCTTACTAAATCTATATGGCGGTAAAGCAAAAAATGAAATCATTAGGCTTTGTAATGAGATGGAGTATACATGTAACCCTAAACTGCTTTTTGCTCCTGATTATGGTGTTCCGCAAATCCGTAAACGAGTATTTTTTGTTGCAATGAAGAACAATTTGGGGAAATTTGAATTTCCAGAACCAATATTACTAGAGAATGAATATGTTGGTTGTGAGGATGCTATTGGCGACTTACCCGATTTAGTTTTGAATTTAGGAAATGAGGAGTTGGAATACGACAAAAATACATTTAGCAATTATCAGAAAATAATGCGTAATGGAAATAAAGTTCTTAAAAATCATCTTGGCACTAAACATACTGAACATGTTATAAACGTAATTGCCCAAGTTCCGGAAGGAGGTAATCATAAAGATTTGCCTCCTGGTGTTGGCGATTCAAGGAAGTTTAATGAAGCTTGGACACGTTACCATAGTAAAAAACCTTCGAAGACAATTGACACTGGTCACAGAAATCATTTTCATTACAAATGGAATAGGGTTCCGAGTGTGCGAGAGAATGCTAGACTCCAATCGTTTCCTGATGATTTTGAATTTTTAGGAAATAAGACTGAACAATATAGGCAGGTTGGGAATGCAGTTCCACCGCTATTGGGTAAAGTACTAGGTGAGAAACTAATTAAATATTTGAACCATGAAATTTAATGTCATAGATTTATTTGCAGGTTGTGGTGGTTTGACAGAGGGATTCCTTCAAACTAATCATTTCAATACCTTAGCAGCTGTTGATTGGGAATATCCAACAGTCCAGACCTTGAAAAAAAGATTATCATCTAAATGGGGATATGATGCGGGTAGAGAGAATGTTTTGCATTTTGATATACAAAGAACAAACGAATTAATCGATGGTTATGAAGACCCTGAATTCGGCTCTAGTACAGGTTTAGATTCATTTGTGGGAAACAATCCAGTTGATCTAATTCTTGGTGGGCCACCTTGTCAAGCATATTCGATTGCAGGTCGAGTACGAGATGAGAATGGTATGCAATATGATTATAGAAATTATTTATTTGAAAGCTATGTTAAAATGGTCAATCATTATCAACCCAATGCTTTTGTGTTTGAAAACGTTGAAGGGATTCTATCAGCTAAGCCAGGGGAGATACAAATTGTAGATAGGATAACTAATGCATTTGAAAAAATCGGTTATGAAATTACTAGTAATTTGAGAGCTAATGCACTATTTGACACTTCCTACTATAATGTCCCTCAAAAACGAAAACGAGTGATAATTTTTGGTGTCAAGAAATCTAAGAATAGCACCCAATTAATTAGAAATTTTTATTCAGTGCTCAAATCCAAGGCTACTGATAAACCACTAGCTTCAAAAAAAGCATTTGAAAATTTACCCAAAATATATCCCTGCCTAAACAGTTCAAAACATTCGCATTCAGTAAAGATGAATGGAGTACCAATACCAAAAAATCATGAACCAAGAACTCACAGCAGGAGAGACATTGAAATCTTCGAACTTTTAGCAAAAGATATTAAAAGCGGAATCCAAAAATATAAATCAAGCAAAGCTTTAATACAATTGTATAAAGAGAAAACAGGTAAAGATTCCAGATTTCATAAATATCATGTCATCCGTGAAGATAAACCAAGTAATACAATACCTGCGCACTTATATAAAGATGGTCTGAGACATATACATCCTGACCCGGAACAAGCACGGTCGATTACTGTAAGAGAAGCTGCCAGACTACAGTCATTCGATGATGATTTTGAATTTTTAGGTTCAAAAGGAGACCAATATAAGATGATTGGAAATGCTGTACCCCCACGGTTTGCAAAAATAATTGCAGAAACAATCATTGAGATTTTGGAAAATAGAACAGAAGATTTAACATTAGAAGTTGGATTATATAAAAGTGAAGTGACAAACTCTATTTAGGACTATGCTATACACTGAAGACTTAGAGGAATTGATATTCAATAGACATCAAATGCATGATAGTGATGAGCTAATAGTCCTATCCGGATACCTAGGGCCACGACCTGTTGAAAGGCTCCAAGAACTACCATTTAATTCCAAAGTGATTTATGGTATGTATGGTTCCGAAGGAATCAAACCTACTCTACATAATTCTCTTATTTCAATTCAAGAAAGTGTTGAAAATCTTAATATATTTTATTCTCAACTTCCAGTTCATTCCAAGTGCTACGCATGGAGAAGACAGGGGCAAATAATACATGCATTAGTTGGCTCCGCAAATTTTTCTGTTAATGGCTTAACTACACCATTTAGAGAGGTATTAGCAGAAACCACAACAGACACATTTAGACCTTTGAATGCATATATACAGCAAGTACTTAATAGTGCTGTATCATGTTTGGAGATTGGTACAGAAAGAATAATAGATAACATCGTAAATTCTGAATTTTGCAGTATGAACTTGCTTGGACGAGACGGAGAGGTTCAGAATGCCGCTGGATTAAATTGGGGGCAGAACCCAAATAATCATACTACTCTTAATGATGCATATATTGCATTAAGAACTCAGCATATAAAAGATTACCCTCATTTATTTCAACCAAAACAAATAAATCCACAGAGTCTGGATAAACGTGGGCGAATGCAAAGGCATAATGACTCTATCGAAATAATATGGGATGATGGTGTTACAATGGAAGGTCTTTTAGAAGGTTCACAGCCAGTTAACGGTATGAATTATCCTAAGCAAATTAGCTCCTTTCCATCTAAAGCAGAACTTGGTACTTATGTGAGGAATCGAATTGGAGTACCTTTGGGTCAACCAGTGCGTAGACATCATTTAGAAAGTTATGGAAGAACCGATATAGAAGTATCATTACTTGGGGATGGAGTATATAAGTTTGATTTTTCTGTTTAAAAGAAAATACCAGAAGCTTCCTTTTACAAAACTTAGAAAATTGCATAAGTATTTAA
Source organism: Marivirga sp. (assembly GCF_051117495.1). NCBI lineage: Bacteria > Pseudomonadati > Bacteroidota > Cytophagia > Cytophagales > Marivirgaceae > Marivirga > Marivirga sp. The sequence goes on along the minus strand of NZ_JBNPEF010000013.1, from coordinate 136,977 downwards.
AGCGCTTAGTAATATAGCAAGAAATCTCTTTTAAAAGTGGGTAAATTTTCAATCGATTAAGAGATTTTTCTTGTGAGACTTTTCATGTTTTTTAGAAGTAAGAGTAAAGCTTGCTCATTGTTCTCCAACATAGTCTTGCAATCACTGATAATGACTTTATTTGGGTCTAATGATTCAAATACTATCAAGCCATCCGGATTGTTTGGATTACCTGAATCATTAATTCTTGTAACGTATAAAGATCTACTATGCATAGTTATCTTTTTGAGACGCTGTTTTGTAATTGTACAACCTCCTTGCGTACAGCGTTCCTGCATGAATTCTATATATGATTTGCCGTTTCCTGCATAATTTGGAGCACCATTAACGAATGCGAAACCATTAGCCCAACCTAATCCAATTAGACCTTCATTTTCACGGTAGACATAGTTTTTAGGCTTATTGTGATTAGGATTAGTTGCATACCTACCTAGTAAGGTAAAATGATCACCCTGATGTTTATAAATACTAATCCTGTCATTCCCAGAAGTATAAAATTCCCTGAAAGTATTTAAAATACTGTGAGAGCAAAGAGTAAAGTACTCCTCCTGGTAATTCGAAAGATCCTTTTCCAAATCAGCAATTTTATCTTCAAGGCCATTTATGCTCAAATCATGTTTATTGCGTTTAGCGCTGATTAGTATGGAAACCAGTAAAATACCGAAGCAAATTATTAAATTAAAGGTCACCGCATCACTCCAAGTGTAACCAAAGCCAAAAGCAGATATGTCATTTGAATTGAGTTCAGTAACGGTTAACCCAATACCTCCGAACAATGCCAATATTTCGGAAATAAATTGATCTGCAAAATTTCTGGTATTAGGTATCGCAAAAAGAAGAGTAATAAACAGGATTGGTATTAAATAAATAAGAATTCCAGGCATATACTTAAAGATTGTAAAGCAAATCAAGTCCTAAATAAGAAAAATAAAATGAGGACTCATAAATTAAAGCTGGACATCTTTTGCTTAGGTAAAACAAAAAGAGCTACAGAATCTAATCCGTAGCTCTTCAATTACCCAACAGTTTGACCAACATTTATGTTAAGTCACTGATTTTTAGGTATTTAAGTGGGCCCACCTGGACTCGAACCAGGGACCACTTGATTATGAGTCAAGTGCTCTAACCAGCTGAGCTATAGGCCCTGAAAATATACAGCCGACTGGCTGTCTGTTTTTCGGATTGCAATGTTACGGAATTGCACTTAATTGCGCAATATAAAATCAAGGAATTAATAAATTATTTTTACTTTTCCTTTCTACGCTTAAAGCCATAAATCAACTGATCCTTCAATTCTGATGGGAATTTGTCCATATCATCAAAACCTAATGGCTCATCTCGGCCATCTTTAGGAATATAATTCGTCCCAAAAATATAGTCCCAGATGCTTAAAGAAATCCCAAAATTTACTCCTGTTTTGGATGGTATGTGTTTGGCATGATGCCAAATATGCATTTGTGGATTATTGAAAATATACTTGAAGGGCCCCAAAGGAACAAGGATGTTTGAATGGTTAAAATGACCAATTGCCAATGCAAATAAATGCACCAATAAGAATTCCTGTATTCCAAAACCTATCATGGCTAAAGGAATATATTCTATTGTCCTGTAAACAATGGTTTCCATCCAGTGGAAGCGTAAATGTGCGGCAAAGCCCATTTGTTCCACGGAATGGTGCACTTTATGAAATTCCCATAAGGCAGGAACAGTATGAAGCAATCTATGCACATTCCAGTGGATGAAATCCCGAAGGATAAATAATGTCAATAGCTGGGTCCAAACTGGCCAAGTATTGATTTCAATAGCGACTAGGTTTTCTATCCCAAATAAGCCTAAAAAGTCATTGAAAAGCTCTACAAATACATTGGAGATTGCATAGTAGCCTACCAATGAGAAGAGGAAAAAATTGAAAAACATATAAAAAGCATCCAACCAAAAGTCTTTTCTGATTTTGGGTTGATCTTTTCTCCAAGGCATTGTTAATTCCAATGCATAGAAGAAAATTGAAATGCCGATTAACCAATACAAATAATTACCCCAATGTGGGTTGAAAACTTCATTCCCCACATATCGGGCGTAGTCCTTAAAGGAGGTGATAAATATATCGATGTATTCCATTTTTCTTATTTGGCTTCTATAACGAAGATAAGACAAAAGCTGTTCAGAATACTGTAACTGATGTTACATTCAAAAAATTATTAAGAGAAATCAGTTGGATATTGAATATTTACCTAAAAAGGTTTCGAATAAAGGCTTTCTTCAGGTTCAATTTTAATGTTTTGCACTTTATTTTTTCCGTGCGTCATCCTCGCGAAGGCGGGGATCTATTGATTTTAGCCTTTGGCTAAAATATCTTAGTGTGCAAAGCTCAAATCTGGGCGAAGTGCAGGGTCTATTCACCACAATAGACTATTGAAACAGAGTTTCAATAAGGCAAGATTCCTTTCTTCAAAGGGAGGACGCTTGGAATTCAATATTTAGGTTATTTGAACCATTATCTCAATGAATCAAAGGCTGCAATTACTGGCGTGAGCTTCTACATCCTAAATCGGAAATTAAAAAGCCTCCAAAAGGAGGCTCTAAATATTATAATGGAATATTTCCGTGTTTTTTCTTCGGCAATTTATCCACCTTGTTTTCTAACATTGAAAATGCTTTAATTAATTTCTTTCTTGTGTTAGAAGGTAGAATCACTTCATCAATATATCCTCTATGAGCTGCTCTATATGGATTGGCAAACTTTTCAGTATACTCTTCCACCTTTTCAGCTAGCTTTGCTTCTTTATCGTCTGCAGCGGCAATCTCTTTACGGAATATAATTTCGGCTGCACCTTTAGCGCCCATCACCGCAATTTCAGCAGTTGGCCAAGCGTAATTCATATCAGCTCCTATATGTTTGGAGTTCATCACGTCATAAGCTCCGCCATAAGCTTTTCTGGTAATTACCGTTACTCTTGGAACGGTAGCTTCACTAAATGCATAAAGCAATTTAGCCCCATTGGAAATGATGCCGTTCCATTCTTGGTCTGTGCCCGGAAGGAAACCTGGCACATCTTCAAATACCAGTAGTGGTATATTGAAACTATCACAGAAGCGAACGAAACGAGCTGCTTTTTTACTGGCGTCATTGTCTAACACACCAGCTAATGATGCAGGTTGATTCCCAACGATTCCTATGCTTCTTCCTGCCAAGTGAGCAAAACCTACTACTATATTTTCTGCATAATTTTTATGCACTTCAAAAAAGCTATTATTATCCACTGTTCCTTCAATCACCTCTCGCATGTCATAAGGTTGATTCGGATTGTCAGGAATAATATCATTTAATGGTTCCCTAGCTTCATCCTCCTTTAGATCATAAGGAATTGAAGGGGCGGGGTCTTCACAATTTTGCGGAACATAACTCAATAACCTCTTAATATTATTGATACATTCTAGTTCGTTGGCGCAAGAAAAATGAGTTACACCGCTTTTGGTACTATGGGTACTAGCTCCTCCCAATTCTTCTGAGGTCACATTTTCTTGGGTAACTGTTTTGACAACATTTGGACCTGTTACAAACATATAGCTTGTATTTTCCACCATCATGATGAAATCTGTCATCGCAGGGGAATAAACTGCACCGCCTGCACATGGTCCCATAATAGCGGATATTTGAGGGACAACGCCTGAAGCCCTAACATTTCTATAAAAGATATCGGCATATCCACCTAATGACACCACACCTTCCTGAATTCTAGCACCACCGGAATCATTCAATCCAATTACTGGAGCCCCATTTTTCATGGCCATATCCATTATCTTGACGATTTTTTCGGCATGGGTTTCGGAAAGGGAACCTCCGAATACCGTGAAATCTTGACTGAAAACGTATGTTAATCTACCTGAAATAGTTCCGTAACCTGTTACTACACCGTCTCCAGGGTAATGCTGGTTTTCCAGACCGAAGTCTTTACATCTATGCATTACGAATTTTCCAATTTCTTCAAAAGAACCTTCATCCATTAAAAGATCGATTCTTTCCCTTGCAGTTAATTTTCCTTTTTCGTGTTGGGCTTCAATTCTTGCTTCACCGCCACCCTTTAAGGCGGCTTTATTTTTTTCTGCTAATAGTTCGTTTTTTCCCTTATTTGTCGGTTTAGTGTAAATAGGTTTTTCCATATCGTTTTTTCCCATAGTAGTATCCTCGAATTATAATCATTCAAAGATAGGATAGGGAAGGTGAAAAACGAATTTTTTGAGCCCAAACTGTAAATTTACGGTATAAAAAAAGGCCATCCTTTTGTGGAAAGCCTTTTTCCTGTCTTCCTCACTGGGACACCTTAGTTAATGCAAGTATTGAATAAATAAAAAAAGATTAAAAATTTATTATACGAGCCTAAAACAGGGAAAAATATGTCTGAATTAATTGTTAATTTTAGAGGCTAACACCCCCACTTTCGCATAAAGCGAAAAAGCGGGTTGGAGGGTAAAATGGCGGGCCTGCCTGTGGCAGACAGGCAGGCGATGGCCATTGTGGGAATTAGCATCATTTTACCTAGATTTTCCACACAGTGATGCCTATGGCATTGCATACTTTTTCATCAATGGAAAAAGTATGAAAGAAAAAGGAAGCATTTAAGCTAAGAAATTTACTCTTTTGTGCTAAAATCAGTACACAGGGACACCCAAAAATACAGAAATACTACTTTCAAAAAGTTTAAAGCTACTTTTGAAAATTTACCGAGGAAAACAGGAGCCCAAACTGTAAATTTACAGTATAAAAAAAGGCCGTCCTTTTGTGGAAAGCCTTTTTTATTAGAATTGAATCTTTATTAAAACATGTCAGTTTTGCAATTGGTTCTAAAGTTAAAAATACAATCACTTTTTTTACATTAAATTCTTGAAACCTGACAGCTTAAAGCTGTCCAATTGATTTCACAAAGTAAATTATTATCTATCTACCTTATTTAAATCTACTATTTGAACTTCCACTCTTCTGTTTTCAGCCGGGTTTTTGGTATCTGCTTTAGTAGAACCATAACCTTTGGCAATGATTCTTCTTCTTACCACACCTTTATAGTTGAAGAAATTCACAACCTCAATAGCTCTTTTATTCGATAACTTGCGGTTAAATTCTGGATCCCCTTCAGCAGAGGCATAACCTGATATTTGAATGCCCAGTGCCTCATTTTCTTGTAGATGCTCGTAAATTTCTTGTAGCTCTGCTTTGTATTTATCATCAAAATTTGCTTCTCCTACATCAAAATAAATTTTATAAACTGGCTCTAACAATGATTTGTCATATTTTGCTTCAGGCTTTTGGGCTTTTTCTTTTTTCTGTTTTTCTGCTTCTTCTGTTACATACATTGTGGGCAGGGAATAAATAGTTTCGCCTTCAACCACTCTACTTTTTAATGTAGTAGTATCACTTTCGTCATAGTAATAAGTTCTGCTAGCAATTTCCATTTCATCCTCATTGGCATCAAAATCCACATTTTCGATTGGGTTAACTGAATACATCAAATCCATCATGTAATTAAAGGCCGCAGTATCTTCTGCCGCAATGATTGCATCCATCATATCATATACATCCAGACTATCGCTTTGTACCAACATGGCTTCATTGGCTTGCCTAGGTGAATAAGTACCTTCTTGTTTGGTATCATAAAATGCATTGTTCACCGATACTTCTTGACCTACCACCACATCAAATTGCTTGATTAATTTCAAATTGATTTTTTGATAAAGCTCATAAAAATAAGTTTGATTAGGGACATTGATATTCAATGTGTAAGGTAAATATCCTTCTGATTCAATAATTAAATCGTAATTTTTACCTGGAGGTAGAATAATCAAATAATTACCCGTTTCCGGATCTGGGTCATACACATAATCTACTTTAGTGTTATTTTCATTATCTACTAATTTGATTTTAGTAGGAACGGGTTGTTCATCTTCTCCAGCTGTAATTTTACCCTTTAACATGGTAAGCGGGATGTTGGCATATTTTTCAGGCATATCAAAAATATAAATATCCTGTCCCCCATAACCACCTTCTCTATCAGATGAGAAATACCCTTTGCTTCCATCAGCTGACAAGGTAAAATAATTGTCGTTAAGAGGAGTGTTGATAGGGTATCCCATATTTTCAGGACTTGTCCATTTTCCTCCTAGCGTATTTGTTTTGAAAATATCTCTTCCACCCATGGAATTTGCACCATTGGAAGTGAAATATAAAGTTTTCATGTCAGGGTGAATAAATGGAGCATCTTCGTCATACTTAGTATTGACATCCGGGCCAAGGTTTTTAATATTTCCCCATTTTCCATTTCCAATATTTTCAGCTACCCAGATATCCATTCCACCATATCCGCCCGGGCGATTGCTGGCAAAATAAATTTTCTTACCATCAGGTGTAATGGAACCAGTACTTTCTAAATCTCTTGAATTCAATCCGTCAATTGCTGATGGTTGGCTCCAACCGTCACCTTCTTTTCGCATGATGTATAGATTTCCTTTATTTCCAGAACCTATGAAAACCAACATCTGTTGACCATCGGGAGAGATACCTGCAGTTCCAACATTTTCATCAGTACGAATTTCTATTTTGTTAGGCTCGCCCCAATCCCCAGATGATTTATAAGTGATATAAACTTCTTCAGCTGACCTGCCAGTTCTTTTGTTAGGTCGTAATGAGGTAAAAGCCATCACAGATTGGTCTGCAGAAACAACGGGGTTATATTCCGTGAATTCAGAATTGATAGGAGGGGCCATTCTTTGGATATTAATATCCTTTTTTTGTCCCATTAATCTTTTAGCATTTTCAACTTTTGTGATTTCCAATTCAACCTCTGAGCGGATTTTTCCATCATTATTACCTAAGCTTTTCAAATACTGATTATAATATTTACTTGCTTTTTCAAGCATCAAATTTTTATGAAAAGCTTGTGCCATATAATATGGTGCATCTTTTGGCAAATCAGAAAAATTCCCTTGCTTTTCCAAATTATTGAATATTGCGGAAGCTTTTAACTGATCGGATGCATTGGGCATTTTTAAATAGGATACCCCCAACATATAATTGACATAAGGTTCATTTGCTCCTAATTCCACTGCTTCGGATAAAGATTCAATGGTGCCTTCATAATTTTGGATTTTAAAAAGATTTTCACCTCTATAGATTAGGTCATCTATTTTATTCTGTTGGGCAAAAACCAAGGTAGAAATGCTTAGGCAGAATAATACAATAAGTGATTTTTTCATAATAATATGCTTTAAAATTATTTTAAGCTTGTTTTAGCTTCAATAATACATTAATTCAACGTAATTTAAATATTTACTTTTATTTTAAGAAATATAACCATTTAAAGTGGTTTTAGTACTATTATGCCATAAAGATAAATTTTTTCTTTAAAAATAATACAATCTTTATTTGTGCTTATCGATGGCTTTTAATCTTTGCAACAGTGGAGGATGTGAGTAATGAAAGAATACGTACAATTTATGGGGTTTTAAATTGCTTAAACTATCAACAGAAAGCTTTTTAAGCGCATTTTGCAAGGCGTCTCCACTGTAAGTAATTGTGGCAAATTCATCTGCCTGATATTCATGTTTTCGACTAATGAAATTGGAAAATAGTGATAAAATCAAGCTTACAGGGGTATAGATAATCCCAAAGGCTATAAAGTTTACGGGAAAGCTTAACTGTTCTGCACCTAAAGCACGACTTAATTCCGGATTAAAAATCATAAACGACATAATCAATAGCATCGCCCCGCTTTGTAATACTCCGCTAATCATTCCTGAAACAGTATGTTTCTTTTTATTATGCCCAACTTCATGAGCTAAAATGGCTACTAATTCTTCCTCAGTATGCTTATCTAGCAGGGTGTCGAATAATACGATTTTCTTTCTTTTACCAAAGCCGGAAAAAAAGGCATTGGCTTTGGAAGACCTTTTGGAACCGTCCATTACGTAGATATTCTCTATGGGGAATTCAACGGATTTTCCATAAGCCATAATTTTTTCTCTTAATGAGCCCTCTTCAAGGGGAATCAATTTATTAAATAGTGGCAGGATCCAGCTTGTATAGAAAAAATTTGCGCCTATCATGAATAGGGTAATGACTATCCAAAATATCCACCAAAATGATTGGCCAATCCATGTGATGAGAAAAACCAATACGCTCAATAGAATGCCTCCTATGATAACTGTCAATAGATAACTCTTTAACTTATCTTTCCAGAATAGAGCAGGGGTCATTTTATTAAATCCGAACTTCTCTTCTATCTTGAATGTGGAATACCATTGCCATGGAATATTCCATATATCATTTAGAATATAGATGATTCCAAAAAATGCTAAAGTCTGGGTAATGACTGAATCAAAGTATTGCCTTACATATAAATCCAAATCTCCGAATATACCAAAAACCAATACCAAGAGCATGATCACTAAACTGGAGAAGCCACTCCATAATCCAAATTTTGTATTGACCCGCTGATATTGAATTGCTTTTTGATATTTCTCTTCATCAAAAATATCCTTTAAATCAGATGGTAATTTTGAATTGGCTTTTTTGTAGTTTAATAAGTCAACTATAGTATTTAATGCATAGTCTAAAACTACCACCAAAATTATGATCGTAAAAAATTGATCTGAATTAAAAATCATGAGTTAAATTAAAATTTCGGACAAGGAATTACCAATTTATCAGCAGGTGGTCTTCTTGGGTCAGTAAGTGATAGCACATAAGTGATGGAAATTTCATGAGCACCACCACTTCTAATTCCCAAATCGGATAATGTGTAATCGAAACTATAGCCTACAGCTAATTTTTCATAAGAGTAACCCACTAGAGCCACTAAAGATTCAGATGCTGAAAACCCATTTGGAGTATTAAAAGGGATACCTCTATACCACAGCCCTACTACCATTGGCTCCAACGTACTGTAAAGACCTAAATCCAATTGCTGGAATCCGCCTTGCATTTTAAACTGAGCTGTAGGGCTTATACTTCTTTCGTCCCCGCTTTTGGTAAATCCTTTTCTGTATCCTGTTTTTAAAGGGATTCTATAGCCAAGATGAAATGAATGCTTCATGGGAAGTCGGCTTTCCTCGCCTAATATTGATTGATTAGGTTGGTTTAAATGAAATACCGAATAACCTAACCAAAAATTTTCTGAATAAAGAACACCTCCAAAGGATAAATCCAAAAATGTTTTGCTTGGTCCTGCAGCAGTTTCTCCGGTCGGGTTTTGAAAACTTTGAGTATCAGGGTCCCACTGATCGCCAAAGGTTAATCGACCAAAATTCAGGTTCCTGTTGTAAACACCCACTTGAACTCCTGGTCTAAAAGTCAGGTTCTCGGTTAGTCTAAGTTGATAGGCATATTGAGCGCCCACAGATGTAGATCTAAGTCCAACAATTCCTTCCTCATCTCTTGATATGATTAAGCCCACACCGCTTCTTAATCTATCAAAGTAATGATCGAAATAGGCTGAATAGGTTACAAAATTCGCATTAATACTTGGCCATTGGTTTCTGTAGTTGATTCCGGCACGACTCATTTGAGTATTTCCGGCAAAGGCAGGATTTAAATATAAAGGAGCCGCATAGAATTGGGAAAATTGCGGATCTTGTGCCTTTATTTCATTTGAACCAATGAAATAAAAACCCAATACTAGTATTATAAATAAGTTTTTCCTTTTTAAACTATTTTGCACAACACAAATTTAAATTCAAAATTTATCGAAAGATAGGAAATTAGATAGAAAGAGAGATGTTCAAAATAAAAATTTTATAAAATTCTGTTATAAAATTGAAAAATAGTAAATTGTTCCCTTCTTTATCTATTTATTTTTAAATTTCGATTTAATATCTGAAACGTACTTTTTTGATAAATCATATATTTTATATAAAAAGAAAATTTATCTTGATTGTTTTACGTTAAGCAGTTTAAAGTTATCAACTCCCGATTGTATGAAAAGTAGTGTGCTTAAGTTTGTGTTTGTTTTCTTTCTGTTTGGTGCTCAAACCATGGTAGCTCAGAATTTTTCCGAATCATTTTGGTTTTTTTGCAATACGAACGATGCCATTCAATTTGATAAAAACAATAATAGACAAGCTTTATTAATTGAAAACCAAGCTACTCCATTTGGAAATAATGGCGCTGCAGTCGCAGCAAATGCTGTGGACGGACAATTGCTGTTCTATACTGATGGAGCAGTTATTTATGGAAAAAATCATTTGCCTTTACCAGGGGGGAATTCTATAGGTGGCGATAATTCATTGAGACATCCCGTGGCCATTGTGCCCTCAAATAATCCAAATGATGATATTTTCCATATATATATCATTAATGCTTCAGGTGATTTACAAATTTTAAGCGTTGATATGGCTTTAGGAGAATTTGGTGAAGCCACTTCTTCCGCTCAAGGAACTGGTTTCTCAAATTTAGGTGAGTTTGTGAATGCTTATAGAATTGGAGATAATTATTTTCTTTTGTTTCAATCCGATAATAGATTGGAAATGGCACAAGTTCAAAATGACGGAAGTCTATTGAGCATTGCCGATCATGAATTTTCAATTGAATTTAACTTAACAAATGTTTCATTTAGAACCCAAGGCAATGATACTTTACAATTGGCTTTATCATCGAGTAATGTAAATGGAAGCCCTAAAAATATTGTGCTGTTGGATTTAGACTTGTCCGATATTGCAAATCCTACATTTCAAAATGAAAATATATTACCCAATACGGGCGCTGTTAATAATATAATTACCGACTTAGAATGGTCCCTTGGCGGAAGGAATTTATATTTCAGTCGTAATAATCTTAATTCGGGTGAAGGTCGCTTAATTCAATTGAATCTGGATAGTGCAAGTACTGAGAATGTTTTGAATAGAACGGTTACATCAGTAGATGCATTAAAAAATGGGCCAGACGGAAATTTATATTTTTTATATAATAATGGTGCCGAGGAATTTTTGAGTAGGATCATAGATGCTGATTCAATACCCGATTCCTTATCAATTGAATGGAATTTATTTAATGATAATACCTTTGGTCAAGCCAGGAATTTACCCAATATCGCGCCTCCAGCTTTATTGGATGGTAATGTTTCCTTTGATTGGTATGCATCAGCGCTCAATCAGACTGTATGTCAAAATAATCCGGTTTCATTCTTCGCAGATTATGGTGATTTGGATGACATTACCTCTCTTTCATGGGATTTTGGAAATGGACAAACTTCAGATGCTATAAGCCCAAATGTAATTTATGAGGATCCAGGACAGTATAATGTAGTATTGACCATAAATGCCGGTGGAAATTTCTTTATAGATTCCGCAGCGGTAACCGTCAATCAATTTGATTCTGAGGTTCAATTACAGGATACCACTGTTTGTGAACTACCTTTGGAAAATTATGGTCCTACTCTTACAGATGGCTCAGATCCCGATGAGGTGGTTTGGTTAAACCCTGATCCAGAGAAATTTACCGACAATGGAGACGGAACAGCCACTTTCCAACAATCTGGCGTTTATTCTGCTGCCGTTACAGTTGGGAACTGTACCGTTACAGCCAGTTTTGAACTTACGCTTTTTGAAGAACAAAAACAGCTTGCCAATTTTTGGTATTTTGGTGATGGAGCAGGCATAGATTTTAATAATGAAGCTGGGCCACTGGCGGTCACGGATGGAGAAATTGAAGCGGCCGAAGGTTGTACTACCGTCTCGGATGATAATGGGGACTTATTGTTTTATACCAATGGTGATGTGATTTGGGATGCTAACCATCAGGTTATGGCCAACGGAACTGGTTTAGGGGGTGACCCAAATGCTTCACAAGGTGTTATAGCGGTAGCCCATGGAGCAGACCCTTCCTTATTTTATCTATTTCTTAATGAAGACGTGAGTTCAGGGACTAATGTATTTTCTTATGCATTGGTGGATTTGAAATTAAATGAAGGATTTGGGGATGTTGTTTTAAAGGGAAGAAAAATTTATAGTAGAAGTACTGAAAAAGTAGCGGCTCAAGGTGTTGAAAATACTAATGTGTTAACACATGAAATAGGAAGTAATAGCTACAGGCTCTACCCAGTGAATGACCAAGGAATTAATGCGGCAGAATTTATTTCTCAAGGAAGTAATTATTTCTCCTCTTCCTCAGCAAATGGTTATTTGAAATATGCTGCAGGGGGAGATAAAGTTGCACAAGCCTACAACTCAGGAGGGGCTTTTATTGATTATTTGAGAAGGGACAGTTTGGATAATTGGGAAGAGGCTTTGATTGACGTGAATTTTGGAGGCACTGTTTACGGTATTGAATTTTCTCCCAGCAGTAATTTGCTCTATGCTACTATCAATAATGGACAAAACTCTTTATTGTTGCAAATCCCGGTAAATGATGATTATACAATAGAAGAAATTGAAAATCCTGATAGTGTAACTGTGGCAGACCTAAATTTTGAAGCTGGGGCAATACAAACCGGGCCAAATGGACAACTCTACATAGCAGCCAATAATAGTCCTGATGTTTATACATTAGGATCTCCTGATCAGAGATTTGATCCTGAAAATGGTGATAATTTGGCCTCTGCTTTACAGCCTTTTAATTTGGCAGGAAGAAACAGCAGATTAGGACTCCCTAATTTTGTGCAAAACTTATCAACGCCAGACCAAGAACCTTCAATTAACGTAATAGCTGGTTGTACATCTGATCCTATAATTTTACAGGGCGTAGGGAAAACCAGTTTTGATCAATTTAGCTGGACAATTACCCCTGAAGGAAGTACAAGCAGTGTTTATACATCAAATAATCAAAATGACACCTTGGATATAGATTTGGATCCAGGCGTATATGAGGCTTCCTTGAGAATAACTAATGAATGTGGCTATGATGAACTTTTGGTTGAGAATTTTGAATTATTTGCCAGTCCTGATGTAAGCAATGTAATTTCACCCAGAACATTTTGTGGCAACACCCTGACTTTAGGTGAGGATATAGTGGATGAGCCCGAGCATACCTACTTATGGAGTACAGGGGAGACCACTCAAACAATAGAGGTAACAGAAACTGGAAATTATACAGTTACCATCACTAGCGCAAATGGCTGTATTTCTACTGCTGAAATTTTTGTTGGTCCACCTTATGATGTTGATTTAGGTGGTGACAGAACAATTTGTCAGGATGAAACTCTTCGGTTAGATGCTGGGGGTAATGCAAATTCTTACCGTTGGTTTGTAGATGATATTCAGCAGTCTGCTTCCGGCCAAAACTTCAATGTTGATACTAGTGCTCCCGGCACCTATTTAATAAGAGTTGAAATTCCTGATCCTTTAGATCCGAATTGCTTTGCTGTTGATGAAATTGAGGTAGTGGTCAATGAAAATCCTGTGGTTTCAATTGATAATACTGAAGATCCTAGCTGTGGCAATAGTGATGGAGAAATTGAAATAAGTGTAAGTGGAGGTTCAAATGATTTAAATATAACATGGACTGGGCCAACAGCAGTCTCGGATAATGAAACAAATCCAACTAATCTAGAGGCTGGAACTTATAACATTACAGTTACTGATAATTTAACAAATTGTAGTACAACGGAAACTGTGGTTTTGACCAATAATGATTTTATTGTGGATGTTACTCCAATAACTGATTGTGAACCAAATAATCAATCTATTGAGGTAACGCTTTCAGCAAGTTCAGGTACGCTTAACCCCGATTATGAATGGGAGATTCTTAATCAAGAAGGAAATGTAGAGCAGAATGGGACATCAGCTGATTCAGTTTTTACAGCTAATGGTCTAAGCGGAGGGACATATAGTATAGAAGTAACCGATCAGGATGGTAATGGTTGTTTAGGTGTTGCGTCTTTTGATCTTCAATTACCAGATTCTGTTAGCTTTAATCCTGATGATAATTTATTTGGATGTGGTTCAGGATATGATTTATATGGATATTTGGAAGGATTGAATGCTAATGCCACCTTTAGCATATCTCCAAATCCAGCGGATTCGACAAATGTTTCTGCAGGCACCTATGAAGTAACTGCGAGCGAAGGTTCATTATGTCCTTCTACTGCCACAATTAATGTTGAATTGAGCCCTCAAGCCAATATTTTGGATATAGAAAACATTATAAATTGCGAAGGTGGAAGGGAACTCACGGTAATTTTAGATGGACAGGACCCTAATGATTTTACATTTAACTGGAGTAATGGAGCACAAGGACAAAGTATAGTGGTAAATCAAACGGGAACTTACACGGTAACTGTAAACCCAAGTGGAAATATATCATGTGCTGAAGAAATGTCCATTGATGTTAATGAAAATTATGAGCCCTTGGAAGCTGATTTAGTATCAGAACAGAATTGTGATGATGGTACAATTCTTTTGATAGGAAACGTAAGCGGTGCGAGTGGAAGCTATAATGTGAGTTTAACAAATTCACAAGGGGTCAACATTCCAACAATAGACAATTCCCAAAACACATTGGAATGGAATATAACGGAATCAGATACCTATACCTTCACGGCAAACGATAATGGGCCTGGGGGATGTGACCCTGTGATTATCACTCGAGAATTGACAGTTCAAGAGGTCTTTCAACCGGAAATTCAAAGCACATATTTTATTTGTCCTACAGGCTTGGAAACAGAAAGAAGCGTAAACTTAGATCCTGGATCATTTGGAACCTATAGTTGGACCCTACCCGATGGTAGTACATCTAATAGTAGAACTATAATAGCAAATGAACCAGGAGAATATAGAGTGCTGCTCACGGCCGCAGGTTGCGAGTATGATGTCACCACTACAGTTTTGGAGGATTGTCAGCCGAAAGTTTTTGCACCAAATGCTATTAGGCCTTCAAGTTCTGTTGCGCAAAATAGGGCTTTCCGAGTCTTTGCTAACGATTATGTAGGGGAGTTTCAAATAATTATTTTCAATAGATGGGGAACAATAGTATTTGAATCAAATGATAAGAATTTTGAGTGGGATGCAACAGATTTAAATGGTGCGGAAGTCCCACAAGGATTATACGCATATATTATCAATTTCAGAAGTATTGAAGGAGATGGTAGAACTTATGAACAAAGGGGTGGAGTAAATGTAGTCAGGTAATTAAAGCCTGACTACTCGATTTTTTCGATAAAGGATGCTGGCATATTCGCTATTTTCCTTTTTTCATAATCAAAAAATATAATGCCTGTTTTACCTATGGCTGCTAATTTGCCATCAGCTTTTGTGAATCTATAAATAAAATCACAGCCATATTTATTAAAATCCATAAGCCCTACTTCAATTGATATATCCTCATGGGCAAAAATTTCTGCTTTATAGCTTATGGCTGCATCAGTTTGAATATTACCCAAACCATCAATATCTAATTCACTCTCATATCCCAAAGATTTTAGAAATTGTACTCTGGCATCATGCATGAAAGCAAAAATCCTGTCATTCCCAACATGGCCTCCGTAATTTAAATCAGTTATTCTAGTGGTTATTTTTGCTGTGAATAAATATTTGTGTGGTTCCTCAATTTTAACTCTGCTCATTTTTCTTTTTGTTCTTTCTCATTTCGCTTATTAATTGTTTACTACGTGAGGAATTAAAAATAACCAATAATTTAGAAATTCCCCTTTCAATTGGCGTGATGGACAAAGCCAATACTACATTAATCACAAAAGTATAAACAGGTGATTCTTCTACATATCCTTCTAAATTATTTTCAAGTATTGTAGCTAAAAATTCTAAGAAAAGAATTAAAGTAAGAAATGTAAAAGTCTTGGTAAGATATGAACTTTGATTGGTGGTATTTAATCTAATGGATATTAAAATTAATATACTAAAAAATACAATTTCCAAGACGTAAAACCACCATGTTTGCCAATAAGGGGGCAATACTTCAAAATCAAAATCAAAATCGCTTATTTCATTATTAAGTATTGTTCTGGCTTTAATTTCTAGCTTATAATCTCCAGTAGGGATATATGGAAATTCAATTTTCCTGTTTTTTGACCAAGAAGACCATTCGTCCATCAAGCCCTTAACAAAATATTGGTATTCCACATCTTCATTAAATAAGTATTCCGGGGTACTTAGAATAACTTTTAAATTGTTTTCATTATGATTTAATTCAACAAAATCATCTGAGTCTGCCCATTTATTTTCAATCATAACCCCGTCTATAAAAGTCTTTGGAAACGGATATTCTTTAATTGAACTTGATTTCCAACGGATAATCCTTTTGTTACTGGTGAAAAAAATAGTGGATTCACTTATTTTATTAATGTTTTTAAGCGGTGGAATAATATGCATCCATTTTTTCAACTGATCAGGTAATTTTTTATTTAATATGTCCCAATCATCTTGATCGCTTAAAACCCATATATTATTTTCTTGATCTTTTAAGAAATATTTCAGCGGTCTTGTAAATAAAGAATCAATTTTTAATTCATTTGAATTGAGTTCTAAAATACCATCTGATCTTAATAATTTAATTTTATCCTCTTGCTGATAAATTAGCATTTCTTCGGAGAAGTTATTCGTGATTTGTACTTGTTTTGCATCAGTTAATTTATCGTATTCTATTTTAAAAATCTCTAAAATGTTATTTCCTACTGCAAATAATTGGTTCTTTTTTATAATGATATCATGGAAGCTGTTCTCAGAATGTTTGGTGAGTTTGAAATCATTTGATGATAAATCAATACTAAATAAACCTAGTCCATTCGACATCCATAATCTACTTTCACCTTTTTCATAAAAGAGTTTCTTGACCATTTTAAGGTTTGAAATTTTTTCGGATATTTCGGACTTGATCAAAAATATTCCAGTATTACTTCTGGCGATCAATCCATAATCCGTATTCAACAAGGACTCAACATGCTCCTCGACTTTCTTTATTTTTTGATATTCAAATTTTATTGATTTTAATCTACTAACATCTATTGTTTTGACTATTGATCGATATTTAGGTTTAACAGAGGTTTGCTTTTTATTTCCCGACTTTTGTTTGCTTCTATTGGCATTTTGAATGGAGTCTTTCAACTGTTGTTCTTTTTCATCCAGCTTTTCTCTTAATGCTTTAAATCTGATGCCTTTATCTCGATATATTGATCTGTATCTTTTCAGTTCTTCATTTATAAATTCTTCTTCCTTTGAATTATTACCAAAACTGAAGATTTCTTCCAGAAATCCATTTGATTCATCTTCTTCAACAGTGGGTTCGTTTGGTGTTGATATCCTTACTTTCTTAATAAGTTTTTTTTGAAGGGTTTCAAAATTTTTCACTTCCTTTAAATAAAATAGACCTTCTGTTGTACCCACCCATAGAGTATCTTTCCTTAATAAGGTGATTTCAGGTAATCCTCCTAATCCTGGATAGAATTGAAAGTCTGAATAGGGGATGTCCAATGAGGCTCTAGTCAAACCATAGGGGTGGGCTAACCATAAACCGTTTTGCAAATCCATGGTAATGGCGTTTACCTCATTAGTAGGTAATCCATTATAATTTTGAATAGTAGAAATGATTTCTCCGGAATTTTCATTTACCAAAACCACCCCTCCGCTCAATGTAGAAATAATAAGTTTATCCTTAAACATTTTCCCGGCAAGTGGATAGTTTTCCTTAAGATATTCATTCAATTGTGGCGAGTAAGGATCAAAATCCTTTCCATCAAAAGAATAAAAGTCACCATTATCATATGCGAAATATAAATTTTTATTTCCTTTAACAGAGAACAAAAAATCTGTGTTTTCCGGTGCGTATAAGTTTAAGTCAACCCAGGTATCATCTATATTTTCAAGGAGATAATTATCTTCAAAGGCATATAGCTTATTTTCAAATACGAATATGTCTTTATAACCCAATTGAGATTTATTAACATTTATTTTATTGAAGTCTTTATCAAATGATATGATTTCTTCATTTACAAGTAAATAATATTTCCCATTATGAGATATTAAATCATTTACAGCGGATATTATGGAAATTGAATAGAGTTGATTGAATTTTGATTGATGGAAGTAATCTTCTTGCATTACATATATCCCATCTTTAGCCAATAAAAATGTATTATCTTGAATCTCTAAAAATTTCAATGGACTACTGTTGATTTCGATTTTCAACCAAGAATTACCATCATACTGCAAAATTCCTTTTTTGTAGGCTACTAATAATCTACCATGTTCATCTATTTTAAGATCATTGAATTGAAAGTCTTGAGGAGGTATTGGGATGTCAAAATGATTAAGTGGAATATCCCCATTTTGAGCCATCAATAATAGGCTATTTAAAAAAAATAATATCAGGAGATTTAGTTTTTTCATTAATCGTTTTGGTTTTCAATATCAAATGTAAAGTTATTGATTTTTATCAGAATTACTTTTCATGATTTATATCAGGACATTCTCACTTTTGTTTTGAAGGGTATGATTGATATTTGTGCCAATATGTCTTAGAATGATTAAATTATAACTTAAAATAAGTCATAAAGTCATAATTTAGAATATGGTAAATAAATTGCTTCAGTATGATTGTAATTAAAATCAAAACTTACAAAAATGAACTTAAACGAATATACCATAAAATCCCAAGAGGCTATTCAAAAGGCGGCCGAAATTGCATTGGGAAACGGTCAACAAGCTATTGAAACAGGTCATTTGTTGAAAGCTATTCAGCAGACAGATGAAAATGTACTTTCTTTTGTAAATAAAAAACTCAATATCAATAAGGCTCAACTTGATGCTAAATTGGATGATTTAGTGAATGGGTATCCAAAAGTTAGTGGTGCACAACCATACTTATCTAATGATGCCCATAAAGCATTGACAGAGGCCAAAAAATTCTTAAAGGATTTTAAGGATGATTATGTGGCAATTGAGCATTTAATATTAGGGATTCTAAAAACAGGGGATAAGACATCCGCCTTATTAAAAGACGCAGGTTATGCCGAAAAGGATTTAATAAAAGCCATCAAAGAGTTAAGAGGAGGAGATTCCGTGAAAGATCAAAATGCGGAATCAAAATACCGTTCTTTAGAGCGTTATTCTATTAATTTGAATGAACAGGCAAAGGCAGGGAAAATAGACCCTGTTATTGGTCGGGACGAAGAAATCCGTAGAGTATTACAGATCCTTTCAAGAAGAACTAAAAACAATCCTATTTTATTGGGGGAGCCAGGTGTTGGTAAAACTGCCATCGTAGAAGGAATGGCCCAAAGGATTGTGGACGGGGATGTCCCTGAAAACCTAAAGGAAAAAATCTTGATATCCTTGGATATGGGGCTTTTGGTAGCAGGGGCAAAATATAAAGGAGAATTTGAGGAAAGACTAAAAGCGGTTATAAAAGAGGTAACGGAGTCCGATGGACAGATTATCTTATTTATTGATGAGATTCATACACTTATTGGAGCAGGTGGTGGTGAAGGCGCAATGGATGCGGCCAATTTATTAAAACCTGCATTAGCTCGAGGTGAATTACATGCGATTGGTGCCACTACCCTAAAAGAATATCAAAAATATGTTGAGAAAGATAAAGCTTTGGAAAGAAGATTTCAGGCAGTGAATGTTGACGAACCTTCTCAAGAAGATGCTATTTCTATCTTACGTGGTATTAAAGATAAATACGAAGTTCACCACGGGGTAAGGATAAAAGATGATGCCGTGATTGCAGCGGTGGAACTGTCCAGTAGATATATTTCTGATAGATTTTTGCCAGATAAAGCCATTGATTTAATGGATGAGGCGGCTTCTAAGATGAGGATAGAAATTGATTCCTTACCTGAGGAATTGGATGAGCTCAATAGAAAGATCATGCAATTAGAGATAGAACGAGAGGCCATGCGTAGAGAGAAAAACAAGGATAAAGAAGCTATGGTCAATAAAGATTTAGCTGATCTTGAAGAAAAAAGAAAAGATCTGCGCGCTAAATGGGAAAGTGAAAAAGAAGTAATTCAAGGTATTCAAAAGCAAAAGGAACACATCGATAAGCTTAAATTGGAAGCTGAACAGGCGGAACGTTCAGGAGATTTTGGTAAAGTGGCTGAAATAAGATATGGAAAATTGACCGAAGCGGAAGCAAAATTGAACGAATTCCAGTCTAAAATGCTGGAAATGCAAAATTCCAGCCACACGCTGTTGAAAGAGGAAGTTGGCTCAGAAGAAATAGCGGAAGTTGTAGCCAGATGGACAGGAATTCCAGTCACCAAAATGTTGCAAAGTGATAGGAAAAAGTTATTGCATTTAGAAGAAGAATTGGGCAAGAGAGTAGCAGGACAAAGGGAAGCGATTACTGCTTTGTCTGATGCGGTAAGACGTAGCAGAGCTGGTTTACAAGACCCTCGAAAACCAATCGGGTCGTTCATTTTTATGGGGTCCACAGGGGTTGGTAAAACAGAATTAGCCAAAGCATTGGCTGAATACCTATTCAATGATGATAATGCTATGGTGAGAATTGATATGTCCGAATATCAGGAAAGACATGCTGTCAGCAGATTAGTTGGAGCGCCTCCGGGTTATGTAGGCTATGATGAAGGTGGACAACTTACCGAGGCCGTGAGGAGAAAACCTTATTCAGTAATTTTATTAGATGAGATTGAAAAGGCTCATCCAGATACCTTCAATATTTTGTTACAAGTTTTGGATGACGGAAGGTTGACTGATAATAAAGGTAGGTTAGCCAATTTTAAAAATACTATCATAATCATGACAACTAATATTGGTTCAAGCTTGATCCAAGAAAGATTGAGTCCTGACAATTATAGTGGGGATGAATGGAAGAAAGAACAGGTTTTGACTGAAACTAAAAATGAGGTTTTTGAATTATTGAAAAAATCTGTTAAACCTGAGTTCTTAAACAGGATAGATGAAACCATCATGTTTGAACCATTGAATGAGCAGATTTTGAGGCAGATTGTCAATATCCAATGGAAAGAAGTTCAGAAAAGGCTTAAAGAAAATGGAATTCAAATAGATGCCACGCAAGATGTGCTCGATTATCTAGGGGAAATAGGATATGATCCGCAGTTTGGAGCAAGGCCACTCAAGAGAGTGATGCAAAGAACCATTTTAAATGAGCTTTCAAAACAGATATTAAGTGGTGAAATAAGTAATGATAGCACTGTTTTGATAGAGATGGAAAATGGCGAAGTTGTTTTTAGAAATGTGGAAGATGTTGAGATAGAATAATTTTTAAGTAGATAAATTAGACCGTGGTAAAGAAATTTACTACGGTTTTTTTATGCTTAAAAATTAAATTTTAACCATAATATGATGATTTTATTAGAATTTTCTTTCACGAATAATGGGATCGGTTATACCCAAAAATTAATTTCGAATTCTTGGGAAGAAAACGCCATTTTGAGTTCTTTAAAAGTATGATGCTCTATTTAATAGCTCAATTACATGTTAAATTCAAAATAAGGAATTACCGACTATCAAAATAATTAAAATCAATTAGCATATTTAATTAGCTATTACTTGATTTGTGAAAACATCAACATGCGAAGCTTTTTTATATTATTTTTTACTTTTTTATGTAATATTTCATTTGTTGTAGCTTTTCAAAGCCAAAAAGTCAGGGTAACTGGAACCATCACTGAAAAGAGAAGCAAGGAAGCCATTGTAGGAGCATCAGTTTCTTGGAATGATGGACGGGAAGGTGTTGTAGCAGATGTAAATGGTAAGTATTCATTTAATATTGAACCAGGTTTCTACACCTTGACCATATCAGCTGTAGGTAAGAAAACCATAAAGAGAGATTTAAAGATTAATAAAAATCTAAATCTAAATTTTCAATTAGAACCAGATGTTCAGCAATTATCCGAGGTAACAGTTAGGTCGAGGGGTGATGTCTCTACCTTAAAATCTGCCTCGATGGGTATTGAGAGGTTATCAATCAAAGCCATAAAACAAATCCCACCTATGATGGGAGAAGTCGATGTTATTAAAAGTGTTATTACATTACCTGGTATCAGTTCAATTGGTGAAGGTTCTGGAGGGATTAATGTTAGGGGAGGCTCCGTAGGACAGAATTTGGTGCTATTGGATGGAGCGCCCATATTTTTCACTTCACATTTATTTGGATTTTTCTCGGTTTTCAATCAGGATGTGGTAGAAAATGTAACCCTGTATAAAGGTAGTATTCCCGCAAGATATGGAGGTAGAATTTCTTCAGTATTATCTGTTGATACACAAGATCCTATTATAGACTCCGTCAAAGTAAGTGGCGGGGCAGGAATCATTTCGAGTAGATTAACAGTTCAGACACCTATCATTCGTGATAAATTAGGTTTTATGTTGTCTGGAAGAACAACATATTCAGATTGGATAATTAATGCAGTCAATAATCCTCAAATCGAAAATAGTTCAGCTTCATTTTATGATTTAAATTCAAAATTAAGTTGGAAGATATCAGATAAAAGCAGGCTTAGCTATTCTATATACCATGGGGCTGATGAGTTTGCCTTCTCTCCAGATACCACCTATCGTTATGGTAATTTATCATCAACCTTAAAATATCAACATGAAATAAATGAAATTTTTAATTTAACTAGCTTAGCAACCTATTCTAACAATTTTTCACAAGTCAACGGAAATTTCAGTAATCAAAAATTTATTTTAGATATCGGTAGTGAGAACCGTGCTGCCAAAATTTATTTAGGAGCTGATTTGCCAAAACATTATATCGAATGGGGTGCTGAATTCAATGAATATCAATTGAATCCTGGTGATTTAAAGCCAAACGGAACAGAGTCAATTATTACAGCCAAAAAACTTGAGTTAGATAGGGGAAGAGAATGGGGGTTTTTTGTTGAAGATAATTTCAATTATGGAGATTTTAAATTCATAATAGGTGCTAGATATAGTTTGTTCAATAAAATTGGGGAATATACATCCTACACTTATGGAAATAATAATA
The DNA here is from genome assembly GCF_051117495.1 of Marivirga sp. Classification (NCBI taxonomy): domain Bacteria; kingdom Pseudomonadati; phylum Bacteroidota; class Cytophagia; order Cytophagales; family Marivirgaceae; genus Marivirga; species Marivirga sp. The sequence goes on along the minus strand of NZ_JBNPEF010000013.1, from coordinate 114,029 downwards.
CTAAGTCACCTCAAAATGTAGTGGAAACAAGGCAGTATGAAAAGAATGAAATTATCAACACTTATGGGGGGATTGAACCCAGATTTTCTGTTAATTATGAGTTATCCGAAACCCAATCTTTAAAATTTGGCTATCAGCGAACAAGGCAGTATATGCATTTGATTGCAAATAATGCAGCGGTAGTTCCAACCGATATTTATAAATTGAGTAATCCAAATATCAAACCACAAATAGGGGATCAAGTATCCTTGGGTTACTTTCAAAATTTTGAAAATGGCTTGTTTGAAACTTCAACAGAAATATATTATAAAAGCACTCAAAATTCTATTGACTACAAAGAAGGGGCTAATCTATTGTTAAATGAATTTGTAGAAACTCAATTAGTTAATGGAAATGGATATTCATATGGAGCTGAATTTTCTATCAATAAAACTAAAGGAGATTTTTCTGGTAGATTGAGTTATACTTTCTCTCGTTCCCTATTTCAAGCTACAGGTAGATTTGAAGAAGAAAAAATAAACGATGGAGAGATTTATCCTGCTTACTTTGATAAACCACACGATCTAACCACAATTTTTACTTATAAAATGGATAAGGAATGGAGTGTAAGTGCTAATTTCACCTATAGTACGGGCAGACCTGTAAGTATTCCGATCAGTAAATATGATATTGGCAAAGTTTCTGTAGCTGAATTTTCTAAGCGCAATCAATACAGGATACCAGATTACCATAGACTTGATTTGTCATTAAACTGGGATCCTGACAATACTGGACAGAAAATTGATAGTAGTTGGACTATAGGATTATATAATGTTTATGGTCGAAAAAATCCTTTTTCTGTATTCTTTAGAGATCAAAATGGAGCTCCACCACAGGGTTATCAATTAGCTATTTTAGGTATTCCATTTCCTTCATTAACTTATAACTTTAATTTTTAAGATGCTGAAAAAATTAATCATAGTTGCACTCATATTTACCTTCTTTTCAGCTTGCATTGATCCATTAGAAGTTGAAATTAAGAATGATGGTACAAGTTTGGTTGTATATGCTGAAGTAACAGATCAGGTGGAGAAATATACTGTGGAACTAAGCAGAACTTCAAACTACGAATCAGGTCAGCCTGAAAAAGAAACTAATGCCGTGGTACAGATTATCGATTCAAATGGCAAGGAATATCTATTTGTGGAAGAAAAACCAGGTGTTTACAGATCTTGTCCTGCAGAATTTGTGGGTGTAATTAATGAATCTTACAAATTAAGAATCAGTACGCAAGATGAAAAGGTATATGAATCGGCTTTTGAAAAAATAATACCAACTGGTGAAGTAGAATCGGTTTATTTTAATAAAGAAGAAGTTTTTGAACTTGTTGACGGGCGATCTAGACCAATCACTGGATTAAAATTTTATTGTGATTTTAAAGATACTCCCGATCAGGATTTTTTGAAAATTGATTGGGAAGGCACTTTTCAATTTAAGTCGGCACCTCAGGATAGTTTACATGAATATTGCTGGATTACGGAATCATCTAAATTAGATATTAACCTTTATGAGGATTCCTTCACCAATAATACCCTTAAAGAAAGATTTGAAATTACCTTTCTAGAAAAAGGATTCAGGTTTGTTGATGACTATAGTTTTCAAGTGCAATTAAAATCCATGAATCTTGGTGCATATAATTTCTGGAGACTAATTGAACAACAAGTCAACAATGATGGATCAATCTTTTCGGCTTTACCGGCTCAAATTAATAGTAACATAAAATGTATTTCAGATCCGGGTGAAAATGTTTTAGGATATTTTATGACCTCTGCTGTTTCAAGTCAAAGAGTAAGAGTTTCTCCTTATGATATAGGTTCACCCAGTAGCGTGATTTCAGGTTGCAGACCTTTTAGACCAAGTGATCCAATACAAGATTATTGTTACGATTGTTCGTTATATCCGAATAGTGTTGCAGAGGAACCTTCCTATTGGTAATCTTTGATGAATTGTTATTCCAAATTGGCTTTAATTTTCTGAGCCATTTTTTCTAGGGCTTCCTGAGACGGATTCAATTTTCCTTTGCTGAAATTGATATCATCCATTGAATTCAGTGGAACTAAATGTATATGTACGTGAGGCACTTCTAAACCTATTACAGCTACTCCAATCCTAATACAATCAACAGATTTTTCAATTGCTTTGGCTACTCTTTTGGCAAATAATTGTAATCCTGAATATACATCATCTTCCAGATTAAAGATATAATCGGTTTCTTGTTTTGGGACTACTAAAACATGGCCTTCAACCAGTGGGTTAATGTCTAGAAAAGCAATGTAATCATCATTTTCAGCCACTATGTGCCCTGGTATTTCCCTATTGATGATTTTTGTAAAAATGCTTGCCATAAAATCAAAAATTAAATGAGCCGAATAAATTACTCGGCTCAGAATAAATTTATAAACTAATATCTAAAATTTCAAATTCCATTTTACCTGCAGGAGCGTCAACTTCCGCAATATCACCTACTTTTTTGCCCATGATCCCGAGCCCAATTGGTGATTTTATCGAAATTTTACCTTCCTTCAAATTTGCCTCCTCTTCTGAAACCATAGTGTAAGTCACTTCCATTCCATTTTTCTTGTTTTTGATTTTTGCCTTGGTCAGTAACCCGACTTTGGAAGTGTCCACGTCAGATTCTTTAATCACCCTAGCATTGGCCACAACGGTTTCCAGTTTATTTATTTTCATTTCAAGTAAACCTTGAGCCTCTTTTGCAGCATCATATTCTGCGTTCTCGCTTAAGTCTCCTTTATCTCTTGCTTCAGCAATATCGGCTGACGCTTTCGGTCTTTCCACGGTTTTTAAATGATGGAGCTCTTCCTTCATTTTTCTTAAACCCTCTTCTGTGTAGTATGATACTTTACTCATCGCTATTAAAAATTGAAATTTCTATAAAATAAAAAACGGCACAGTTTTGCATGAGCCGTCTATCTTGTTTCTAAATGTTAAAACAAAGATAATGTAATTTAATATTGAAAACAAGATTGAGGACTAACGTTCTATTTACCTAAAAGTTCAGGATACTTTTCTTGTATTTCACTTTTGATATCATCATCAAGTTCAGCCAAATAGAGTGTTTTTACATTTTTTAGTTGATCTGCAGTGATACCTTCAGCTCCTTTAAGGTTGGCTTTGTAAAGACTTGCTTCATCAAATAAAGCACCAGTAAGATGGCAGTTACTTAAGTCAGCTTCCATTAAATAAGCATTAGTAAAATCAGATTTAATAAGGAATGCATTCTTGAAATTAGCTTTAATTAAAAAAGTATCTTTAAAGTTAGCCCCACTGGCAAAGGCACCTTCAAAATTGGCTTGGTTCATTTTAGCATTTTCAAAATTTGTTTGATTTGCTCTAGTTCCCGTAAAATTGCATTCTATGGCATTAGCATGGCTAAAATTCGAAGAATTTAAATTTGAACCTGTTAGATCAACATGGCTCATATTGGTTTTTGTCAAATGGCAATTCACCAAGTTAATTTCGGTGATTTTATGTCTGTTTAATCTTTTGATATTACCTACAGTTCTGAATGCAGCTTCTTCTGATTCCCATTGACGAAAATCATCAATTTCATCTTTGTACATTTTAATTCTCAGCTGTTTTTCACCATTTTCTCTTAGCCAATAAATAAGAATACCAATCACAGCAATATCGAAAAGCATCCCATGTGCTTCTGCAAGAACTTCTTTGAAGAAATCACGAAAATTATCTAAATAGTAGGGCAAACTTAGTCCTAAAACCAAAATAGTAAGAAATACAAGAACTATAACGGAAGTTAGAAGAGGTTTCTTTGTTATTTCCTTAACTCTTTCTTCTATAATTTCTTTTAATTCTTTTTTCCCCATTATGTTGAATTCTTAAATTGAAATCAGTTTCTAATTTATATTTATTTTATGATTTTTTTATATTCTAACTTATAAATTATCAATATTTCTAACCAATGTTTTAATTTTTTGGTAGAGAACTTTATTGATTTTTTCATAAGATTCAAAAGACCAACCTGCTATATGAGGAGTGAGAATTACTTGTTTTAGTTTTGTAAGTTCTTGAAAAACAAATAGTTCTTCAGGGTTTAAGGATTTTATTTTTTCGTTTTCCAATACGTCTAGGGCAGCACCTTTTATTTTATCTTCAGTTAAAAGCTTTAATAAATCTTTCAATATCAAAACTTCTCCTCTTGAGGTATTAATGATGTAATCTAGTTTTTTAAATTTTGAAAGGAAATCATTATTAATTAACCCCTTGTTTTGAGCATTCATAGGGATATGTAAACTCAAAATTTGAGTCTGCTCTTTCAATATATCTAAGCTGACTTCCTCTACATATTCATTGGAAAAACCAGTCTTTTGCGCATCATATGCTATGATTTTACAATCAAAACTACTTAATCTTTTAGCAAAAGCCGCTCCCATATTCCCAAATCCTAATAAGCCTATCGTTTTGCCCATCAATTCAATTCCCCTGTTCCCTTCTCTATCCCATTTCCCATTTCTTATTTCTAGATCAGCGGTATTGATTTTATTGAAAAGCGTAAGCAACATTCCCATTGCATGTTCGGCCAAAGCATCTCTATTGCCTTCAGGAGCATTAATAAGCTGGATGTTTCTTCTTTCCAGTTCTTCTACTTCCACATTATCCACTCCTGCACCTGCTCTTGCAACAAATTTTAGATGAGTCGCATGTTTTAATAAGGCTTCGTCAATAGGGGTTTTACTTCTTACTATCAGTCCCTCATAATTTTTGATGATTGAAATAATTTCATGTCGTTTTATTTTGGGCATATAGTCCACCTCTAAGTTGAGTTCGCTCAATAAAGGCACTATGCTCTCATGCATTTCATCTATGATAAGTACTTTCATTTTTTTAGATAAGGAAATGAGCTACAGTAAAATAAACAAGTAAGCCAAGTAAATCATTAGCGGTAGTGATAAATGGTCCGGCTGCCAAAGCAGGATTAATACCTAATTTATCTAGCACCAATGGCGTTACGGTTCCCATAAAAGAAGCCAATAAAACCACAGTGAATAAGGCAATAGAAACTACTATTGCCAGTTTTATTTCTTGTCCTAAAATAAGGTTCATACCCATCACTATTCCTGCAATTACAATTCCGTTCAAAATGGCAACTGCCAATACTTTAGCAATTCTCTTTAGAAAAGAATCATCAAAAACTGATTTGCTTGCTAAACTTTGTAATACAATAGAAGATGATTGAATACCCACATTTCCACCTGTTGCGGTAATCAACGGAATGAAAAATGCCATGGCCGGAACGATTAAAATATCTTCCTCAAATACACCTATAAATTGGGCACCCAGAAGACCTCCAAACATGCCTATTATGAGCCAAGGCAAACGGGCTCTGGTCAACATCCAAACACTATCATCTTCCTCAACATCCTCAGATATACCCGCCATCATTTGTCTTTCTTCCTCTGCCAGTTCGGTAATTACATCCACAATATCATCAATGGTGATGCGCCCCATTAATTTCCCCTGAACATTTACCACAGGTACAGCATCCAAATCATATTTTCTCATAACTTCCGCTACATCCACCTCATCCATATAGGTCTCCACAGAAATCACATCATCATCGTATAAATCCTTTACTTTAAGATGAGCATCCGCCAAAATTAATCTTTTCAATGAGACCCTTCCTAATAATACATTTTGGTTATCTACCACATAAACTGAGTAGATTTTTTCAACATTTTCTGCTTGCCTCCTTATTTCCTCAATACACTGATTAATTGACCAATTGACATTGGCTTTGATGAGCTCTTTTGCCATCAAACCTCCTGCTACATCTTCTTCGTAGCGTAAAAGGTCTAATATATTTTTAGCTTTTTCCTTATTTTCCAAGGAAGCAATAACTTCTTCTCGGTCTTTTAGAGGAAGTTCATTAATTATATCCACCGCATCATCTGAATCCAATTCATTCAGCATGGCGGCTATCTCGACAGAATCAAATCCTTTCAGATATTTGGAACGGTCATCTTCATCCAAGTCATTGATGACTTCGGCACTGACTTCATTCTCTAAAACATCTAAAATATATCGAGATTCCTCCGTATCGAACTCTAATAATATAGTGGAGATATCGGCAGGATTGATGCCTTCTAAGGAGTTTTTGATGAAATTCTTATCCCGCTCATTAATAGCAAGCTGCAATTTCTCCAAATATTCTTTTGAAAGTTCAAATTGGTCGATATGCTCTTTTTCCTCAAGATTCTCCATTGGCAATATGGTTAGTCAATTCTACAAAATCATTAACGGTCAGTTGCTCGGCTCGTTTATCCAACAAATCTAATGACTTTATTTCAGTTGATAAGTCGAAAGTTTTTAAAGCATTGCGCAAAGTTTTCCTTCGGTTATTAAAGCCTTGCTTTACCACTCTGAAAAACAACTTCTCATCACAGGCTAAAGTTTTGGTTTCATTCCTGCGAAGCCTTAATACTGCCGAAGTAACCTTGGGTGGTGGGTTAAAAACGTTGGGCGGAACAGAGAATAAATATTCAACCTCATAAAACGCCTGCAGTAATACACTTAATATTCCATAAGTTTTATTCCCTTCCTTTGAAGCTATTCTTTCTGCTACTTCCTTTTGAATCATCCCTACTACTTCAGGGATTTGGTTTCTATATTCCAAAACCTTGAAGAATATTTGAGAGGAAATATTGTACGGAAAGTTTCCGATGATGCCAAATGGCTCTTGATAATATCGGCCTAGGTCAATCCTTAAAAAATCTTCTTTTATAATTTTATCTTTCTGTGCTGGATATTTATTTTGTAAATAATCAATTGACTCTTGGTCAACATCCATGAAAAGTAAGTCATAATCAGCTTTTTCAATTAAAAAATCACTTAGCACGCCAGTGCCAGGCCCAATTTCCAATAGTTTATGATATTTTTTGTGCCCGCTTAGGCTATCCACTATTTTTTTGGCAATATTGGTATCCTTTAAAAAATGCTGACCTAAATGTTTTTTTGCTCTAACTCCCTTCATTTTTCAAAGCAGATAAAAAAAAACTAAATTGCACAGAATTTAATCATAATTATTTTACAATTCAGCTTCAAGCTCGTATTTAAGATATGGAAGAAATCAATAAACCAACTATAGCCATTACAATTGGAGACGTAAACAGCATTTCCCCTGAGGTGATTATCAAAGCTTTGGAGGATAACAGAATCATTAAAATGATGACGCCTGTGGTTTACGGTTCTGGAAAAATACTTTCCTATTATAGAAAAGCCTTAAATATTCGGGATTTCAATTACTTTCAGTTGAAAAAACTAGAGGAATTAAGCGATAAAAAGCTTAATGTTTTGAATTTATGGGAAGAAACGGTGAATATCACTATGGGGCAGTCTTCCGAAGAAGCCGGGAAATATGCCTTTATAAGCATCAAAAAGGCAGTTGAAGATGCTATGGAAGGCAGAGTAGATGCAGTAGTTACAGCTCCCGTCAATAAAAATAATATTCAATCAGAAGATTTTAAATTTGCCGGCCATACAGAATATCTTGCACAAGTGGCAGGAGTAAAGGATAGCCTGATGCTTTTGGTAGATGGCGATTTGAGAGTAGGAGTCGTGACAGGTCATATTCCTATAAATCAAGTAGGTGAAAAAGTTACAGCTGAAAAAATTGACAGTAAGCTGGATATTTTAGAGAAGTCTTTGAAGAAGGATTTCGGTATTAAAAAACCGAGAATAGCAGTTTTGGGCTTAAATCCTCATGCTGGTGATGGCGGAGTAATTGGAAATGAAGAAGAGGATTTTATTAGACCATTAATTGAGAAGAGAAAAGAAAAAGGCAAATTAGTTTTTGGTCCTTTTCCTGCAGATGGATTTTTTGGTAACCATCAATATAAAAATTTTGATGCTGTTTTAGCGATGTATCATGACCAGGGATTAATTCCTTTTAAAACGTTGGCATTTTCTAATGGCGTTAATTTTACAGCAGGACTTCCTTTTGTAAGAACCTCCCCAGACCATGGAACAGCTTATGATTTAACAGGAAAAGGTTTGGCAGATGAAACTTCTATGCGACAAGCCTTGTTCTTGGCAATCGATATTATAAAGAATAGAAGAGAATATTCTTAAAGCTGTTTAGTAATATCAAATAATATTTTTATCTTTGCGCTCTTAATTTAGAATTTAGATGGGATGGAAAAGTTGAAGGATTTCGACATTCAGGTTTATAAGCTTGGAATCAAGCAACATGAATATGAATTCACAGTTAATTCAGACTTTTTCAGCAATTTTGAAGGTGAATTGGTGAAAAGTGGGGAGGTAAAAATACAACTTCTACTAGATAAGAGAGAAAATATCATAGAGTTGAATTTCGATTTCTCTGGTTTCGTTGACTTAATTAGCGATAGAAGCTTAGAACCATTTCAATATCCCATAGATATCGACAAAAAGTTGTTGTATAAATATGGTGAGGAGGAGCAAGAATTGGAAGAAGATGTAATGGTGATCACAAAAAACACGCAAGTGATTAATGTGGGGCATTTCATTTATGAGACTATTGCTTTGCAAATACCTCTAAAGAAATTGCATCCTGATGAAATTGAGGAAGATGAAGAGCATAATGAATATGTTTACATAGATGATGCTGAGGAGGATATAGAGGAAGAGGAAGAGAAAATTGACCCAAGGTGGGAAGCATTAAAAAATTTGAATAAAAAGAAATAAGAATTAAAATTAGAATAAAATGGCGCATCCTAAGAGAAAAATATCTAAAACTAGAAGAGATAAAAGAAGGACTCACAAAAAAGGAACGGCAAAATTATTGGCGATTTGTCCTACTACAGGCGAGGCGCATTTGCCACACAGAGCTTTCTGGCATGAAGGTAAACTTTACTACAAAGGAAATGTAGTAATGGAAAAAGAAGTATTGGCTTAATAAAGTCAATTTATAAACTTAAAGCTTTGCTTAGCGGCAAAGCTTTTTTTATTGACTATATTTTTTGAGGAATATTTATTTTTGGCATTCTATCATGTTTAAATTTAATTATTCTAAAATAGGTGTTGCTTGATTGTTCTGAGGTCTATGCATTTCTTTAAAAATTGTCGGGCTTCAAACCAATATTATATATATTAGCGACTCAATAGCCATAGAAACTACAATCAAAACATGACTAAAATAACTGCAGCTATTACCGGGGTTCATGGGTGGGTGCCTGATTATGTGTTAACCAACAAAGAGTTGGAAACCATGGTGGAAACTAATGATGAGTGGATCACTTCCCGCACCGGAATAAAAGAAAGAAGAATCCTTAAAGGTGAAAATCAAGGCACTTCTGTTATTGGAACTCAAGCTGTTAAAGGCTTATTAGAAAAAACAGGCAATAAAGCCGAAGATATAGATCTTTTAATTTGTGCCACTACTACTCCTGATATGCTTTTTCCTGCAACGGCTAATGTAATTAGCAATAATGTTGGAGCCGTAAACGCATTTAGTTACGATTTACAAGCAGCTTGTTCAGGTTTCATTTTTGCTTTATCGACCGCATCCCAATTTATAGAAACTGGAAAATACAAAAAAGTTGTGGTTGTCGGAGCCGATAAAATGTCTTCAATTATCGATTATGAAGATAGACAAACTTGCATCATTTTCGGAGACGGTGGAGGAGCAGTTCTACTTGAACCTGATACTGATGGCTATGGCATTAAAGATTCTATTCTGCACACTGATGGTTCAGGTGAACAATTCTTGCACATGAAAGCAGGAGGTAGCAGAAAACCAGCTTCCCCGGAAACTTTAATTGCAAAAGAGCATTATGTTTACCAGGAAGGTAGTCAAGTCTTTAAATTTGCCGTTACCAATATGGCAGAAGTTGCGGCCGATATCATGGCCAAAAATAACTTGACATCTGATGATGTGGCCTGGTTGGTACCTCATCAAGCTAATAAAAGAATTATTGATGCTACTGCAAACCGAATGGGAGTAAGTTCCGATAAGGTCATGTTAAATATCCATAAATTTGGGAATACTACAAGCGGAACTATTCCATTATGTTTATGGGAATACGAAAAACAGATGAAAAAAGGCGATAACATAATATTAGCTGCTTTTGGTGGAGGATTTACTTGGGGCTCCGTTTACATCAAGTGGGCTTACGATTCTTAAATTATTTCATTAAATTAAACTTTAATATATGGCAGATACTTCTGATTTTAAAAATGGTCTTTGCATAGAATATAACCATGATTTGTTCACAATCGTTGAATTTCAACATGTGAAGCCAGGTAAAGGCCCTGCTTTTGTAAGAACTAAGTTAAAAAGCCTTACAACAGGTAAGGTTTTGGACAATACTTTTACTGCAGGCCATAAGGTCACTACTGCAAGGATAGAAAGACGTCCACATCAATTTTTGTACAAAGATGACATTGGCATGCATTTCATGGATACAGAAACTTTTGAACAGATTTCGATTCCAGAGGAAGTCATAGACAATGCTGATTTATATAAGGAAGGCCAAGAGGTGGATATTTTGATTCATGCAGAAACAGAAAAACCTTTAAGTTGCGAACTTCCTCCTTTTGTGGAAATGAAAGTGACTTATACCGAGCCCGGAATTAAAGGCGATACGGCTACAAACGCTACAAAGCCTGCAACAGTGGAAACGGGAGCGGAAATTAAAGTGCCATTATTCATCGATCAAGATGAATTGATAAAGGTGGATACAAGAACCCGTTCTTATGCGGAAAGGGTGAAAAAGTAAATAATTGTAATTAATAAGAATTTTTGATTTTTAACTAAACCAAAAGCTATGAAAGCGAAAGAGATTCAAGACCTAATTGATTTTATTTCTAAATCCGGATTGGATGAAGTAAATATAGAAACTGAGGAATTTAAAATTAAAGTAAAAAAGAATACTGAAGCTAAAGTGGTTCAGGCCGCAGCACCAGCACCTCAGCCTGCTGCAGCACCAGCACCGGCTCCTGCGCCATCTGCTGCACCAGCTCCTAGTTCTGGTGGTGGCGACAGTGCACCTGCTTCTGATGATGATAAATATGTGGCCATCAAATCCCCTATGATTGGTACTTTCTACAGAACTCCTAGCCCAGATAATCCTGCTTTCGTAAATGTAGGGGATTCAGTTAAGGTTGGAGATACCGTTTGTATAGTGGAGGCAATGAAATTATTCAATGAAATTGAATCTGATGTTTCAGGTAAAATTGTGAAAATATTAGTGGACAACGCCACACCAGTTGAATACGATCAGCCATTATTCTTGGTAGATCCTTCTTAATCAATCAATTTGATAAGAAGTTGTTCTTAATTTTTCATATGATTAATTTTATTAAATCCTTGTGATTATAAAGTTTAGTCATTGCTCTTTTCGAGCTTGTAATAAGTCGGTCAATGACCGTTTCATTAAAATATAGAAACCGTGTTTAAAAAGATATTAATTGCCAATAGAGGTGAAATAGCTTTGCGTATTATAAGAACTTGCAAAGAAATGGGTATCAATACTGTGGCAGTTTATTCAACTGCTGATAAAGACAGTTTGCATGTGCGTTTTGCTGATGAAGCAGTTTGCATTGGGCCAGCTGCCAGTAAAGATTCTTATTTGAATATCCCTAATATTATCTCAGCTGCAGAAATCACTAATGCAGATGCTATACATCCTGGTTATGGATTTTTATCCGAGAATGCCGAATTTTCAAAAGTATGTGGTGAATATGGCATCAAATTCATTGGTGCTGATCCCGAAATGATCAGCAAAATGGGCGATAAGGCTACTGCCAAAGCTACTATGAAAGCGGCAGGGGTTCCTACCATTCCTGGTTCCGAGGGCATTTTGGAATCTATTGAGGAAGGGATGAAAATTGCCAAGGATATGGGTTATCCTGTTATTCTGAAAGCCACAGCCGGTGGTGGTGGAAAAGGGATGCGTATTGTGAATGATGAGACAGGATTTAAGAAAGCTTGGGATGATGCTAAACAAGAGGCAGGCGCATCTTTTGGAAATGAAGGGCTTTATTTAGAAAAATTTGTAGAAGAACCACGCCACGTTGAAATTCAGATTGTAGGTGATAAAAATGGTAAGGCATGCCACCTTTCAGAAAGGGACTGTTCTATTCAAAGAAGACATCAGAAGCTGATAGAGGAAACGCCATGTCCTGTTATGACTGATGAATTGCGTGATGCAATGGGGAAAGCTGCTATTGCAGGTGCTGAAGCAGTAGGTTATGAAGGAGCCGGAACGATTGAATTCCTTTTGGATAAGCATAATAATTTCTATTTCATGGAAATGAATACGCGTATTCAAGTGGAGCACCCTATTACTGAGGAAGTTACTGATTTTGATTTAATAAAAGAACAAATTAAAGTTGCGGCCGGAATAACAATATCTGGTCAAAATTACTTCCCTCATCTTTGTGCAATGGAGTGTCGAATTAATGCAGAAGATCCTGCCAATGGTTTCAGGCCTAGCCCTGGAAAAATTACTAATCTTCATTTGCCTGGAGGCCATGGAGTTAGAGTTGATAGTCATGTATATGCAGGCTATACGATTCCTCCTTTCTATGATTCCATGATTGCAAAATTGATAGTCTCTGGTCAAACAAGGGAGGAAGTGATGGTCAGAATGAAAAGAGCCTTAAGTGAATTTGTAATAGAAGGTGTGAAAACAACCATTCCATTTCACATTGAAATGATGGATAATGAGATTTTCAAATCAGGTAATTTTACCACCAAGTTTTTGGATGATTACGATTTTACCAAGCTGAAAAGTACTAAGTAAAAATTTAATTCTTATGGGAAAGCAAGCCGGAATATTTACATTAATATGTTTCCTGCTTGCTTTTTGTGTTTATGGGCAAGAAGATTCTGTCCATACCAAATTTGCTGGAATTAGTTTTGGAGCCAGTATTCCAAGAACTGATTTAGAACCTACCTACAAAAAACCAGGTGTTCAATTTTCGGCATTTATGCAATTTACCCCCAATCGCTGGTTAAATATTGGGTTTAGGTTAAATGTGGGCGAAGTACAATCCGAAAATCGGGATGTTCGGTTTTTTGATCAGAGCGAGTTTCAAATTAATGATTTTGCCAAGTCTAATTACCAATCGCTACATGTAGAGCCTAGTTTTCATTTAATAAAAAAGCCCAATTACTCTGTATATTTATCTCAAGGTTTTGGTTTCTTAAGATTCTTGGTTTATGACCGTGAAGGCAATAATTTAGCTAATCAATTAAACAGTAGGGATCAAGGCGAGGATTATTCAAATTTCACGGTTTTATTGCCCACTACTTTGAATGCTTATTATTTTCTTTCCAATGACTTTGGTTTTCAATTTAGAACAGGTTGGTTGAATCCTCAAACTGATTATTTGGATAATATTTCCAATTTTGGCAACCCGGAGAATAATGATAATTTGTTTATTCTTCAATTTTCTATAATTAAACGTTTCACTTTAATTAAATCAGCAGATGAAAAGTAGTATATGTATAGTATTTGCAGTTTTGTTTTTGCTTTCATGTCAAGCAGATTCTGAAAAAGGGCAAGACAAGGAAATCAAGAGAATAGACAGACCTGAAGCTAGTATTTTAAAGGGCGTTTTTATTCCAGCAGATAAGGATATTTTTTATACATCTGGTTTGGTAAGCGAAGTGCTGAATCCGGATGCTCCAGCAGGGGACTATTCGAAATATGGTAATACTTACGAACAAAGTGTAGGGACGCTAAAACGAATTAAAGAGACCTTAAAAACAGAGGGTTATGACATGCAGGATGTCTTTTTTCTTAGAGTATATTTAGCTCCGGATGAAAGCGGGAAAATTGATTGGGATGCTTGGTTTAAAGCCTATGGAGAATACTTTAATAATGAAGAAAATCCCAATAAAGTTGCTCGTTCTACAATTGGGGTTTATAAATTAGCAAGGCCTGAACTTTTGGTGGAAGTTGAGGCTGTTGCGGCAAAATAAGCTATTTTAATTTCTCCTGGTTCCTTTCATACAGCACCTGCATAATCCCGTCCTTTAAACCACTATCAGGTACAATTATACTGGCTGACTTAGCCCAGCTCATGGCATTAATATAAATGTCCAATGCAGGAATGATTACATCTGCCCTGTCTGGATTCAATTGTAATTTGTTGATTCTTTCATCCATATCGAAACTTTTGATATAGGCCTGTGTTTCCTGTACTTTTTTTAAACTTATGGGTTTTCCAGCCTTTTTATTTACTAAATCTTGTACTTTATTGATGTTTCCGCCTGTTCCAATAGCGTGAATTTTCACTGATTTCTTTATCACTTTTTGTTCTATCCAATTTTTCATTTCGTCCCACATATGGTGGGAGCTATCTGTTTCTAGGTGCCTGACAGATCCAATTTGAAATGATTTTGACAATAGTTTCTCATTGTTTTGATAGAAATTGAATTCGGTACTACCTCCTCCAACATCAATATGTAGGTAAGCTTTTTCGTCCATATATGGAAATATGGCTTTATTGATCATATCAGCTTCCTTATCACCATCGATTATTTCTATTTCCAGATCCAATTCTGCTTTTACTTGGTCAATTAAATATTTCCCGTTTTCTGCTTCTCTAATTGCCGAGGTGGCGCAACCCATATAATCATCCACCTCATAAAGGTCAATTAAAATTTTAAAGGCATGCATTAATTTTAAAAATTTAACCTTAGAATGTTCGCTTATTCTGCCTGTAGTAAATACATCTTGCCCCAATCGTAAAGGAAAACGAACATATTCAAGCCTTTTAAAAGTGATTTTACCCTGATATAAAGTTACCCTTGTTAATTGAATTCTTATGGCATTTGAGCCAATATCAATAGCTGCTAGTTTTAACATACCCAAAAAAACAAAAAATTAGGCTGAATTGTATTTATTATTGGCATAATTTGGAATTGATTTATGTAATTTTTGTTTTGCTTACAATTATTTACATATATGAGATTTTCTAAAAATTTCTTTATATTTGTTATTGTTAAGTTTTTTATGAAAAAAGTCCTACTCATATCGATATTATTTTTCTGCGGTGCAGAAATATTTGCACAAAGCTTTTATTCCAATCGGATAAACAGACGTTGGATGGCCACGGGTGGATTTGGGTATGCAAGGTCTTTGGGTGATCTTACTAATCCTGGTTCCTATTTCGATACTCGACTCAATATAGTGGGAGGCTTGCAATACAGATTTACTAATAGAGTACAAGCAGGAGTTAATTTAATGGCTTTTCAGCTTTCTGGAGATGATCAAGAAATTGATCCTGAATTGAATACCAGATCTAGGGGCTTGTCTTTTGTTTCCAATAATTTGGAATTAAGTGCCAAAGCTTCTGTTTCACTTTTTCCTACTGCTAATCGTTTTACTCAAAGGAAATTGATAAATCCCTATTTAGTAGCCGGTGTTGGGGTTTTATTTTTTGATCCTAGAGCGGAAGTGCCTGATATTTTAAGAGACGAGGCAGGGGAAGCGATAATGGATGTTCCGAGAGCAGGAGAGATGGTCTCCCTTAGAAAATACCAAACTGAAAGACCTAATACTTATGGTCGGTTTGCCATGGTGATTCCAGTAGGTGTGGGAGTAAGAGTGAAAGTAACGGAATTTATAGATGTTACCGCTCAGGTAAGTAACCGTATAACTTTTACAGACTATTTGGATGACGTTAGCGGTGTAGGTGGTGACAAGGGAAGAGGCTATCCTGACAAAAATTTATTTGATTTAAACAATCCTGAAGATGTTACTGCTCTGGCTTTGTCAGATCCTACAGGACAAGGAGAAATAAGAGGTAATCCAGAAAGTGATGATTATTATTTGATTTTTAATGTAAGAGCTGAATTTTACATCCAAGGTGATATGTTAAATAGAATTTTTGGAGTTGGCGGAAAGCATTATAATATCAGACCAAACAGAGGAAGAGGCGGTTTATTTAATTTTGGAAACAAGAGAAGGTAAAAATAAAGGATTTTTGATAGCCCTTTAAATATTTTTTTGCTTCACTACCTGTATATTTAATATTAATCTAACTTCATCTCCTACAACAACACCGCCAGCCTCAGTAACTGCGTCATAGGTCAAACCAAATTCTTTTCTGTTGATTTTTCCGGAAATTTTAAATCCTGCTTTTTTCTGCCCATAACCATCGACAATAGAGCCACCAAAATCAACATCTAGGGTGATGTTATTGGTAGTATCTCTAATGCTTAAATCACCCGAAAGTTTATATTCGCCTCCATTTCGCGTTAATTTACCATTGGTAAATTTGATAAAAGGAAATTTTTCAGCATCAAAAAATTCCGGTGACCTTAAATGATTATCTCTATCTTCCACTTTTGTACTTACACTTGCAGCCTCTATCTGGAAATTTGCTGTCGCTCCATTGAAATCCTCAGTTTCAGATGATATTTCACCATCAAATCTGGTGAATTGGCCAGTAACGGATGATATCACTAGATATTTAATTCGAAATAATACCTCGCTGTGAATTGGATCAATACTCCATTTATTGGCCATAGCTTGATAATTTATAACTTTAAATATATGTATATACAATTAACGTAAATGTATTAAAATTGTTATTTTCCCCCGTTCAAGAATTAATTTTAAGCTTATACATAATATTAGCGGAGGTTATTAATACAATTATTAACTTGCGAATTCAATCAAGATTCTTTGGAGTATTCAAAATAAATACTGCAATTATCTTATAGTAGCCACCTGCGGAATCTAATTGAATTGAAAAGATTAGAGGGTATTTTGACCTGGTTTAAGTATATGAATTAATATTAATGAAAATAGCAGTAATAAAATATAATGCCGGCAATATTAAATCAGTAATGTTGGCATTAAAAAGATTGGGCTTAGAAGGAAACTTAACGGATAATCCTGATGAGATATTAAATGCAGATAGAGTGATATTCCCCGGACAGGGAGAAGCCAAATCTGCTATGAGATATTTAAAGGAAAGAGACTTAGATCAAGTAATTAAATCTATTGAGAAGCCATTTCTTGGCATCTGTCTGGGATTACAACTCTTATGTAGCCATTCAGAAGAAGGGGATACTGAATGCTTGGGAATATTTGATGCTAAAGTAAAGAAATTTACCAACGATTTGAAGGTACCCCATATGGGTTGGAATGTCGGGAGTTTATCCGAGGATATTATATTTAAAGACATAAAATCCCCAGCCTATTTCTATTTCGTCCATTCTTATTATGCAGAAATTTGTAAACAAACTATTTCTCAAACAGATTATATGGTAGCATTTAGCAATGTGTTGAAAAAAGACAATTTCTATGCTATTCAGCCACACCCGGAGAAAAGTGCAACTGCCGGGGAACAATTTTTAAAGAACTTTTTATTCGAATTATAAGATTATGCATATAATACCAGCCATTGATATTATAGATGGAAAATGCGTCCGACTTACCAAGGGCGACTACAATCAAAAAACAGAATATAATGACAATCCTTTAGAAGTTGCGCAAGAATTTGAAGCGGCCGGCATTCAAAGATTACATTTGGTGGATTTGGATGGGGCAAAAGCAAAAAAGGTAGTGAATTTGGATGTGCTTAAGTCTATTGCTGAAAATACCAATTTAACTATTGATTTTGGTGGAGGAGTTCAAAGTACTGAAGATTTGAAAGCCGTATTTGATGCTGGTGCCAATCAAATCACGGGTGGAAGTATAGCCGTTAAAAATGAAGCATTGTTTACCGAGTGGATTGAAGAATTTGGAGGTGAAAAGATCATATTGGGTGCAGATGTAAAAGGTGAGCAAATAGCCATTCATGGTTGGCAGGAAAGCTCCGAAAAACATATCTATGATTTTCTCGATCATTATTTAGCCAAAGGTTTGCGATATGTGATTTGTACGGATGTTTCAAAAGATGGTGCATTAGAAGGTACTTCTAATGAGTTATACCAAAATATCTTGGATAGATTTCCTTCTATAAATTTAATTGCAAGTGGGGGAGTAAGTAAGTTGGAAGATTTACAAATATTAGAAGGGATGGACATTTACGGGGCAATTGTGGGGAAGGCGATCTATGAGAAAAGAATAAACCTAAAAGATTTAAAGCAGTTTCAATAGATATGTTAACGAAAAGAATAATCCCATGTCTAGATATTAAAGATGGGCGTACAGTAAAAGGAGTGAATTTTGTAGAGCTTCGCGATGCTGGTGACCCTGTTGAATTAGCTAAGATTTATGCAGCAGAAGGTGCCGATGAATTGGTTTTTCTAGATATTACAGCAACCAATGAAAAACGTAAAACACTGATTGAACTGGTTGAAAAAGTTGCAGAAGCTATCAATATTCCATTTACAGTGGGCGGTGGAATTAGCACTGTAGAAGATGTTTCTGTGCTATTGGCAGCAGGAGCAGATAAAGTGTCCATAAATTCTGCGGCCGTTCGTAATCCACAAATTATCAAAGAGATGGCAGATGAATTTGGTTCTCAGTGTATAGTGGTGGCCGTAGATTCAAGGAAAGTGGGAAATAAAAATATTGTCCACACACATGGTGGCTCAAAACCTACGGAACTGGAAACGGAAACATGGATCAAAAAAGCTGTTGAGTTGGGAGCTGGTGAAATTCTTTTGACCTCCATGGATCATGATGGCACCAAAGCAGGTTTCGCTGATGAGCTATTGGCCAATATTTCCACTTTGGTAAATGTTCCGGTTATTGCTTCTGGTGGGGCAGGGGATATGCAACATTTTTATAATACCTTTACAAATGGGAAGTCTGATGCGGCTTTGGCGGCAAGTATTTTCCATTTTAAGGAAATTGGAATTCCAGAATTAAAAACTTATTTGAAGAATAAAAATATACCTACAAGAATCTAATTTTTGATATCACAAATATTTATTATTTGGTACTGAATATCAATCCTGATAGCTATCGGGACAAAATTTTCTTGATAAATTGCCAATAGACGCTATTTAATAATATAAGAATTATGCAAAAACCTGATTTTTCAAAAGGTGAAAATGGTTTGCTTCCAGCAGTCATTCAAGATTCCGTAACAGGCAAAGTGCTCATGTTGGGCTACATGAATGAAGAAGCAATGGAAAAAACAAAATCAACAGGAAAAGTAACTTTTTACAGTCGTTCCAAACAAAGATTGTGGACTAAAGGAGAATCATCGTCCAATTTTCTTCATTTGGTGGATATTGCATTGGATTGTGACCAGGATACTTTTTTAATTAAAGCTAAACCTGATGGTCCTACTTGCCACACAGGTGCAGATACTTGTTGGAATGAGAAAAATGAAAGTATTGGCTTTATTAATCAATTAGAGTCCATAATTGAGGACCGTAAAAATGGAAATAGTGAAAAATCCTATGTGAAGAGTTTATTTGACAAAGGGATAAACAAAATTGCTCAAAAAGTGGGGGAGGAAGCTGTAGAAGTAGTAATTGAAGCCAAGGATAATGATGAGGAATTGTTTCTGAATGAATCCGCTGATTTATTATTTCACTATTTGATTTTATTGCAGGCAAAAGGATATAAGCTACAAGATGTAGTCAAAATATTGGAAGGAAGACATCGTTAAGAATTAAAGCAAATGCTATGAAATTCAGGGGTTTATATTTTTTAATTGCTTTCTCAATTTCATTATTTTCTTGTGAAGAAGAAAACCTATCTTCTGATGATTGTGATTCAGTTTCAAAAATATGTACAGAGGAGTTTAGGAGTATTACATTGGAAATAGTTGATTTAGAAGGGGAACCTGTGATTTTAGATGACTTCTACACTTTCTTAGATTCTAGAAAAAAGTTTGAATTTACTTTAAATGAAATTCAAGAAGGTCAGGGAGTTTATCCTGTCCTTACTGATGCTGAAATGGACGAAATAGATAGGGAGGGTACCACTTTAATTTTTGTAGGAGAGAAAGATGGAAAAAATTTGGTTGAGCATCAAATGGTGATTGGACATGATTGCTGTCATGTTATATTAATCGAAGGGGATGACAAAATTGTAATAGAAGACGTATGAAAAATTTATTAATTATCTTTTGCTTTTTTTCATTGGCAGCTACTTGTCAAGATCAAAATAAATCGAATAAGGATAATCCTTGTGATCCTGATGTAATATGCACTATGGAATTTAGGGTCATAAAATTACAAATACAGGATAAAGATGGTAATCCTGTTCAATTAGATAGTTATTACACTGAATTTAAAGACTTTAATGTCACCATAGATGAAGAATTAACCCAGCTGGAGGAGGGTTTTTATCCTGTAGCTACTGATGGCGAAATGGATAGTGTATCATTTGAGGGAATGGAGGTTACTTTTATTGGCATTAGAAATGGATCCAAAGTAGTTAAGCATAAAATGATAATTGGTAAAGATTGCTGTCATATTCTATTGATAGATGGAAAGGAGAAAATAAAATTATAGTGAATATTTATTCCAATAAGGTTTAATTATCATAAATACATAAGTTTATATAATATTGGTTTAACTTTTAAATAAGTAGATTATTTTTTAACTTATGAGAAAGTTTATTTTTTTGTATGAAAAAGCCAATTTTTTTTGCTGTCATAGACGATCATACTATTTTCCTTAGAGGACTCGAAGAGTTAATCTCACAAAAATTTAAAAATTCTAACATTAACTGTTTTGATTCTATTTCTGAATTTAAGAAACGTAAATCAATTTTTCCGGAAATTGATTTGTTAATTTGTGACATAGAACTTCCTAGTGAAGATGTCTTTACTTTTTTTAATGAGCTAAGGGAATCCTATCCTAATATTCCTATTTTAGTCATTAGCATGCATAAGAAGTTATCAATTATCAAAAAATGTAAAGATTTTCAAATTGAGGGCTATTTATTAAAAGATGATGATGATTATTTGACTGAGGCAATAAATTCCATTTTAAAGGGACAACAATTTTACTCTCCTAGAATTGTTAGATTTTATAGCAAATATTCAAATCAATTAAATAATATTTCAGACAGGGAAGAGGAGATAATATTATTGATGGTGAAAGGATTTAGTAATTTGGAGATTTCAGATCACTTGTCAGTTGGTTTGGAGACTGTAAAAACACATAAAAGAAACATCCGAACTAAGCTTGGAATGCATGAACTAAGTGATATAATTAGTTATGCAAAGCAGAATTTTTTAGTGAAATGAGGCGATTCTTCATTTTATTCATGCTGATACCAAATATCTTGTGGTGTGCTGAACCTATTAATATAGCTCAAATTGAGGATATTTTTAAAATCTCGCAAAACTTTCAAACTTATTCAGATTACACGGATAATGCTAAAATTAATGATGTCAATACTTTTGATTGGCAAGGAGGGCAAGAAGCTAATTTAAATTTTGGTATAGCTGAACACCCTCAATGGATACATTTTGATATCCAAAATGTTAGTAATCATTCAATATCAAAATTTTTATATATTCCTTATCATCATATCGAGTATATGGATTTATTTGTTTTTAAGAAGGATAAAATAATCAAGAAGGTTAAAACTGGAACTGCCCGTCCGTATCATGATAAGGTAATTGAATCAACAGGCTATCCTTTTAAATTGGATTTGCAGCCAAATTCAACTTATCAGTTATATCTGAGGCTTGACCATCGCTATTTACCACTCAGAGCAAATTTATTTTTACTCTCTGAAAATAAAATGAGGGAAATTAATAATGATTATCAATCCTTAAAGTGGTTTTGGAAGGGCATTATGCTGTTTTCTATAATTTTATCTACAATACTGTTCTTTTTTATAAGAACTAGGTTATTTCTATATTATACTCTTTTACTTGTTGGGATTATACTTTTTGTAGGGGTAGAAACGGGTGACTTTTTTCTATTTCTGAATCAGGACAGTAGAAATTCCATAATAGATATAAAGCATTTGGGAAATATATTTGTAGTCTATTCTTTTCCAATGTTTTTAAATGCTTTAACCCCTATAAAAAAGCTGAACCCTAAAATGTGGAAATTCATGATGTATTTAGTAGGGGGCTTTTCCATTTTATTTATCTTAGTACTATTTGATCCAATCAAGGATACTAAAATCTTACTCATTATAACATATTATGCAATTTATGTTTCTGCCCTAATATTTGTTTTTCAATTGATATTTTTATTTCGAGCCGCCATTTTAAAGAAACCAAATGCTATTTTATTGTTGACGATCTATACATTCTACGTTACAGTTTTTTGGTTGACTAATACCTTTCCCAATTTAGGTGTAATTCAAAATGAAAATATAAATGTATATGCTATCCTATTGATCATGTCTATAGTTGAAATTTTCACTTTTCTTATACTTGTAGCAAGGGAGAATTATAAAATTTATAAAGAAAGAACCTCTTTAGTACAAGCTCAAAAATTACATCAAAGGAATTTACTGTTAGCAACAGTTGAAAGTCAGGAAAAAGAACGGAATTTGGTGGGCCGTGAACTTCATGATATGATTGGAGCTAATTTGGCTGTAGTAAAGCAACAAATTACCAAAGAGAATCAGTATTTGAGGAGCCTTCTACAACATACTGTTGATACGGTCAGAAATTTGAGTCATGGTTTAATTACCCCTCAATTAAAAAACAAAGATTTACAATTTGAGATAAAAGAGCTCTGTATTCTTTCCTCTAATAAAAATATAAAATTCATAAGTCATTTCCATGGTTGGGAATTTTATAATCCATCTGGTGAAGTCACCCTCCATATTTTTAGGATTGTTCAAGAATTAATACAAAATGCCATTAAGCATAGTGAAGCTAGTACTGTTAGTTTTCAATTTTTCTGTTCTGAAGATGGGATTAAGATTCAATATGAGGATGACGGTATTGGATTTGAATTAAAAGCAGCGGAAAAGGGAATAGGGCTTTTAAATATCCAAAATAGGATAAAACTTCTTAATGGAGAACTCAAAATAGATGATAAAAGTCATAAAAAAGGAGTTTTAATTCAAATATTAATCAGATAGATTATAATATATGATCAAAAATTAAATAATACCTCATAAGAGGTATAAGGAAAGCATTAAATTTTTGAATATTTACAATAGTAATTTAAAATAAAAATTTAGTGTATAATGCGTTTATTTTACAAGTCTCTTCTTAGTATTTTTTTAATTATAAATACTGTTCTTATTGTCAAGGCTCAAGATTACGAGCTAAATGAAAACTTCAATAGCAATGTGGGTGCTGGGTTTACCGGAGGGTCTCCAAATGTTGTGTTAATGGATTCGAATGGAAAGTACATTGTAGCAGGTGATTTTACAGGCTACAATGGAACCGCTAGAGAAGGTTTGGTCAGATTGAATGCTGATGGAACCTTAGATACAGGTTTTGGCGATTTAAGTGCTACTTTTTCTGGTACTAGCATAACTGATATGGAAATAGATGCTAGTGATAATATTTATATTTCAGGAACATTTACCGATGAAGTTTTAAAAATAGATAATACTGGTAATATTGATGGGGGATTTAATTTCAGTCGGACCAATTTATCTGCTGGAGGCACCATTCAAGAATTAGGTTTGGATGAACAATTAAGCAAGCTATATATTGGTCAAGAAGTAAGCGGTGATGTCGAAATTGCTCAGCACTTGAGTTCCACAGGTGCAGAGGACAATGATTTTTCAGTAAGAACACTTACTGGGACCAGTGCAGCTGTTAAGGACATAGCGGTTGACAATAATAATGATGTATATATTGTTGGGAGATTTAATTCAGTTGGAATTTTCAGTCCGATTAATATTGCCAGATTTGATTACTTGACTGGAGATTTTGATCAAAATTTTGTCCCTGATTATGCTCAACATGTTATTAGTTCAAGACCAATTATACAAATTGAAATTAATAATAATGGAGATGTTTATACCATTCAAAATACATCTAGTGCTGGCGTTGTTTTTGTAAAATATCAATCTGATGGTTCCTATGTAGATGATAATTTTGTTTCTACGACTGGAACTGCTCCAGTGGAATTGACAGATTTGAAAGTAGCTGATAATGATGATTACTTTTTCATTTCAGGAGAATTTGGTGTTGTCTATGGTGATCCAGCAACCTTATCAAAAACTGACTTTTTTGTAGGTAATAATTTTGAAAGCAGTACCACTTCAAATGTAAAAAGTATTCTATATAATGAAACACTTGATGAATTTATTGCAGTAGGGGATTTTGATATTTATGGAGGAAAAACTGCTAACACCATCGCCAAGTTAGAAAATTGTAGTAACATCACAATTGACCAACAACCTACAAATACAACTAAATGCGTAGGGGAGTCTGCTCAGCTAACTGTACAAGCTACCGGTACAAATCTTACTTACCAATGGCAGGAAAACACCAATGGAGGATCTGGTTTATATACAGATATTCCTGAAGGTGGAAAGTACAGTAATACTACCTCAAATATTTTAACAATTAGTAATATAGATTTTACAGAAGGGCATAGGTACCGTGTGATTATTTCAGATGCAGATTGTAATAGTACATCAGAGGACGTAAGACTATTTGTAGCGGAGAATCCTACTTTTGATACTTCACCTGCTGATGTTACGGCATGTCAATATGATGATGGTGTTGAATTTACATTCACTATTTCCGGTAATACGCAAAATTTACAATGGCAAGTGAAGTCAACTGATGAAGAAGGATTTGTGGATTTAAGTAATAATTTTACTTATACAGGTGCTAACAGCTTTACTCTCAAAGTGGACAATATAAATATTGAAATGAATGGAAATCAGTATAGAGTAATTGCGGGAGGTTGTGAAACAGAGGTTATTTCTGATCCTGCTACGCTAACAGTTAATCCT
Organism: Marivirga sp.; assembly: GCF_051117495.1. Classification (NCBI taxonomy): domain Bacteria; kingdom Pseudomonadati; phylum Bacteroidota; class Cytophagia; order Cytophagales; family Marivirgaceae; genus Marivirga; species Marivirga sp. The sequence continues at coordinate 89,205 of NZ_JBNPEF010000013.1, read as the reverse complement.
GCACCAGATTTTGCAATTGATTCAGGTAGTGAAGTTGCTCTGTGTGATAGTGGTGATATCAGTTTAACGGCTACATCAACTAATGCAAACCTGACATATCGCTGGCAAATTTATAATTTAAACACCACAAACTATGAAGACTTAGCCAATGGAGGTATCTACAGTGGTGTTAATACTGAGACACTTCAGATCACAGGCGCAGATAATTCGATGGAACATATTAATAGCAGTGGAACAGTGTTCTATAAATGTGTTGCTACAAATTCAAATACCAATTGCGAAGGGGAAGCTTCAACTAGATTAATTATTGTAGATAGTGAGCCATCAAGAAACAGAATCACTCGACAACCAACTAATGTGACTGAATGTGATACTAATGGATCTGGTAGATCTGTTGGCTTTAGTCTTGAAGCTGATTTAGAGAATGGTGAAATGCTTCAGTGGCAGGTGGATTCTTTAGATGGTAACGGATTTATAGATTTAGATGGAAGAAATAATACTTCTTTTACTTTCACTGCCCATAAAGAATTTAGTGATATACAATATCGAGCAGTAGTATTACCATGTAATGTAGTTTCCGATACAGTACAAGCTATTATTGATGAATTTCCAGAGATCACTATCAGTGGAGATATTGAGGCCTGTGAAAATACAGAATCTATGTTTGTGGTAGATTCTGATCAAGCTAACGTAAGCTATCAATGGGAATATTTCGATTCCAATTCATTCATAAAAGTGACAGAAGATAATAGTCATTCTGGAGCTAAAAATGATACTTTAAATATTACGAATAACAGTGGAGCTATGAATAGATTGTATCGTTGCGTGGTCACTAGTGAGAATGGCTTATGTGAAAAAACTTCTCAAAGTGTCAGGCTAATTATATATAGCGATCCTAATTTCAACGTTTCTAAAAGTACAGGGAACCTTACGGTTTGTGAGGACAGTGATTATGCTAGAATAGATAGATCACTGAGTAATTATGATGGAATAAATTCCAATTTCTTTAATTACCAATGGCAAGTTTCAAGTGATGGGACAGCTTTTTCAGATTTAACAAATGATATGTTCTATTCAGGAACTTCTGAGCGAGTTTTGAGTATAGATTCAGCTGCATTAGATTTAGATTCAAACTATTATAGATTATCTATTACGGGTTGTTCATCGAACTTCTATTCTGACACTTCACGATTATTCATTGAAGAAGCCCCCTCTATTACAGCCCAACCAGAAGATCAAATAATTTGTTTTCAGCAGGATGAAGAAGCTGTTTTTACTGTAGGTACTCAAGGAGACAATATTAATATTCTTTGGGAACGTTCTGAAACAATAGATGGTAGCTATTCTGCCTTCAGCAGTGAGGATACACTCAAATTAGATGGTAATGATAATTCAAATATGAATTTAGACGGTTCTTATTTTAGAGCTGTTGTAACTAACGGTAATAATTGTAATCAGTCTGCCACGAGTGATACAGTTCAATTTATTATGAATGAAGTAACCTTATTGCAAGGCCCGCTTTCGGAAGTTGATATAATAGGGAATTTACTTTGTCTTGAGAGCGAGACATATTTATATGTAAATACAAGAGGAGAATCATTAAATTATCAATGGCAAGTGGACGAAGGAAATGGTTTTGTCGATCTTGCTGAAAGTGAGATCTATTCTTCAGTAAACGATGATACTTTAATGTTTATAGTAACAGATGAAAATCTGAATTTTAACTATCAATGTATAATAAGCGGACAGTGTGAATCAATAACCACTTCAGATGTTAATATTTCAGGTAGCGTAGTTCAATCTGATATCCCAATAATAGAATCTAATAGGTTGGAAAATGGAGATGTAGAGCTTTTTGTTCAGAACATACCTTACAATAGTTTAATTTGGTACGATGAGGATGGAAATCAATTATCCATACAAGAGCGACCATTGGTCAACTCAACAGGTATTTATTCTGTTGAAGCTATCTTAAATGGATGTGGGTTTATGTCTGAGCCTTTTGAAGTTACTGAAACAATTTTATCTGTTCAGGATGCTTTTAATACTAAATTATATCCTAATCCTGTTGCGAATCGACTGAAAGTTGATTTAGGAAATATTAAGCACGGAACTACTAAAATTATGATTTATGAAGCGAATGGTACTTTAATTCAAAGTGATGAAAATAGAACTCAAAATGTTTCAATAGATGTAAGCCATCTTAAAAAAGGGATGTATTTCTTGATCCTGCAAAGTCAACGAGGAACTGTAAAACGTAAATTTATTAAGGAATAAATTCGATTAGGGAGGCTCTTAAGATGAGCCTCTTTTTTTTACTCAAAAAAAATGGCAATTTCATTCAATCCTTTTCTTTCAAGCTTAGGCACATAAGTCTCCTCCGCAGGAAATCCAACAGGTAACAGCAAATAGGGTCTTTCGTTTTTGGGTCTTTCCAAAATTTCAGATAGAAAATTCATAGGACTTGGAGTGTGGGTTAAAGTGGCTAATCCGGCTTGATGAATTGCGGAGATCAAAAATCCACAAGCTATCCCGACAGATTCATTTACATAATAATTGGTTTTCTTTTGCCCTTCTTCCTCATCATAGATTTTTTTAAAAACTACTATGATATAGGGAACTCTTTCCAAAAAGGGTTTTTCCCAATCCGTGCCTATGGGCTCTAAATCTTTTAACCATTGATCGCTCATTCGGCTGTCATAACTTTCTTTTTCTTCTGCTTCCGCAGCAATCCTTATTTTCTTTTTTAATGCTGGATTAGATATAATACAAAATGTCCAAGGCTGTTTGTGAGCACCTGATGGAGCTGTGGATGCAGTTTTAACGATGTTTTCAATTACTTCTTTGGGAATGTCTTGGTCAGAGAATTCACGAACTGACCTTCTTTTATCCATTGATAAGTAGAAATCCTCACATACTTTTTGAATTGTTGCCAAATTAGGCTTTTGGTGGTTTAATTTGATATGAGGATATCCTTTTATTAATTTTTCTTTCATAATGGCATTTCCTTTAAAGCCCTTTCCAAATCTTCGGGGGAGTCAATTCCAATAGTTTCTATGGGGGTAATTGCGGTTCTTATTCTATATCCGTTTTCTATCCATCTTAATTGTTCCAAAGATTCAGCTAATTCCAAAGGGGTTGGTGAAAGGGTTACTAATTTTGCCAAAATGTCAACTCTATATGCATAAATACCGATATGTTTATAGTGTTGATGACTTTTCATCCAGTCTTCAGTAGGGATATTACGCATGTGGGGAATAGGAGACCTAGAGAAATATAAAGCTAAACCGCTATCGGCTTTAAGAGCCTTTATGACATTAGGATTTTTTAAATCTTCTAGATCATCAATATTTTTAATTAAAGTAGCAATTTCTGTCTTTCTGTTTAGAATACCCGCTAAAAGTTCTATCTGCTGTGGGTCTATAAAAGGCTCATCTCCTTGAATATTAATAACAAAATCAAAACTTCCTTCCACTAGTTTTAATGCTTCATGGCATCGCTCTGTTCCATTTTTATGGTCTGGGCTTGTCATATAAACTTCATGGCCTAAGTCTTTAACATGATTGAAAATGCGTTCATCATCCGTAGCTACTATGACTTTTTTCAGCGCCTTGCTTTTCTTGCACTGCTCCACCACTCTTTGAATCATGGTTTTACCCCCTATATCAATTAATGGCTTCCCGGGAAATCTGGTTGAGGCATATCTTGCAGGGATGATTCCAATTATGTCCATATTTTCTTAGTTTTCAGCTTTTTTTACTTTTAAACTCGTTCCACTTTCATCTACTACCACTATTTTTTCTCCTTGTTCTAAATACTCTCCTCTCGTATGCGCATCGTACAATTCCCCCTCAATTTCTACTTTTCCGCTTGGTCTTAGAACCGAAAATACCTCTCCGGTTTTACCAGCCATTCCAGCGGCTATAAATCGAGAAGAATACCCTTCAGTCTTTGATTGAACTCCTTGTAATGCAACTCTTTTAAAGAATTTGCTATTGGTTAAACGTACTCCCCCGATAAACATTAAAATTATGCTTCCAAATAATCCAGTTAGAGTGGTCAATAAAGCCCTGGTTATATTTTCACTTGGCACAAATTCGAAATCAAACATTTCATTATTTAGCATCATAAATACCAAGGAACCTAAAGTCAGTATCAATCCTAAAATTCCAAAAATGCCAAATCCTGGGATAACGAAAACTTCGATGGCTATTAATACCAATCCTATTATAAAGGCCAGTATCTCCCAGTTTTCTGCAAATCCGTTCAAATAATATGGCACCAAATACAATACTAAGGCTATAATGGAGGCCATAATTGGAAATCCAACACCAGGCGTTTGTAATTCGAAATATATTCCCCCTATGATGATAAGGATTAAAATTCCGCTAATAAATGGATTGATAAAAAAGGAAATGATTGATTCTGTAGTACTTGTTTTAAATCGATGAACTTTAGTGGCATCTAAATTCAAATGCGTTAATAATTCGGTGGTGCTATTGAATTGGCCTTCACAAAAATTGTTTTTTATTGCTTCTGATGTTGAAAAGGTAATTACCTCTCCTGCTTTTGTGATCCCTTCAATTTCTAGTTTTTCATCCACCATTGCTTCTGCTATTTGTGGATTCCGACCTTTGGCTTCTGCCGTTGATCTCATGATAGAACGCATGTAGGATTGATACTTATCTGGTGCTGCCTCACCTGATTGATTTACAACTGTGGCCGCGCCTATACTTCCACCGGGGGCCATATAAATGCTATCGCAAGCAATTGAGATTAATGCACCAGCAGAGGCAGCATTATTATCAATAAAAACATAGACTGGAATATCCAAATTTAATAGGGCGGATCGTATCTCATCTGCATCGTATAATGCTCCGCCATAAGTGTTCATTTCAATTATGATATGTGTGGATTCCCTGTTTTTGGCTTCTTGTAGAGCAATATCAACGTAACGTTTGGTTCTGGCATCAATCTGATCTTTGATTTCCATAATGAATACTTCTTGCTTGGTGGATAGGGTGTCAGCAAAAATTGGAAATTGAATAATATTGAGTAAAAATAAAATTAAGGCTGTTTTTTTCATGTAATAAAATTATGCATTCAATTTAAGAGAATAGTATTTAAGCAACAATAATAAGCAACGACATTTTTTAAATTTTCTATAAAGTACATATTAAAATAGATTTAATTAATAAACGGTTACTTTTATAATCCGTAAAACAAAATCACGTTTTCTTTTATGATTTGAGAATTAAAAACCCAAATTTATTTTACTTATCATTACATAATAACCATTTTTGTAAAGCAATCGGATACCTTTAAAGCATGAAGATAAAAATTTCATTCATCAGTTTATTTTTCTTATTAATGAGCTCGTTAGGAGTTAATGCTTCTACAGTTGATTCTGTTGGGATAAAAGTTATTGACGGGAAAAAATATATCATCCATAAATTGGAGCCTAAAGAAACGCTTTACTCATTGGGGAAACGTTACCATGTTTCAGTAGCGGAAATCCAAGAGGTGAACCCTCAAGAGAAGGATGGCTATAAAATCGATCAAATTGGTCGAGAATTGTTGATTCCTTACAAAGAAGAAGAGTTTGCTTCTTCATCTGGAGTATCTACGCAAAAGCCCGATGGAAAGCAGCATATAGTTAATGCTGGAGAAACCATCTATTCTATTTCAAAACAATATAATGTCAGTCAAGATGATATCATGAAATGGAATGATTTAGAATCAACCACTTTAGATATTGGACAAAAATTATGGGTCAGTAATCCTGCTAGATTCCCTTCAGGTGATAAAAAACAAGATAGTGAAAAAGAAATTGTGCAAAAAGAAGAAGTAGTGCATGTAGTGGATTTAGGGGAAACTATTTACAGTATTTCTAAACAATATGGGGTTACACAAAGTGAAATCATTGAATTAAATGATTTAAAAGACAATAATATAGCCGTTGGACAAAAATTAATTGTGAAAACGGAATCAAAACAGGAAAAAGAGGAGGAAATAGAACAGCCTAAAAATCAATATCAGACGCCAAGTGTTCAGACTTTTCATAATGCTAAAAAAGGAGAGACTTATGAAAAAGTAGCTAAAATTTATGGCTTGCAAGCATCGAAACTTAAGAAATGGAATAAATTTAAAGAACCATTTGTTGGAGGGGAAGTAATTAAAATTGTGCCTCCTGAAATTGAAAAAGAAAAATCAGCTGATCTAGAAAAGGAAGAAAATAGTACGGATTCAGTTGATAAATCTAGGATACATACTGTTCAGTCTGGTGAAACTTTATATAGCCTGTCCGAAAAATACGGAGTTGAAGTGGAGGACTTAAGAAAATGGAACAGCCTTGATAATTATCAAATTAGCAAAGGACAAAAATTATACATTCAAAATCCTGATGCATTAATGGCCGATGTTGAAATAGACGATGCTAAAAATGATGAAAAGCCTGTTTTTGAATCAACTAAGCCTAAAACATCAGAAAATCCACAAAAACAAGATACTAAAGCTTACTTTACTGTGGAGGAAGATGATATGCCTAAAATTGATAAAATCAAAGAAAAAGGCGTTGCGGAAGTAATTGAAGGTTCTGAGGGTACTGAAAAGTATTTAGCACTACATAGAACTGCTAAAATCGGTACCATTATGCAGGTGCGTAATGATTTGAATGATCAGATCGTTTTTGTAAGGGTTTTAGGCAAATTACCCAACACGGGTGTAGATGAAAAAGTAGTGATCAGGATTTCTAAAAAGGCTTTTGAAAAACTAGGTGGTGTAGATTATAAATTCCCAGTTGAAATCAGTTATCTTCCATTGAAGGATTGATAATGAAGCATTTTGAGGAAGTAAAATCCTTGCTGGATGAAAAGTATGATTTGTATAATCGTCCTGATTTTATTGCAGATGATCCAGTTAGTATTCCACATTTATTCACGAAAAAGCAGGATATAGAAATAGCTGGTTTTTTTGCTTCCATTTTGGCTTGGGGTCAGCGAAAGACCATCATCAATAAATGCAAGGAATTGATGGCCATGATGGGCAATAGACCTCATGAGTTTATCTTAAATCATTCAGATCATGACTTGAAAGATTTAATGCATTTCAAGCATAGAACTTTTAATGATATTGACACCCTTTATTTTATTCATTTCTTTAAAGCACTTTATCAAAAGCATGATAGTTTAGAGGAAGCATTCCTTTTAGGCAGATCATCTGAGAACGAATTCATGAAAGAAAGCTTAATTTCCTTTCATCATTTCTTTTTTGAATCGGATTTAGCCCCACAACGCACTCGAAAACATATTGCTACTCCTGAAAGGAAATCTGCTTGTAAAAGAATTAATATGTTCTTAAGGTGGATGGTCAGACAAGATGATAGGGGAGTTGATTTCGGTATCTGGCATCAAATTAAACCTGCAGATTTAATTTGCCCTTGCGACTTGCATGTCGATAGGGTAGCTCGGAAATTAGGTTTAATCCAAAGAAAACAAACCGATTGGCAAACCGCAGAAGAACTAACCCAAGTTTTAAGAAAAATGGATGCTAATGACCCGGTTAAATATGATTTTGCACTTTTTGGGTTGGGGATAATGGAGGGGTATGGGAAGTAATTACGAATTAGGAATTTTAGATTATGAATAATCTCTTTTCTCAGAAGCCTCCACTTTACTTTTAATTTCCTGATTAGCCGTAATAGTCTTCAATTCATCCCCTTTTTTCAATTTTTGTCCCATGATGCTTTTGCCATTCAGGCTAGTGTAGGAGTAACCTTTTTTGAAAACAGTTTCAGGATTCACCAATTCTAAGGTTTTTTCATAAATTTCAAGCTTTTGTCGGGTGTTCTGAAAGCTTTTTCTGACATCATATTGTAATTTCTGCTGATAACGACCCAATTGGTTTTCGGCTTTATTAAAATGCTTTTTTAAGGCATACCGCATAGAATGTTTTCGGTCATTGAGCTTGTGTTGCTCTCTTTCTACTTTTTGATTGAGGTAAGCCAAAATGTTATTGGTAGCCAGATTGATTTTTTCTTCATAAATCCTCATGCCTCTAATCAAAAATTCCGCAACAGCAGTAGGTGTTTTCAATTTGGTATGAGCCACTAAATCGCAAATAGTCTCGTCCCTTTCATGGCCAATACCTGTAAAAATAGGCAAAGGAAATTGGGCAATATGGGAAGCCAGTTCGTAATCGTCAAAGCAATCCAAGTCCACCTGAGCACCGCCCCCGCGAATTAATACAACTGCATCAAATTCCTCCATTTGTTCATGGATTTGGTGTAAGGCCTCAATAATGGTTTTGGCTGCCTTATCTCCTTGCATGGTGGCCACAAAAAGCTGGCTATGTAAATGATATCCATAATCATTATTGCCTATTTGGTTCATGAAGTCACCGTATCCGGCCGCAGATTCAGCGCTGATAATGGCAATTCGTTGTGGCACCATTGGAAGTGGATGGCTTTTATTCATCTCAAAAACACCATCTTCTTTGAGTTGTGCTATAATCTCCTGCTTTTTCCTGGCTCTTTCACCCAAGGTGAAATTAGGATCTATATCCTTTACATTTAGGCTTAAACCATAAACCTCATGAAATTGTATTTGCACATTGGCCAATACCGTCATACCAGCTTTTAGACTTTCCCCTGTAATAGATTGAAACCAAGCACTGATGCTTCTATAACTATATGACCAAATGGTAGCCCTACTTTTTGAAAGCAATTGATTGCTTTCTTCATCCTTTTCCACAAACTCCAGATAACAATGTCCATTTCGGGCTTCTCTTAATTCCCCAATTTCAGCTACCACCCAATAGGAGGGCTCCAATTGAGTGTTAAGCGTATCTTTGATTAATAAATTGAGGTCTGTAAGTGAAATGTGCTGCATTAGGGTTGCACGTTTTGAATATTTTTAACTACATCTTTTATGATGAAAAATAATACCACAGCAAAACTGATAATAGAAAACCAAAACATAAAACGCTTATTGGCATAGGGAACTACCTCTTCACTTTCTTTATCTGCAAAAAGCCAATCATAGAATTTTTCTATGGTTTTACGCATTATAATTCTTTTAAAAACTCCAAAAATCCTGCATTCTTTCCTTTGGGTCTTACGATCATTAAAGGAATGTCATTATCCAATTGAATTAATCTTTCTGCAATACTTCCCAAAAAGAAGGCTGTAGTGGCAGTACGGCCTTTGGCTCCCACAATGATGGCATTAGCACCAATGTCATGTGCTTTATCAACCATATCGGTCGTAACATCTTCGTTAGTGTCTTGTGAATAAACGGCCTTCAATTTGATGCCTTTTGTGTCGATTGTGCTCATGAATTTTTTATAATTCTTTACAGCATTTTTCTTCATCACCTCTGTAAATTCTTCAAAAGTTTTACCGGTATAATGATATCCGGTAGGAACGGTAAATACATTTTGAACTGTGATTTCAGTGGAGTTATCATTGAGTTGAGCAATATTAATGGCCTCTTCCAATGCCAATTTAGAATGCTCTGAAAAATCACTTGGAACCAATATTTTATCCATTTTAGCCACGGTTCCTTCTGGAATAATCAACAGACTACATGCGGCCCTTCTAGCCAATCTTTGAGCAAGAGAACCACTTTCAGCTGCTTTTTCTCTTCTCCCCATAACGATCAAGTCAATATCTTTTTCTTTGGTGAATTTTAGAATGCTGTCTGCTATTTTTCCTGTTAGCACGTTAAAATGGAAATTAGCTTTATGATCTCCAGTTGTGAATTTTTCGAATTTTTTCTCCATTTCACCTTTTCTTTCCTTGATAGCATTCTCTACCATATCAGGAAATTCTTTCAATACCTCCTTAGGTACATAAAGGTTCTTAATTACATTGACAAAATAGACGTCTTCCACAGCAGAAGCCTTTGCTAAAAAGTCTGCAAACTCCACCATGGTTTTGTCTAAATCACTTAAATCTAATCCTATAATTACTTTTTTAATTGGATACATAAAGCTTAATTCTGAATTCGGTTACAAAGGTACAAACACTAAATATTAAACTAATTAAAAAGAGGGATAAAATTATGCGGATTCTTGTTTTTCCTCTTCTTCAAATGGTTTCATGGAATCTTCATCATAAAATTTTTGAAGTTTTCGCTTTAATTTGAAATAGCGAACAAGTCCATAAATTATCATCAGAAAACTAATTCCGAATGATAAATATGCAAGCCATTGGACTGTTTCCAAACTTTCCATTTTTAAAAATGCAATTCCACCCAAAATTAAATACAAGCTGGTGCGTATATAGGCAAACAAAGTCCGCTCATTGGCTAGGGTTGTTCTTTCTAAAGCTAAAAAATCTCTTAAGATAATCTTTTCTTTATTTTGGTAATCAGGGACTATCTTAGGAATTCTTAATTTTCTCATCATGTTAAAAAATTAGATATCAAAAAATCTTAAATCTGTTTATTGCTTTATCGTTATTTTATTTACTTATTTTTATGAAATTTGTTTGATTTTATTACCATTACCAAAATAATAAAGAATTAAGAACCATGACTTTTTACTTAAAATTAACAGTAATATCTCTTTTGTCAATAATTACAGTATTTTTTGCGCATGATGCTACTGCACAGTTTGGAGTGGGGAACGCCCTTAAAAAGCAAGCCGAAAAGTTGGTAAAAGATAAATTGAAAGAAAAAACGGAGGAGAAACGTGAAAGTTATGATACCCTTTCATTCAATTATGCCATTGCTTTTCTGGATAAAACGGAATCATTTGAAAACCAACAAAAAGGAGAGGGATTGGTAAAAACTGCCAATTTCCTTTTAAGGGATGATGAACCCCAAACAGATTTGGAAGCCACAAGAGATATTTATGATTTTGGTCGCTTAAACTATAAAATGGGCAATCAGTTTATGGCGGAAACAAATTTGAAATTAGCCAAACTAAAGTATGAACAAATTTCTGCTACCGATGAGCCCAATTATCTAAAAACTATCGGTCTTTTAGGGCTTCTCTACAGTGATATGGGAAGATTCACGAAAGCAGAGGAATTTACCCAAAAAGCTTTAGATGGATGGGAGAAAATGCAGGGAAAGGAAAGCATTGGTTACTTAGCTGAGTTAAATAATTATGCCGTCCTTCAAATCAACCTGGGGAATTATTTGGAAGCTGAAAAAATCATTCAAAAGTTGGGTCAAACGCTCAGTTCAGAAGAGGAGAATGAAAAGCTACCTTATGCAATATATTTAAATAACGAAGCCATCTTAAATCAATACATGGGCAGAGCTGACCAAGCATTAAACCTGATGAAAAGATGTAGTGAAATTGCCAAGGAAAGTTTGACGGAAAAAAACAGCACCTATCTTCAATTTCTGACTAATAAAGCTATTTTGGAGCAAGAAAATGGTGATTTGGAAACGGCCGAAAACACCTTTCAGGAAGTGCTGGATTTACAGGAAAGCAGGTTGAAATTGAATGCTAAAAATGATCCTGATTATGCCCACATGAAATCCAATATTGCGGCACTTTATGTAGCTAAAGAAGAATACGTAAAAGCAGAGGAAGCTTTGAAATTGGCCTTAGAGATCTATGAAGATGAATTTGGTTCCGAACATTTGACCACGGCAGGGACCCAATCTGATTTAGGAAATTTATATCGATTTTTAGGTAAACTTGAAAAAGCGGAGCCTTTATTACAATCTGCCCTTTACACTCGTGAAAGAAAATTATCCAAAACTCATCCGAAGGTGGTGAAAAGCCAAGAGGATATGGCATTATGGTTTTGGGCCAATGGTCAAACAGAATCAGCTAAAAGCTATTTTAAAAGGGTGATGGAAACAAGTGAAGAGTTTGTGGAAGATTATTTTCCAGCTTTAAGTGAAGCTGAAAAAACCAAATACTGGGAACAAATGAAGCCTAGATTTTTCCGTTTCTATAATTTTGCATTGGAAAACCATCAAGAATATCCTGAGTTATTGGAAGATTTTATGCGCTATAGGTTATCAACCAAAGGCATATTATTAAGTGCTTCCACAGCATTGAGAAATACTATTTTCAGCCAAAATGATGAGGAATTAACTGCTCTTTATGAAAAATGGGTTGATCAAAAACAACAGTTGGCCAATGCATACGCACTTAGCGATGAAGAAATTAAAGAGCAGTCACTTAATGTGGATTCTTTAGAAAATGCCGCCAACCAAACTGAAAAGGAATTGTCCTTAAAATCGGATGCTTTTTCAACGGCTTATGAAGACAGAAATACTGATTATAAAGTTATTCTAAATAAGTTAAAGCAAGGAGAAGTAATGGTTGAAATCGTTCAATATCCTATTTTTGACAAGAAATTAACCAGTAAAAATGCTTATGCTTTTGTGATTTTAAAGAAAGGCACAAGCAAACCGGAAATTGTCATCAATAAAGACGGCAATCTGTTGGAAAATAGATATTACGCCTACTATAATAACGTGATCAATCAGAAAATGAAAGATGATTACTCCTACGATCAATACTGGAAAAGCATTGAAGGCGAAGTTGGCAATACTTCCAGAATTTATATTTCTCCGGATGGGATTTATAATCAGGTCAATATGAATACCCTTCAACAGCCTAATGGTAAATATTTAATTCAAGACCATGATATCCGCTATATCGGCCATCCAAACGATATTTTATACAGGAAAGCATCTTCACAAGCTACAGCTCAGAAAGCTTATTTAATGGGGGACCCGAATTTCAATAGTAAAAGTATTGCTCAATTACCAGGAACAAGAAAAGAGATAGAAGATATTTCAAAATATCTTTCGCCCAGTATGACAATGCAAAAATATCTGGCGGATGAAGCCAATGAGTCTAATTTAAAACAGGTTCAATCACCAAAGTATTTGCATTTAGCAAGTCATGGTTATTTCTTGGAAGACAAACAGGCTAATGATAATTTGTTTGGAGTTCAACTGCAATATATCAGACAAAACCCATTGTTACGTTCGGGTTTATTGTTAACAGGGGCAGGATCAGATGAAGCTTCTGGAAGTTCACAGTCTTTCAATCAAAGTGATAACGGCTTTTTCTCGGCTTATGAGGCTATTAATTTAAATTTAAATAATACCGAAATGGTAGTGCTTTCGGCTTGTGAAACAGGAAAAGGAGATGTAAAAGCAGGAGAAGGAGTTTACGGTTTGCAAAGGGCATTTATCGTTGCCGGAGCTGAATCACTGGTCATGAGTTTATGGAAAGTAGATGATACCGCCACCCAAAAATTAATGTCAGGGTTTTATAGGGAAAATGTTCAAGGAAAAGCCATTCCTGAGGCATTCCGATCAGCCCAATTGGCCATGTTGAATGAATATAAGCATCCATATTATTGGGGGGCTTTTATCATGTTTAGCAGGTGATTTCACTGCATATAAATTACGCAAAGAATAACACTTGGAAAATCCTGAAGAACTTCAAAATAGGAAGAAAGCTATTGTCATTAAAATGAAATCAATGACGTTAGGGAAGCCATCATCTCAACCAAATATCAATCTTTTCTGCTCTTCCGGTCGGTGAGCCACCGACCGGGGCTAAGAACGTCATTCCGGAAATTTTAGTCTCATGACGAAGGAAATGAGACTAAAATTATCCAGAATCTTCTGGAATTGGATTGGTAATATATAGCAATCCATTTATTCCAAAGAAAATTTTACCTAAAACAGGAAATTTCAGCATCTTTGTTTTTGATTAAAAATATTGTTCGAGATTCAATGCTGAAATTTTTCCAATTTTTATATACCATTTGGGCACTGCTCATTTTTCATATCTCTATGATTATCCTTTTCCCGGTGTTTTTAATTCCACCCATGATCCATAAAAAAGGAATACATCTAAGCTTCAAGGCGATTCGATTATGGTCATTACTTTTTAGTACTTTTAACCGTATCATTTATAAAATCAAAGGGAAAGAACATTTCAATAAAAAGGAAAATTATGTGGTCATTTCCAATCATACTTCCTTTTTAGATACTCCTGCCATTGCGCAAGCTATTGATGCTCCTTTTAAGGCCTTGGCTAAAAAAGAATTGACTAAAATCCCAATTTTTGGATTTTTGATCAAAATGATAACCGAAGTAGTGGACCGATCAAATCCATCAAGCAGACAGAAAAGTAAAGAGCGATTAAATGAGGTTTTGGAAAATGAATCCTCCATTTTGGTTTTTCCTGAAGGCACCATGAACCGAACAGATCAGCCCTTACAACGATTTTATGACGGAGCTTTTCGAATTGCTATTGATGCCCAAGCTCCAATTTTACCCATAGTAATAAAAGATGCAGCCAAATTGATGAAGCCTAGCAGCTTTTTAATGAAGCCCGGCAATGTGCATGTGCAAATTTTGCCGTCTATATCAACGGAAGGATTGACCCAGAAAGACCTTCCGAAATTGAAAGAAGAGGTGATGGAGAAGATGCAAGCGGAGTTGCTGGGGTAATTTTATTCGATTCAATACGTTGTATAAATGTCTATTTGAAGTTTGTTCTTTTTATGATTTAAAGAGAATTCCTAATGGAGCAGTTCCCGGTTTATTAAATGTGCAATTATTCAATGGGAAACAATTTGAATATCATTTTATTATCTTTAGTAAAGTCCTTGCTGTTAATTTTCATTTATGTCCTCTTTACAGGTTGTGATGGTTATAATTCGAGTCAAACTACCTATCAAATTAAGGTTGATACTGTTAAATTTAGAATCTCTCCTGAATATTTAGACTATTATGCCATTTACGATATTCTGGATGAAGAAATTTTATTTGTCGGCTATAATCACTTTGATCACTCTTTGCAATTCATTGATCTCCACAGTAAGGAAACCAAACAAACGATCAAATTAGAAAGAGATGGGCCTAATAGAATCAAGACTATTTCTGAAATATTTGTAACAGAAGATAAAATTATTTTAAAGACCGTTCCTGAATGGATTATTATTGATTATCAAGGGCAGGTTTTAAATAGAGTTAATTATTCGAATTTAGCGGAAGATCTCGATAATGAATACGTTATTGATGGGGGATTTACGATAAGTTATACCGTGAAAAAGGAATTATCAGTAGATCAAAAATCGGTCTATATGAGATTGTATCCTGTAAATTTACAGGCGAATACTCCTGAATTTTATAAAGCTCCGCTTTTCTGTAAATTAAATTTTGATACTAAATCCGTTAAAATTGAACCCTATTTAACTTATCCCGAATTATTTCGGTCTGGAATTAATTACGGAATTTTGGACAAGCCTTCAATTATTGAGTTGGAAGACCGTTTGGTTTACTCATTCCCTAATCACTCGACTATTTATGTTTATGATTTTCAAGATAGTACCATTAGTGCTAATGAGGTAAAATCCAATAAGATAGAATCTGTTGTAGAAATCAATCAAAATGGCAGTTTGAGAGATATCATCAAAAGCTCTTTTCGGAGTAATAGATACCATCCTATTACTTATGATAAGTATCGAGATTTGTATTATCGGGTATTCAGAGTGAAAGATGAAACTAAAGATGAGCACGAATATTTTTTGCAAATTATAGATAATCAATTTAATGTTTTAAAAGAGATAAATCTTCCTGATGATAAGGTTTATCAAAACAGGTATGAAGTAACCAAAGAAGGCTTGTATTTTCAGTTAATGTCATCAAGAGGTTATTTCTTTTCCTATATGCTGGTGGATGTTCAGGTTGAGCAATAATATCTTTTTATTTTTCCTCCGCACAGGAGCAAGCATCTCGCATTTGCCAATAAACCAAAAATAAAGTTTTCCACAACTTATACATTATTGGCACTATCAATATAAAATAGTAATTTGGTAAAAAACTTATTTACCAGACTATGAAAACTTTTATCAAAACACTTGCCCTTATTTTTATTTTATCAATGCCCATTAAATCCTTAGCTCAGTCGGATTGCAATCCATATTTGCTACTTGATGAAGGTAGGAAATGGACAACCGCCAATTATAATGCAAAGGACAAATATCAAGGCAAGCAAAGTTATGAGGTGCTTTCCGTAAGCGAAGCAGACGGGATTATAACTGCTAATGTAATGCTGACGTCTTACGATAAAAAGGACAAAATGGTGATGGAAAAAGAGGTGGAGTTTACCTGCAAAGATGGCGTGGTTGAAATGGATATGTCAAAATATATTCCAGAGGAAACCATGGAAAGCTTCAAAAATATGGATGTTGAAATGGAATTTGATGCTATCACCATTCCTGAAAATTTGGAAGTTGGACAATACTTGGAAGATGGTGGCGTGACCATGACAATTTCAGGGCCTATGCAAATGAAGATGGAAATCAAAATCCAAGATAGAAAGGTGATGTCAAAAGAAGATATTGAAGTGCCGGCAGGAACCTATGATACTTATAAAATTAATTCCATCATAAAATTCGATGCCATGATAACCCGAGAAACAAAAAATATTGAGTGGATTGCAAAAAATGTCGGGGTTGTAAGATCAGAGCAATATGATAAAAATGGGAAATTAAATAGTTATACTGTTTTGACTGAGATTAAATGATGAATTCACCTGATGAAAAAGCGGTGTGGTTTATTTATAACGATTTAACCTAAATTCCGGTCAGTGACCTGTCAGGATTTCTTTGATTGACAATTCAGGCTTAATAAATTTTATATGTAAATTGAGATTCAATAAACCTGACAGGTCTATTTGAATGAAGTTCAATTTTATATTTTATTAAATTTCTAACTACATTTTCTGACTAATTCTAACATAATATGAAAATCAAATCCATTTACACATTAGCATTGTCAATACTTATTAGCTTTCCTACCATAGCTCAATATCCAGAAATCCTTAGCCTAGAAGATCAGGCCAAACTGGAGGATGAAATTCTAAAAGAACGTTTTGAAACAGTATTGCCAGAAATAATGGAGCGTACAGAAATTGATATGTGGGTAATTATTTCAAGTGAGTATAATGAGGATCCCGTAATCAAAACCATGTTACCTTCCACATGGATGGCAGCTAGAAGAACTACCATGTTGGTGATTTATCAAGCTGAAAAGGGGGCTGAACTGGAAGCTCATGCAGTAGCCAGATATGATGTAGGGGAAATATTTAAAAGAGCTTGGAATCCTGATACTCAGCCTGACCAGTGGAAAAGATTAGCATCACTTATAGAAGAGAAAAATCCTAAAAAAATTGGCGTGAATATGTCCAATGACTTTTCACATGCCGATGGTTTGGTAAAATCGGAATATGATTTACTGATGAATGCTTTGTCAAAACCACAACAAAAAAAAGTGGTTTCAGCAGAGAAATTAGCGGTAGGATGGTTGGAAACAAGAACCGAAAGGGAAAGGGTAATTTATGAGCACTTATGCAATATTGCCCATAAAATTATAGCTAAAGGCTTTTCATTGGAAGCCATCACTCCAGGGGTAAGCACCACTGATGATTTGGTTTGGTGGTATCGTCAGGAAATTAATAAGCTCGGATTAAGAACATGGTTTCATCCCACTGTGGATGTCCAAAGGGCAGATCCTGAAAATTTTGATCATCTGAGGAGTTTCAGTAAAAGGCCTGACCAGCAAATTATTCAGCCAGGAGATTTATTGCATGTGGATTTTGGAATTACTTATTTAAGATTGAATACCGATACACAACAGCATGCTTATGTATTAAAGCCCGGAGAGGAAAGAATCCCTACATATTTGGTGAAAGCTTTTGAAGAGGGTAAAAAAGTGCAGGATCATTTGACTAACCAATTCAAAACAGGCCGAACAGGCAATGAAATGTTGTTATCAGCATTGGAGGAGGCTAAAGAAGCTGGTTTGAAACCCACTATTTATACGCATCCAATCGGATATCACGGTCATGCAGCAGGGCCTACCATTGGCATGTGGGATTCTCAAGGTGGTGTTCCAGGGAGTGGTGATTATCCATTATATCCAAATACAGCCTATTCCATTGAATTGAATGCAGCGGTTTTCATCCAAGAATGGAATAAGGAAATCCGCATTATGCTAGAAGAAGAAGCTTTCTTTGATGGGGAAGAAATCTATTACATTGACGGAAGACAGGAAGAGATTTATGCTATTCCGAGGTGAGATTTAGGTGGTTGTGTTTGAAGAGGTCCAAGCGAGACGCTTGAACCAGTTGCCTTTTTACTACAGATATCTAGCTCAAGCGTCTCGCTTGGGCTTTTTCTTTCTTAAATAGTTTTAATCCTTACCTTTTTCTTCTTTAACCTGCTGTTATCTAAGGATTTCACTATGCCTTTAGCTTTATCTGCATTTACGGCTACAAAAGCGCAATCCAACTTTAATTCAATTACACCTATATCTTCTTTTTGCAGTTTGCCTTCCTTCATAAACAAACCTGCGATATCTCCTTTAGATATTTTATCTTTTCTACCTCCTGAAATAAAAAGCGTTAGGAAATCAATTTTATCTGTTTCTGTCCCTTCAATTTCTTGAATAGAGATATATTCTTCATTGATAAAATTAGGTAGCTTCTCTTCAGCTCCTTCTAAAACATAAGCCACCCCTGATTGATGCATTCGGGCAGTCCTTCCATTTCTATGGGTGAATTCTTCTTCTTTAATAGGCAAATGATAGTGGATAATAAATTTAATTTCTGGAATATCAAGTCCTCTGGCAGCCAAATCAGTAGCTAACAACAAATGATAGCTTCCATTTCTGAATTTAATTAAAGCTCTTTCCCTATCTTTCTGCTCTAATCCGCCATAGAAACAACCATGAGGAATATTCAATTCTCTTAAATGTTCGCTTACTCTTTCAATGCTGTCTTTGAAGTTGCAAAAAATAATACCCGGCTGACCTTCTAATTTCTGAATTAATTGCTCAAGCGTTTCAAGCTTATCTTTATCGGGGGATTTAATGATTTTAACTGATAATTTGTTAATCTTTTCATCCAAATAATTGAGATAAAAGGGATCACGTAAACCGAG
Organism: Marivirga sp.; assembly: GCF_051117495.1. Lineage (NCBI taxonomy): Bacteria > Pseudomonadati > Bacteroidota > Cytophagia > Cytophagales > Marivirgaceae > Marivirga > Marivirga sp. Next base: position 70,262 of record NZ_JBNPEF010000013.1, on the reverse strand, counting down.
AAATTCGGGGATTTCTTTAGGTTCAGTGGCAGAGGTTAAAATCTTTTTTCTCACTTGAGGTAACTCCCAAACGATGGCTTTCATTTCTCCTTCAAAACCAATTTCCAAGGATTTATCAAACTCATCTAGTATTAAAGTTTTTATACTTTTTACCGCAAAACTTTCCCTTTTGATGTGGTCAGCAATTCTACCGGGAGTCCCGATTAAAATAGCCGGGGGATGTTGTAAATCAATTTTGTCTTTTGCTCCAGCTCTGCCTCCATAAATTGCATTCGCCTTATATCCACTGCCCAATTCTCTCACTACTTGCTCAATTTGTAGCGCCAACTCACGAGAAGGAACAATGATCAATACTTGAATTTCTTTGCATTCTGGGTCTAATGATTCAATAATGGGCAGTAAAAATGCCAATGTTTTGCCACTGCCTGTTGGAGAGAGTAATATAGTATCTTCAGAAGTTTTGAGAACCTGCAAGGCCTCTTTTTGCATGGGATTTAATCCCTTAATACCCAATTTGGCCAACATTTCGCCCTGAGATTTGATTTTTTGAACCATGATGCAAAGCTAAGGAAATTAAGTTTGATTTTGATCCTTCATTAGCATAATAGGAATTTTGCCAAACCTGTCAGGTTTCTAGATATTATAAATCAAAAATAGTAGCGTTTTTCATCATTAATATTAATGATAAACCTGACAGGTTTCCTCCTCACAATGAACTTGCCATAGGAGGATTAAATCTGAATGTAAAAAGGGAATCACGATCAAAAATGAATAACTTTGCATTTCATTTTATAGCACACCCCTTTATGTCTTTTGCATCATTTAATTTACCTATTGCACTTTCCAACGTTTTATCAAAACATAATATTAAAAGTCCCTTTCCTATTCAGCAAGAAGTTATTCCGCTGGCATTGAACGGAAAAGATGTTTTAGGCATTGCCAAAACGGGTTCAGGGAAGACCTTAGCCTATGTTTTACCCATTTTAACAAAACTCAATTTTTTTCCGGAAGGAAGAAATCGTCAGCCACAGGTTTTAATCTTGGTACCAACTCGTGAATTAGCACAACAAGTATTGGAGGTCTTTAAACTTTTTGTGGATACGAATAGAAATCATAGCAAAACCTTGGCTGTATTTGGAGGGACTTCCATTAATCCGCAAATGCAAGCCATGGGAGAAGTAAAGATATTGATTGCTACACCTGGGCGCTTATTGGATTTGGTTTCTTCTAATGCTTTAAAATTGAGTGGTTTACAGCTTTTGGTTATTGATGAGGCGGATAAATTATTGAATGCCAATTTTAAAAAGGAGCTGGAAGATATTTTAAAACTCATCCCCGGTACTGCCCAGAAATTATTGTTTTCAGCAACTTTAAGTCCTGATGTACAAAAGTTGAAAGAACTATATCTTAACCATCCCCATATTGTTCAGTTAGAGCAAGCTGAGGAAAAATTAAAATTAATTCAGCAATCTGCTTATGCGGTGGAAGCCAATCAAAAGGGACCTTTTCTGAGATATTTAATAAAATCAAAAGATCTAAATCAGGTGATGGTTTTCACTTCATCTATTACAAGTGCCGATAAAGTAACCGAAAAATTGGGTAAAAATGGAATCAATGCAATGGCAGTGCACAGTAAAAAAAGCCAGCATGCAAGAAAACAAGCTTTAGCGGATTTTAAGGAAGGAAAAACCAATGTTTTGGTAACTACTGATTTACTTTCTAGAGGTATAGATATTGAATTTCTACCTTTTGTGATAAATTATGAACTCCCTCGTTCTCCCAAGGATTTTGTCCATAGGGTGGGGAGGACAGGAAGGGCTGAACATGCAGGCACTGCCATTTCCTTGATTTCAAAGGAAGAATTACATCACTTTGAGGTAATACAAAAGAAAACCAAGCAAAAAATAGAGTTAAAAAATATAGCGGATATAAATTTGCACGGATACTAAAAAAGTAATTTTATAATTATAACAATCGTAATATTTATATGAATATTCTATAAATTTCTTATCTTTAATTTATGGAGAACCAAAAGAATGATATTGTAAGAATTTATAGTGATACCGAAATCAACATTAATTTAATCCAAGATGAATTATCTAATGTAGGAATTCCTTCCATCATTAAAAATGAATTTCAATCTGCTGTAATGGCAGGTTTTGGAGCTTTGCCAAATGCAGTAGATTTATATGTAAACGCTACTGATTTTGATAAAGCATCTAAAATAATAAAAGATTTAAACAAAGAATCTTAAGGTTCGTTTTATGTAGTTTCCTACTTAAATTCAAATGATTGGAGAAAAATATATTAAATAATCAGCACTTTAGGGATATATTGCTCAGCCTGATCTTTGGCTTGCTTTCAACGCTCTTAGGGCTTGTCAGATTTAATATCCCGGGATTTACCGCAGCAATCAGCAGCTTAAATGAAATCCCATTGTTGATAAGTGTATTTTATATAAGCAATCCTTTTTATCTAATTATCACAGTTGTTATTTCTGCCTTGACAACTCCTGAGCAAGGTTCTATATATTCCACTATTTTAATGCATGCAGGTGGATTGGCTTTTTTCGGTATATTTTATCATTTGGTTATCAAAAGATATTCTGATTATGTATTAAAAAGTATTTTATTCTGTGCTATAGGAATCACTGTCTATTATGCTTTTTTTTTAATACCTATTTTTATTGTCACCAATCAAGTACTGGGCTTGAACGATACTCCTTTTATACCTTTTTATAATGAATTAAGGCAGTCTCTTTATTTTGAATATATTACTTCCTTACTTGTGGTCACTCTGTTTTTGGTTCAATTTAATTATGGTAAAAAATTAAGGAAGTATTCAACCAGTTTGGAAGATTTGGTCGGTGAACGTACAGAAGAATTGCGAAGTACTGTGGAAGAACTCAATCATGCTAATGAGGAGCTTACATCCATGAATGACGGTCTGGATTTAATGGTCAAAAACAGAACTACAGAGTTGGAGGAAAGAAACTATCAGCTTACAGAATATGCTTTTATCAATTCCCATTTATTAAGAGCACCTCTGGCTAGAATTTTAGGATTAACAGACTTAATCAGGATGGAATCCACTGATCCTAAGACTCAAGAATTGATGGACAAATTATTTAATTCCTGTGAGGAATTAGATGAAATCATCAAACTGATGAGTACTCAACTATCAGATGGAAGTATTTTGAGCACCGCCCAAAAGGAGGATTTGAAAAATAAGATTAATGAGATTATTGCTCAAAGAGATAATTTAAGCTAAAATTCAATATACAATCATACCCATTAATTCTAAACTTCAACGCTTATTCACCTTAAAACTTTTCTAAGACTTATTCACCATAGTGGAGGAAGCCTGTGCAGTAGGGAAAATTAAAACATCCGCTAAATTTACATGCGCTGGTCTAGTGGCCATAAATAAAATTAGGTCTGCTATATCTTCTGCTTTTAGAGCATCAAATCCTTCATAAACTGATTTGGATCGATCTTCATCTCCTTTAAATCGAACCAAAGAAAATTCAGTTTCTACTAAGCCAGGGGCTACTTGAGAAACCTTGATGCCATATTGGTTTAAATCCATACGCATGGAGCTGTTCAAAGCGTCCACTGCATGTTTGGAAGCGCAATAAACATTTCCATTTGGGTAGGCTTCCCTTCCAGCAACAGAGCCGATGTTGATGATGTGTCCGGATTTTTGTTTAATCATTTTCTGAATAATGGGTTGCGAAACGTATAATAATCCTTTCACATTGATATCGATCATGGCTTCCCAATCTTGCATACTGCCGTTTTCAATTGAAGCCAATCCATGTGCGTTTCCTGCATTATTAATAAGTAAGTCAATATTTTTCCATTCTGCAGGTAAGTTTTCAATTGCTTTCAATACTGCCTTTTGATCTCGAACATCAAAATTCTGGGTGTGGATTTCAGTATGTTTGGCTAAATCATTTTTTAATGCATCAAGTCTCTCTTGTCTTCTGCCAGTTGCAATAATATTAAATCCATTTTTACCTAAAAGTAGGGCAGTAGCTCGACCAATGCCTGATGTTGCGCCTGTTATAAATGCTGTTTTTTTCATAGTATTTATTTGCTTATAAAAATTCTCTCAGAATAATTTTCTCACAGAAGGTCACAGAAAGAATAATTGGAAATAAAAATAGTAAATAGATATTGATTGCTATAATTTGAAGAGATTTAATTAATAATCCTGATCAAGCTTTCGTTATCCACTAGTTTTGAAACGTTGAAGTTAACCAATAAGCCTAATTTTTTGTCTGATAATTTAAGATAGGAGAGTAGTTGCTTTTTATGGACATTGTGCAGAAATTCTACTGATTTGATCTCAATTATAATGGTGTTTTCTACCAAAATGTCTAATCTATAGCCTAACTCTAATTTAATGCCTTTATAAATCACGGGTAATCCAACTTGGCTTCTTGCATTAAGTCCCATTTTATGCAGCTCATACATTAAGGCTGCTTCGTAAACACTTTCTAATAAACCTGGCCCTAATTCTTTAAATACAGTGTAGATTGCTCCTCTTATTTGGTAGGTTAAATCATTAATACTCATTGGGTTTTATAGAAGGTTGAAAAAATAATTAAATCCTAAACTATAAAATTATATTCAAGGTTAAAACTTTTTTCTGTGGATTTCTGTGGTTTCTGTGAGCTACCTAGGCGTCACCGCGTCCCCACCACAAACCGATCCTTTCCCTGCATATCCCCCAAAACTTTCACCTCCCCAAAACCTTTATCTTCCATAAGCTTTTTCACTTCCTTTCCGAATTGTTCGTTAATCTCAAAATACAATGCTCCACCATTTACCAAATTATTGAAAGCCATTTTAGTAATTCTTTCATAGAAAATCAATGCATCATGATCAGGAACAAATAGAGCAGTGGCAGGATCATGATCATAAACTTTAGCATCCATTCTAGCCTTCTCTTTTTCCATTACATAAGGTGGATTACTTACCCAAATATTGGCCTTAGGTAATTCAATTTCATCTTCGAGAATATCTGCCTGAATAAAATTGACTTGAGCATGGTTGAGGTCTGCATTTCTTTTGGCCGTTGCCAATGCAGCAGAACTGATATCCACTCCATAAACTTCACAATGCTTTCTTTCTTTGGCTATCGTGATGGGAATGATGCCACTGCCTGTTCCAATATCCACTATTAACTGCTCGCTTAAATCAGGATGCCTTTCTAAAATAAGATGGACTAATTCCTCTGTTTCCCTTCTGGGTATCAAAACATTTGAATTCACTAAAAACTGCCTTCCATAAAACTCAACCTTTCCTAAAATATGTTGAACTGGCTTACCTGATTTTAATTGGTTCAATATGGATTGTATGTTATCATTTAAATCGGAGGATATATCCAATTCCTTTTCAATTAAAATATCCATTCTGGAGATATTGAAAATATCTTCTATAATGAGCATTGCAATGGCCTCTGCTTCTGAAGCTTCTTCAAAATTTGAAATCTCCTTTTTTAAATGTTCTAGTAGTAATTTGCTGTTCATTTAAGAATCCTTTCCCCAAATTTCATCATTTTTTATTTAGTTTTGCCAATGATGCACAAACAAGATGAACTATTTATGCAACGTGCCCTTCAACTGGCTGGTTATGGCAGGGCAACTGTTAGCCCTAATCCTATGGTGGGTTGTGTAATCGTTTTGGATGGAGAAATAATTGGAGAAGGTTGGCATCAAAAAGCGGGTGAGCCTCATGCCGAAGTTTTGGCAATTCGTTCCGTCAAAAATGAGGAGCTATTAAAATCTGCTACTGCTTACGTTACTTTAGAACCTTGTGCCCATTATGGCAAAACCCCTCCTTGTGCTGAACTATTGGTGGAGAAACAACTTAAAAAAGTGGTGATAGGGGCAGTTGACCCAAACCCATTAGTGGCTGGTAAAGGAATTCAAATTCTGGAAAATGCAGGAATTGAAGTAAAAGCTGGGGTTTTGGAAAATGAATGTCTTGAAATTAATAGTGCATTCTTTACTTTTATGCAGAAAAAGCGACCTTTTATTGTTTTAAAGTGGGCTGAAACTGCTGATGGATTTGTAGCCAGAGAAAATTTTGATTCTAAATGGATCAGTAATCCACTATCTCGACAAATGGTGCACAAATGGCGTACAGAACTAGATGCTATTTTGGTAGGGAAAAATACAGTTCATTATGATGATCCCAAATTGACAGCTAGAGATTGGTCAGGTAAAAATCCCGTTCGATTAGTCATTGATCATCAATTGGCTTTAAGTGATGAGCTGAAAATTTTTGATAAAGAACAAAAGACTATTCTTTTTCATACTAAAGCTGAAAAGAGAAATTTGAATGGAGTTGATTCAATTCAGTTGGGACATGAAAATTTCTTGAATGAAATGATGGATTATCTTTATGGACAAAAAATTCAATCCGTACTAGTGGAAGGGGGGGCACAGACTATACAATCTTTTATTGACGCAGTACTTTGGGATGAAGCTCGAATTTTTAAGGCGCCTGTTGATTTTGTAACAGGAATTCAATCACCCCAACTAAATAATCAAAAGCTCGTTTTTCAAAAAAATATCATGGTTAAAAACCAAACAGATTTTTTAAGTATTTATCAAAATAAATAGTCTATAATCTTTAATCTAGCATATATAAATCTCATAAAATGTCAGAATCATTATTAATTGATGTAAATGCATCAAAAGAAGAAAAATATAAAGCATTGCTTCCTCAAATCAAGGCCTTGGTGGATGGAGAGGAAGATGTAGTGGCGAATTTGTCCAATATCACGGCTGCACTGAAAGAAGCTTTTGGCTATTTCTGGATAGGTTTTTATATAGTTAAAAATGGAGAATTAGTGTTGGGGCCATTCCAAGGACCCATTGCTTGTACTCGTATTCAAAAAGGAAAAGGTGTTTGCGGTACTGCTTGGGCAGATGCCAAAACCATTGTGGTTCCTGATGTAGAAGCCTTCCCGGGTCATATTGCCTGTAGTTCAGCCTCAAAGTCTGAAATTGTGGTGCCTGGCTTTAAAAATAATGAAGTGGCTTTGGTGTTGGATATTGACAGTGATGAACTCAATACTTTTGATGAAATTGACCAAAAATACTTAGAAGAATTAATGAATACTGTTTCTAAATTTTTATAAATAGAGCTTGTTAGGTTGTAACCAATGCAATTATGTTCAGGGAATTTCCTCAACGAGATTTTCGCTAAAGCGAAAATAACTTTTGTTTTCTTTTGTGGTTGGAATTTACTAAAGTTGTTGAAGATTGCCACCATTCTTTCTTAACCACAATAGAGACAAGAGAACACATAAAAAAATAACCTTGGTTATTTTTTTAGAATTTTAGTGAAATATGTTATATCAAAGCTCAAATAAATAGCATTGAAGCAATTATCATAAGATCATTTATATCTATTTGAAAAGGAGAATCAAATGAATATCGTTTGTGCAATTTAATTTTAGAATCCATATAAGACTTATTGAATGAATACCGATAAAGCATCCATAGGACATTTTTTTCAAGAATTACAAGCCGACATTTGCGATCAAATTTCAGTTGCAGACGGAAAAGGAAAATTTGAAATTGATGAATGGAGACATGAAAAGGGTGGAGGAGGTAAATCTCGCTTACTGCAAAATGGAAACGTTTTGGAAAAAGCAGGGGTAAATTTTTCTGCTGTAGAAGGCTCAGCTCCTGAAGGATTACTGAAAACCTTGGAAATAGATGCTAATCAGCATGATGATTTAAGTTTTTTCGCTACTGGTGTGTCCATAGTGATGCATCCTTTTAGCCCAATGGTGCCCATCATCCACATGAATGTGCGCTATTTCGAATTGAGCAATGGAACCTATTGGTTTGGAGGAGGAATTGACCTTACACCTCATATTATTGACAAATCGCAAGCCCAATATTTCCATCAGGAGATTAGAAAAGTTTGTAATCAACATGATATGGACTATTATCCCAAATTCAAAAAGTGGGCTGATGATTACTTTTATTTGCCTCATCGAAATGAAACCCGTGGAGTAGGAGGTATTTTCTTCGATCGGTTATCTGAAAATGAAAAACACAGCAAGGAAGAAATCTTTGCCTTTGTTCAAGATGTTGGAAAACTATTCGCTCCAGTCTATAGCCATTTGATGGAAATAAATAAAGATAGAAGCTTTTCAGATGAACATAAAAAATGGCAGTACCTAAGAAGAGGAAGATATGTGGAATTTAATTTAGTTTGGGATAGAGGAACTAAATTCGGTCTGCAAACTAATGGAAGAACAGAATCCATTCTCATGAGTATGCCACCCCAAGCCAATTGGACCTATGATTATCAAGCTGAGAAGGATTTTGAAAAAGATACTATGGCTTTATTAAAGAAAAATGTAGATTGGGTCGATATTCAATAGATTCTTTTTAGGTCATTTCTAAGTTTAACATTAATTTTCCTCAAATTTTTACAGAATGTTAGAATCATTGATAGAACTCGATCAACAATTTTTCCTTTGGCTTAATGGGCTTAATGCCGATTGGTTAGATCCTATTATGCTTTTTATAACCAAGAGGAATCCTTGGATTCTTTTATATGCACTGATTTTGTTTCTGGTCATTAGAAGGCTAAAATGGCAAAGTTGGTCTATGATTTTAGCTTTTGCATTATTAATAACGCTAGCCGATCAAGCAGCATCCGGTTTTTTTAAGCCTTTTTTTGAGAGGTTGCGCCCTTGCCATGAACCTGCCATTCAAGATCTTGTACACATGGTGAAAGGCTGTGGCGGTCAATATGGATTTGCTTCCAGCCATGCCTCTAATACATTTGCTTTGGCTTTTTTTCTTTGGTTTATATATAGAAATAATTATGCTAAAATCATGATAGGGTGGGCTGTGGTAGTCTCATATTCCCGAATTTATGTCGGGGTTCATTATCCGGGCGATATTATTATGGGAGCAATTTTGGGTATTATTGCGGCTATTATCACCTATCAATTATATAAAAGAATTTTCCCTAATCACTTAGAGAAAATTCATGGTGTTGTATAAAGCCTCCTTGTAAGAAGCGCCAATTGGAATCGACTTGACTTTTATATGTACGGTCAAATCTTCTATATAGTCTATTTTTTCAATGTTGACGATAAAAGATCTATGTACGCGCACAAATCGATGAACTGGTAATTTTTTCTCAACCCCTTTCATGGTATGATGTACAATATATTTCTTAGCCTCTGTGTTGATTACTACATAATCAGCCAAAGCTTCAACAAAAAGTATATCTTGCAACCTTAAGTGCACAATTTTCCCATCACTTTTGATGAAAATATGTTCTATAATATTCTTTTTCTTGCGGAAAGCTTCAATATTCCGCTGAGCCTTATTGATGGCCTGAACAAATCTTTCGTACTCAAAAGGTTTAACAAGATAGTCGGTGACCTTTTGTTCAAAAGCATCTACTGCATAGCTATCGTTAGCGGTTACAAGAATTACCTCATAACCATTATTTAAGCGCTGTGTTAGCTCAATACCGCTCATTTCAGGCATTTGCACATCAAGAAAAATAATATCTACTTCATGTTCTTCTAATAAATCAAGAGCACTATTCGCGTTTTCAGCTTCTGTAACTAATTTTAGACCATTAGTTTCCTTGATCTGTTTAGAGATATATTGTCTGAAAATTGGATCGTCATCCACTATCATGCAATTCAATTCTGAAGCCATATTGTAGTTGGTTAGTTGGTTTTATTGATTAGTTTATGTACATATTTCCCAATTATATCGAATTCTAAGTTCACTTCATCGTTTTTTTTCATTTTTTTGAAGTTTGTGTGCTCAAAAGTATAGGGAATTATGGCCACACTAAATTTTTCATCGCTAACATCAAAACAAGTAAGGCTTACACCATTTATGCAAATAGACCCTTTTTCTACCAATACATTTTCCGAAGAATCATAAGAAAAAGTAAATAACCAGCTTCCATCCTCATCTTTAATGTTCAGACATTTTCCCTTTCCATCTACATGACCCTGAACGATGTGGCCATCTAACCTTCCGTTCATAATCATGCAACGTTCCAAATTCACAAAATCCCCTTTTTGAAGATTCCCTATTGAAGATTTTTTTAATGTTTCGTCCACTGCAACTACGGTGTGTGCATCCGGATGCAATTCTGTTACCGTAAGGCATACACCATTATGGGAAATACTTTGATCTATTTTTAATTCATTGGAGATATCACTTTTGATGGTCAGTTTTAGGTTAGTGTTCTCTTTGTCTGCTGACACTATTTCTCCTAATGATTCTATAATTCCTGTAAACATATTGTAATATTAATTAAAAGTAAATGAATTGAAAAACACCCAAGCTTTCAATTAGTTTTAGTTAATTAATAAAATCCTAATTCATTTTATTCCTTTTAATTAGAAACTCAGCCAATACTTTTTGAATATTATCATTAATATTCACTCTTGTTAGATCAACTTTATACTGATGGCATTTTAAGGCTATTTGATTATAATACTCCTCTACTTTTTCGTGATAAGTTTCCTTTATTTGTGAAGGGTTTAATTTCATCTTTTGACCGCTTTCCAAATCTTCAATTAAATAAGGACGATCATCTAAATCAAAATCCAACTCGGTAGTAGGTTCATTTACTTGAAAAAACAGCACTTCGTGTTTTCGATGTTTGATATGCTGTATGGATTTAAAAAACTCTTCAAGTTGCTCTGGTTTTGTCATTAAATCACTGAAAATTATCACTAATGACCTTTTATGAATTTTTTCTGCCACAATGTGCAGGCTTTGACTTATTTCGGTACTTTTCTGTTGTTGATTTTGCTGTAAAATTTTTTGCAAATGAACAAATATGTTTTGCAAATGAGCCCTTGTTGACTTTGCCTCAGTAAATACATCTATTCTATCAGAAAAGCTTATCAATCCAACCGCATCTCTTTGTCTTTGCAAAAGATAAGCTAAGGTAGAGGCAGCTAAAATACTAAACCTAATCTTACCATTATTTTGCGTGGGATAATACATGGAAGAGCTATTGTCCAATAATATATAGGCCCTTAAATTAGTTTCTTCATCATACCTTTTGGTGTAAAGCCGATCAGTTTTCGCATAGACCTTCCAATCAATGTGACGAGTACTTTCTCCTGTATTATATAATCTATGTTCAGCAAACTCAACCGAAAACCCATGGAAAGGAGATTTGTGCATGCCGGTAATAAATCCTTCGACCAGCTGTTTGGCCAATAAATCCAATGATGGTATTTCAGGAAGGTTTTCTAATGATATGTCCATGAATATTATATACTTATTTATTTAAAGTTATGTTTTGGCAATTTAATAAGGGCAATTTGCAAAAGTGTAAGGGTTTGTACTATATTTAAGCCAAATAATTAAAAACAACATTTAGATAGATTAGTGAAAGAGTTTATGGAAAGAGAACAGGAAGAATTATTTTCGAAGAGAGTTAGAGCTGGAAAAAGAACTTATTTCTTTGATGTAAGAACAACAAAAGCCAATGATTATTATTTGACCATTACCGAAAGCAAAAGAAAACCAAAAGATGATGGTTTTACTTTTGAAAAGCACAAAATATTCTTGTATAAAGAAGATTTTAATAAATTCGTTAATGCATTAGGCGAAACGGTAGATCACATCAAAACCGATTTGATGCCGGAATTTGACTTCACTCAGTTTGATAGAGATGAAGATGATGACGATTTAAGCTGGAATTAAAATTTACAAATTAAAGCTTCTTTATCTAGAGGAGCTTTAATTCATTCTATTAAAGATTGGAATTTAATTTTTAACCAAATACGTGGATTTATAAAATCTATGTCAGAACTTTGGGCTTCAATAAAGAATTACCAATTTCTGAATTTGAATTAATGTACAAATCCATAATCCGTCCTTTATTATTTAAGTTGTCAGCTGAAAAAGCACACCACCTCACCTTTTCTTTAACCAAAATTTTTTTCAATATTCCCGGAGTAAAATCCTTCAATAAAAGCCTGTTTAAAGTTAAATCACTTAAACTTGAGCAAGAATTGTTTGGCTTAAAATTTCCCAACCCAGTGGGCTTGGCTGCGGGTTTCGATAAGGACGCCAAGCTTATTGATGAGTTAGCCTCTTTGGGTTTTGGGTTTATAGAGATTGGCACCATTACGCCAAAAGCACAGTCTGGAAATCCAAAACCTCGACTTTTTCGACTGACTGAAGACAGTGGGATTATTAATCGAATGGGATTTAACAATCAGGGGATTGAAGGAGCGATTAAACGACTGCAAAAACGAAAAAGCAATGTAATCATTGGGGGGAATATCGGAAAAAACAAAGTCACGCCTAATGAAGAAGCTTTCAATGATTATGAAAAATGCTTTCTTCAACTTTATCCGTATGTAGATTATTTTGTTGTCAATGTAAGTTCGCCCAATACCCCCGGATTAAGAGAATTACAGGAAAAGGAGCCATTGATGCAATTATTAAATCATTTAATGGAATTAAATCAGCAACAGGAAAAAGTTAAGCCCATATTATTAAAGATTGCACCAGACTTAACAAATCAACAATTGGATGATATAATTGAAATTGTGAATGAAACTAAAATAGCAGGTGTAATTGCTACCAATACAACCATCAGTCGTGAGGGATTAAAAACTCCTGCTGAAAAAGTAGAAGCTATAGGAAACGGTGGTCTAAGTGGACGACCATTAGGGAAACGAGCCACTGAAGTGATCCGATATTTAAGTGAAAAATCGAATCAAGCTTTTCCCATTATTGGAGTTGGAGGGATTTTGTCAGCTGAAGATGCTATTGAAAAGTTGGAAGCAGGCGCAAGTTTAGTCCAACTTTACACAGGCTTTATTTATGAAGGGCCTAGCTTAATTAAAAGAATCAATAAAGCCATTCTTAAAAAATCTCACAACTGATTTTTATGTAGCTAATTGCAGAATAGAAATAAATTCAGCATTTTACAGCTAAAAAACTGTCTGATATGGAACAAAGTGCTGTAACTGCGATTTTTCTTCCTTTAGCTTTAGGAATTATTATGTTGGGAATGGGGATGACGCTCACACCCAATGATTTTAGAAAAGTAGCCCTTTATCCAAAAGCGGCCGTCATTGGCTTAGTCTGTCAATTAATTCTTTTGCCTTTGATTGGTTTTGGATTGGCTGCACTATTATTTACAATTCCCGAGCTAGCGGTCGGATTGATTTTGATTTCGCTATGTCCTGGGGGAGCTACTTCAAATTTAATTTCTCATTTAGCTAAAGCAGATTTGGCATTATCCATCAGTCTTACGGCCATCAGTAGTATCATCACTAATTTCAGTATCCCCATTTTATTGAATATTGCATTAGCACATTATATGACAGGAGAAAAAGCGATTTCACTTCCATTTTTTAAAACATTTATTCAGATTTTTTTGGTGACTATTTTCCCTGTCATCATTGGGATGATCATAAAGAAGAAGCGCCCGCATTTTGCCATTAAATCTGAAAAGGCCATGAATGTCATTTCAACATTTTTCTTCGTACTCATTCTGCTGGCAGCCATATTAAAGGAAAGGGAAAATATTATACCATATTTTGAACAGGCTGGAGTTGCCGCTATTATTTTGAATATAACAGCCTTGTTAATGGGGTTTATTTTGGGTAAATTATTTGGCTTAAACAAAAGGCAAAGAAGCTCCATTGCCATTGAGACAGGCATTCAAAACGGAACTTTAGCTATAGCATTGGCATTAAGTCCTGCTATTTTGAATAATACTCAAATGGCAGTACCCGCTGCTATTTACAGCTTATTGATGTTTGTGACCGCTGCTGTAGTAATAATGATTTCTAAAAAACAAAATTCGCAAGAGGCTTTAAAAGAACTATCTTTATCTTAAATTATAAACCTATCAAACATGAATAATAAAATATGGATTTTTGGGGCTCTATTGTTGAGTTCTTTTCATTTGCTTGCTCAAGATGAGACTGAATTGGTAAAAAATACGATTAAGAAAAGCACAATCAAAGGACATATATATTTTCTAGCTTCCGATGAATTGGCTGGAAGAGAAACGGGAACTCCTGGAATAGATGTTGCTGCCCGTTATATTTCAACCACTTTTCAAAGATATGGCGTTTCACCAGTTGAGGGTGCATCGGAAGGATATTTTCAGGAAGTGCCCCTTGTGCAAAATATAGCTCCGGATGCATATGCACTGCAGATTGACGGAGAATCAGTTGCTTCCGAAAATTTAATAAGAGTTGAGGGTTCTGATGTAAATAGCGAACCCGAATATATTTTCTTGAATTATGGAACAGAGGAAGATTTTGAATTTGATGGTGTAGAAGGAAAAGTTGCAGTGGTGCTTGCCGGTCAGGAAGGTAATCAAGATTATAGATTTGTTTACCAAGCCAGTGGCAAAAAATCCAGATTGGCCAAAGAAGCAGGAGCTGCTGGAATAGTAGAATTACATACTGAAAATCCGGATAGCTGGAAGACTTTTCAAAGTTTTATGGGCAGGGGTTCATCATTAGGATTTGAGTCTAATGATAAAAGCGATAGCTTTTTTAAACTGTGGGTGAATGATGCAGATAAAAAGTGGTTGGAAAAGCTGGAGAAAAGAAAAAAGTCTGAATTGAATGTTACAATAGGGAAAGAAATGCAATTGCCAGTACCTTCCAAAAATGTAGTAGGGATGGTAGAAGGAACTGACCCAGATCTTAAAGACGAGTTTATTATTTACTCAGCCCATTATGATCATTTAGGAATTGGCAAGGCCAATGCGGAAGGTGATTCTATTTATAATGGTGCTAGAGATAATGCTGTTGGAGTGGTAACCGTGATGAGTGCAGCCGAAAGTATCGCTAAGAACCCAACAAAGCGCTCTGCATTGTTTATTTTATTTACTGCAGAAGAAAAAGGCTTATTGGGAAGTAAATACTATGTGGAAAATCCTTTAATTCCTTTAAATCAAATGGTTTATTGCTTTAATAGTGATAATGGTGGATATAACGATACAAGTTTAACCACTATTATTGGCTTAGAGAGAACCACAGCTGGTAAACATATCAAAAGCGCTTCGGAAGCCTTTGGTTTGAAAGCAATTGATGATCCTGCAGGTGAGCAGGGGCTGTTTGATAGAAGTGATAATGTTAATTTTGCCAGAAAAGGTATTCCGGCTCCAACTTTTAGTTTAGGGTTTACAGCATTCGATGCTGAAATTGGGAAATATTATCATCAGCAATCTGATAATCCTGAGAGCATTGATTATGACTATATGGAACAATTTTTCAGGGCTTTTGTATTATCTGCCAGATTAATTGCGAATGATGAAGAAACTCCATTTTGGACCGAGGGTGATAAATATTATGATGCAGGTAAAGCGCTTTACAATAAATAAACCTACTTACTTAGTCAATTTTTTAGTTTAATCGAATACTGTCAGGTTTATAAACTAGTTTTAAATGGTTGTTGTAACCAACCATACAATCTTCCTTGGTCGGTGGCACACTGACCGGAAACCGTGATGAATAATTTAATTAAACTAGACAAGTTTCATCCGCATTTTGAAGCTTACAAAGTAGGAGTAATAATAAAATAGCTTCCTGAAATTCTTATCAGGGAGCTATGCTATTTTACTTGAATTTCGAATATCCATTTTTGATAATCTGTGAAATTTCCATCTCCTGGGCTTCCAGTTAATACAATCTCTACGGTCTCCATACCTTTAAATCCCTCCTTAGCCTGAAATTTGTAGGTTGCCCATTGCATTTCGCTTATTTGAAATTGCTGTGCTTGTTTGCGTATGTCAAAACCACCTTCAACAGGACGAGTATCACCAAATTTATACTCATATAATTCTGTTCCATCTAATGTTACTTTGATAACATCAGTATCTAAATCGTTATCCATATTTTCCTTACAACTAATGAAAGATATTAAAATGATCAGAATTAATGCATATGTTTTCATATAATCAAGACACAGTTTTTACTTAAATGGTTGATTTGTAATTGTTTTTTAACCAAAATAAGAATCGAAATTAGGTTTTTAATATTTGTAACTCCTGTTACAAACAAAGCCTGAGCAAAAACCGTATCTTTGTAAAAATATGTTCAATTTATAAATAATAGTTATGAACCATAAAAATATTAGTCCAGAAGAATTTGATAAGCTTTCAAAAGAACCTAATACCGAAATTATTGATGTTCGTTCCCCAGAGGAGAAAGTAGAAGGTTTTATAGAAGGTGCCAAGGTGATCAATATCATGGGTCCAACTTTTGCGGAAGATATCAAGGCGCTGGACAAAGATAAAACTTATTTGGTGTACTGCAGAAGCGGAAACAGGAGCAGTACAGCTTGTGGATTTATGGCAAGCAATGGATTCGATAAGTTATACAATTTGGATGGTGGAATCCAAGCTTGGAATCAATACAGCAAGTAAACTAATTAAGATGGAATCATTAGAAGTAAAAAACGTGAAGTGTGGAGGTTGTGTGGATGCTATTAAAAACGGATTGGCTGAACTAGAAGGTATAGAGGTGAAAAATATTGATATCCCGACTGGAAAACTTGATTTTGAAAGTGAAGGCAAAACTCCATTAAGTACAGTAAAAGAGAAATTGGATAGCTTGGGTTATCCAACAAATGCATAATTATGGCAAGTTTTGGAGAGTTAATTAAAAGTGAAACCCCTGTTTTGATGGATTTTTATGCCGATTGGTGTGGTCCATGTAAAATGATGGCTCCTTATTTAGAAGAGGTGGCACAGAAAATGAAGGGGAAAGTGAAAGTGATAAAAGTGGACGTGGACAAAAACCAACAAGCTTCCCAAAAATATCAGGTGCAGAGTATTCCTACTTTAATTTTGTTCCAAAATGGGCAAATTAAGTGGAGGCAAGCAGGCGTAGTAGATCCTAATACGATTATGTCACACATCAATCAATTAGGAAATTAATATGAAGAAGAATAAATTATTGTTGCCAATCCTAGCAGTTTTGACTTTAGGATTGGCTCCATATTTTCCAGAGCCTCATTTTTTTGGTAAAATTCGTTGGTGGGTTCTCGGTGGGGGAGAAGGCATGCAATCAGCAGATTATTTCGATTTGTTGATGCATGGCGCACCTTGGGTGTTTTTAGCTTATCGCTTGATCGAGATGTTTATTAAATCCTTGAAAAAGCAAAATTCATAAAATAAAATGCTCATTTGCCTAATGGGCATTTTTTTTATATTATTAAAGACAATATTATGCTAGAAACCTGAGTTCCATTTTAAATACCTGCAAAATATCTTAAAACCGTCATTTCGGTCCCGATAAATCGGGATTAAATTTTCAAAAAAGAAAATTATCCGAAATCTTAACATAGCCTTTTGAAGGAGATAACGGATAAATTAATACTTTTTGAAATTTAAGTATTAATTCTCCGGTATAGCCTGTCCCGCATTGCGGGAACGATGCTTGTATTAATCGAACTAAGGTTAGTGTTTTCCGGAATCTTAGAGACCTGACAGGTTTGAGTGAAAGCAAAAGTATCAAAAAATGAACTAAACAGTTTCCAAGAAAGTCCTGAAGGAAACACACTTGTCTTGAAATTTCTTGATATGCTCTTCTCTTAATCTCGGAGCCTCATCAGTCATATATTTTTCAAGCTTATCCAATTCATCAGTAAAATACTGCACAGCGTAGGTTTCACCCTCATTTTCAGTTTCATTTAACAAGCGAAGGATTTTATGCTCATGAAAAAATCCAGTGGCCAAAATGTCTGGAATATGAACCTCCTTCATCCATGCCAACCAGCTTTCTTCTACTTCTTTTTCAACATTAACAGTAACATTATAAATAATCATGGCGTTTTTCAGATTTTTTTTACAAATTTGACACATTGTTGTTGATTCTGAAAACATTTTCAAAAGCATGTGGTTATTTTTTTACTTATCAACCCAATAAAAATAGTTACAATAGAATTATACTTTAATTTAAACAGGTAAGTAGAAAGGAGAGAAGCATAGTGAGCAGTTATTCAATTAAAGATTTAGAACACTTATCAGGCATTAAAGCCCATACTCTAAGAATATGGGAGCAACGCTATAATTTCATTGAGCCTAAGAGAACCGATACCAATATTCGTTATTACAGTGATGATGATTTAAAATTGGTCTTGAACATCAGTACGCTCAAGGAGAATGGGTATAAAATATCCAAAATCGCTAAAATGAATGAAGAGGAACTCAACCAGGAGGTTCTTAAAATAGCGGAGACTAATCTAAGATTTCCAGATCAAATTAACTCTCTAACATTGAGTATGATTGATATGGATGAAGATAGGTTCGAGAGTATATTAAACAATAATATATTGAAGTATGGCTTCGAACGAACCATGCTTAATATAATCTATCCATTTTTGGCTAAAATTGGAATGCTCTGGCAAACAGGAAGTATTTTGCCAGCACAGGAGCATTTTTTATCTAATCTAATTCGTCAAAAAATGACGGTAGCCATTGATGGGCAATATGTTACAGAAAGAGAGTCCAAAGGGAAATGGCTTTTATATCTGCCTGAAGGGGAGTTACATGAATTATCGTTAATGTTTGCCGCCTTCTTGTTAAGAGCTAGAAAATTTAAAGTTATTTATCTTGGACAAAATTTACCTAAATCTGATTTATATTCAGTAAAAGAAATTCATGAACCAGATTATGTACTTACAATTTGTACAGCAGCACCAAAAAAATCAGAAGTTCAGGAATATATTGACGAAGTGGCCGATTTATTCAGCAGTGCTACAATGTTTGTAGGTGGATTTCAAGTTATAGGGCAAGATATCAAGAGAAGGAAGAATGTCGAGTTCATCATGAAAATGGAAGACTTAATTGATTTCATCAATGAAAAAGATATTGAACTTTCCCCTAAAAGACCTGAAGGTCAAAAAAATATGAGATACGAGTAAATTTAACTTAATTTTAATTATGCATCAAAGCTATCCAAATGGATAGCTTTTTTTATGCTCATTAATTACCAGTATTTAATGTTGCTAATTAATTTACATATTTTTCTGCTTTAAGATAAAAACTAAATCATTAGAAAATTATCCTTTTCCTTTCTTAATAAATAAAACCAAAACCTTAAGGCTCACTCATCATTTTTACTGAGTTTTTAATAAGAAAGTCTCAAAACCCATATCCATAAAAAAAAATTTAATTGAAGTATAAATATTTTTTGTTCAACATTAATTAAACTTTTATTTTTAATGTAGATACATGTAAAAATTTGCTTTAACATCGTTTAAAGCCATTAATATAGGGTATGAAGCTTATTTTGGATGTTTCAGTATTTATAATGTTTAATTAAAATATAAAAAAATTAAACAAAATATTTGGTTATTGTTTAATTAAATAATAGATTTGTTAAACAACATTAAACATTGACAATCATGACAGCATTAGAATTTGGTTACGCGATTAACAATATGACAAAATCCATGAAACCGTTTGCTTTAAGGCTGACGAAAGACATGGAGCAGGCAAATGATTTAATTCAGGAAACTGTTTTGAAAGCATTTTCAAACCGAGAGAAATTCTCAGAGGGTACTAATTTGAAAGCATGGTTGTTTACTATCATGAAAAATACTTTCATAACCAATTATCAAAGAATGGTGAGGAGAAAAACTTTCATTGATACTACTGAAAATTTACACTTTATCAATTCAACAGAAAATATTGCACAGAATTCAGCTTATGGCTCCTTTGCGATGGATGACATTGTTAAACAAATTGCTAAGTTGGATGATGTTTACAAAGAACCTTTCATGATGCATTACAGAGGGTTTAAATATCATGAAATAGCTGAAAAATTGGAAATTCCTATAGGAACTGTAAAAAATAGAATCCATATTGCCAGAAAAGAGTTAAAGGATGCATTGAAGATATATGCATAATTCGATAAGTTAATGGCAAACAAAAAAGTAATAGTAATTGGTTCTGGTTTTGCAGGTTTATCTACGGCAACTTACTTGGCTAATCAGGGCTGTGAGGTGACAGTCTTAGAAAAAAATAAAGATTTAGGAGGACGAGCCCGTCAGTTCAAAGCTGAGGGCTTTACTTTTGATATGGGGCCGAGTTGGTATTGGATGCCAGATGTTTTTGAAAAGTATTTTGAGACGTTTGGGAAAAAAGTATCAGACTATTACGATCTGCAGCGATTAGACCCTTCTTACCATGTAGTTTTTGGTAAAGATGATATTTTGAAAGTCCCTGCCAATATGCAGGAATTTAAAAATATGCTCGAGCTTCTTGAAAAAGGAAGTGGCGAACAATTAGATAAATTCCTTCAACAAGCGGCCTATAAATATGAAAAAGGTATTAATGATTTGGTTTATAAACCAGGTCGATCGCTAACCGAATTCATGAGCATAAAATTGCTTTTTGATATGGTCCGAATGGATATTTTTTCTTCCATTTATAGTCATGTTAGAAAATTCTTTAAGAACGAGCGCATCATTCGTTTAATGGAATTTCCAATTCTTTTTTTGGGAGCCCTTCCAGAAAATACACCTGCACTTTATAGTCTAATGAATTATGCTGATATCAGCTTAGGAACTTGGTATCCTAAAGGCGGAATGCATAAAATAGTGGAAGGAATGGTGAAATTAGCCGAAGAACAGGGGGTGAAATTTATAACCGACCAAGAGGTTTTATCAGTGGATTGCGAAGGAAAACTGGCCAAAAAAGTTATAACCAAAAATGCTACTTATGAGGCAGATGTAGTGGTTTCTTCTGCTGATTACCAACATACTGATCAATCTATTTTACCAGAAAATTTCAGGAATTACGACAAAAATTATTGGGAAAGTCGAACCATGGCGCCTTCTTCATTAATTTTTTATTTAGGAATAGATAAAAGAATTGAAGGTTTAGTGCATCATAATTTATTCTTCGATCATGATTTTGGCCCTCATGCAAAAGAAATTTATGAAAATCCAAAATGGCCTGAAGCTCCGTTATTTTATGTGAGTGCGCCATCCAAAACAGATGATACCGTTGCCCCAGAAGGAAAAGAAAATATTTTTATTTTAATGCCAGTGGCACCAGGTCTGGAAGATAATGAGGAAATAAGAGAAAAATATTATGATCTTATTATGGACAGAATGGAAAAAATATTAGGAGAAGACATCAAGAAATACGTAACTTATAAGCGTAGTTATGCACATAATGATTTCATAAATGATTATCATTCGTTTAAAGGAAATGCTTATGGCTTGGCGAATACTTTAAAGCAAACAGCTATATTGAAGCCTGCTTTAAAAAATAAAAAACTGAAAAATTTTTATTATGCTGGACAGTTAACAGTGCCTGGACCGGGAGTACCTCCATCCTTGATATCAGGACAGGTTGTGGGCAAAGAGGTAATGAAAGATTTCAATTAGAATTAACAGCATGGATGCTAAAGAACTATTTAACCAAACCACATTTGAATGCAGTAAGCTGATTACGAACCGATATAGTACGTCTTTCAGTTTGGGCATTAAAAGTCTGGATAAAAAATTTCATTACCCTATTTATGCTATCTATGGTTTCGTTCGCTATGCAGACGAAATTGTAGATACCTTTCATGATAAAGATAAATCATCCCTATTAAGAGAATTTAAAGCACAGACTTATGAAGCAATTAAAAATCAAATCAGCTTAAACCCTGTTTTGCATTGCTTTCAAATGGTAGTGAATGAATACCAAATTGATCACAAATTAATTGAAGCATTTCTGCATAGCATGGAAATGGATTTGCAGGATATTGAATATGAGCAATCTTCCTATGAAGAATATATCTATGGTTCTGCTGAGGTAGTGGGCTTAATGTGTTTAAAAATTTTTTGCGATGGAAATGAAGACGAATATCAAGAGTTACTGCCACCCGCAAAAAGTCTAGGTTCAGCTTTTCAAAAAGTAAATTTCTTAAGAGATATTAAATCTGATTATTACGAAAGAGGAAGGGTTTATTTTCCAGGAGTAGATTTCAATGATTTTTCTGTCTCTCATAAAGAGAAAATTGAAGCCGATATTCAAAAAGATTTCGACCATGCGTATGAAGGAATTGTTAAACTTCCTAGAGGAGCAAGATGGGGCGTTTATTTAGCCTATACTTATTATTTAAAGTTATTTGATAAAATAAAGCGCTTTCCGCCCAACAAAATATTAGAAGAAAGAGTAAGAGTTCCAGATTCTAAAAAACTATTTCTGCTGTTGGGTAGTTATGTTAAACATCAGTTCAATACGCTTTAAAAATTGCCATGATGAACCTAAATGTTAAAATTGATAATAGCTCAGGATTCTGTTTTGGTGTAGTTTATGCCATCGAAATGGCAGAAGATATGCTCGATGAACAAGGATATCTTTATTGTCTAGGTGATATTGTGCATAATGATGAAGAAGTAAAGAGGTTAGAAGCTAAAGGGCTAAGAATTATAGACCGGGAGGCTTTGAAAGAATTAAAAGATGAAAAAGTTTTAATTCGTGCACATGGTGAGCCTCCATCTACCTACAAACTAGCCATTGAAAATAATTTGACATTGGTTGATGCTTCTTGCCCAGTAGTATTGAAATTACAAAATAGAATCAAAAACTCATTCGATAAAAAAGAACAAATATTTATATACGGAAAGCACGGTCATGCTGAGGTTGAAGGTCTTTTAGGACAAACCAATCAGGAAGCCGTTGTTTTTCAAGATATAAACGAATTAGATATTGATAGCTTACCAAGGGAAATGACTTTATATAGTCAAACCACCAAAAGCACTGATAATTTTTATAAAATCAAAGAAACACTTACTGAGGCGGGGATAAGTGTAAATGCGAATGACACTATTTGCCGTCAGGTTTCCAATAGAGATAAAGAATTAAGGTCTTTCGCAGGAGAATTTGACAAAGTCGTGTTCGTTTCGGGAACCAAATCATCCAATGGAAAGGTTTTATATAATGTTTGTAAGGATAAAAATCCAAACACCTATTTCATCTCCAATATCACTGAATTAGATAAAAATTGGTTTAAGGAAAATGATTCAGTAGGGATTTGCGGTGCTACTTCCACGCCTATGTGGTTGATGGAACAAGTTCGAGATGAATTATTGAAATTATAATCTAAATCTTATTTAAATTGCCATCATGTCGGAAGTATTGATCATATTATTTTATGCATTTTTAATTTTGGGAACCTTTTTTTTCATGGAAGGTGTAGCTTGGTTTACCCATAAATATATCATGCACGGATTTCTTTGGACATGGCACAAATCCCATCATAAAGTGCATAATCATAAACTGGAAAAAAATGATTTGTTTGCCGTAGTTTTTAGTGTTCCTTCAGCAGGACTTATTATGGCCGGTATTGAATTCCCACAGCTTAGATGGCTCTTATTTGTAGGGATAGGAGTGGCTTGTTATGGTGTTTTCTACGTCTTGTTTCATGATATTTTGGTGCACAGAAGAGTAAAACTGAAATTCAAGGCTAAAAATTCTTATCTAAGAAGAATGATGAGAGCACATTATATTCATCATGAAGTACACACCAAAGAAGGAGCCGAAGCATTTGGCTTTCTATACGCTCCCAAAAAATATGAGCCTAAAGAAGAGAAAAGTAAGGCTTAATCCAACATCTCTTCCTTCAACTTCTCCCAATCCTCATTTTTATATTTTTGATAACAATGTTGATGATAGCCGTCAAGTTTAATCAGCGAACCAAAGAGCTTTACTTTTTCAGATTTATTTAAATTACCTACCAAATGTTGACTGACTTCATTAGCTCGATTCATTACTGAAAAACTCGCCATTTTTCCTTTTTCAGTAAGTTTTAAATGCTTACTCCTTTTATCCGTTTCATTTGCTTTTTCTTTTAGGATTCCATTTTTAACTAGTCTTTTGATGATTTCAAAAATGGTGGTTTTCTCTGCAAGTGAATGTTGGGCAACTTCCGATTTGCTGCATCCCTCATGACTCATCACAAATAAAGCTACTCCAAATTCTGTTAAATTATGAATAGGCTGATTCGCAAAAGCTTTCTTTTCCCAGATTTGAGTAAAACTCATCATTCTTCCCCAAACCCAACCTATATATTCATCTGGTGAATTCGCTGGAAATGGAAAAGGCATTTTTTTACTCATTTCACCTAATTCATTTCCAGTATTCTCTTCTTTTTCATCCTCGATCAAACTTTTCCCAAACTCACTCATAGTTGCATTAGGATTCTTTTTTAAAAAATCTTGATAGAGTTGAAGAAGCCTAATTCCTTTGTCTAACATTTTTTGAAAAATTTTATTCTAATGTTAAAACAACTTTGTAACATAAATGTTATGAATTTGTAATAATATTAAATCATAAACTTAAATTTTGAAAATGAAACGTAACATTTTTGGGTTAATTAGTACCGTTATCGTTCTGGTTGTATTTTCTCAATCACTTTTTGCGCAAGGAATGGCTAGTTTTGGTGGTTATGTAAAGGACGCCAAAACAGAAGAGCCATTAATAGGAGCAACCGTATTAATAGAAGGGACTGAATTAGGAGCCGTTACAAATATTGAAGGCTATTATGAAATTAAAAATATTGAACCAAAATCATATACAGTTACTGCTTCTTACGTAGGTTATCAGAAAGTTTCCAAATTCAATGTGACAGTGCGTTCAGGTGGAATACCTAATGTGAATTTTGAATTGTCAGAAGATGTGGAGCAATTGGAAGGGGTTACGGTACGAGCTAATCCATTTAAGAAAAATGAAGAGACTCCGCTTTCAATTCAAAGATTATCTCCTGAGGAAATCGCCACCTATCCTGGAGGAAATAACGATATAGCCAAAGTAGCTCAATCTTTGCCGGGAGTAAGCGGTTCTGTTGGGGGATTCCGAAATGATATTATAATTCGTGGTGGAGCGCCCAATGAAAATGTATATTATTTAGATGGAATTGAGATTCCCAATATCAATCATTTTAGTACACAGGGTAGTGCTGGAGGGCCAGTAGGCTTATTAAATGTTTCCTTTTTTGAGGGGGTTACTTTATCTTCGAGTGCTTTTGCGAGCCAATATGATAATGTGCTTTCAGGGGTTTTGCAGTTTGATCAAAGGGATGGGAATAGAAGAGAATTTCGAAATAATTTTAGATTGAGCAGTAGTGAAGCTGCAGTAACCACCGAGGGCCCTTTATTCAAAAAGAAAGATGAGGAGGCTAGCAATACTTCTTTTATCGCATCTGTAAGAAGGTCATATTTACAATTGTTATTTCAAGCTATCGATTTACCCTTTTTGCCTGATTACTGGGATTATCAATATAAGGTCACACATAAATTTGATGATTACAATGAATTGGTATTTACAGGTGTGGGTTCCATTGATGACCTAACTATTAATGCTCCTGATGACTTTGATGCTGAACAACAAGCGGTCTTAGACCAATTGCCGGTAATTCAGCAATGGAGTACCACTTCAGGCCTAAGCTGGAAAAGAAGGTTTATAGATAATTCTGGTTTTATGACCACTGCTTTAAGTACCAATATTTTAAATAATCAATTTGAGCAATTTGAAGATAATGTCAATCAAGAAGGCTTAGTGTTTAGTAATAACTCCCAAGAACAAGAAGTTAAATTGCGCTATAACCTCACCAAGTTTATAGAAGACTGGACTTTCAATACCGGTTTCATCCTTCAAGAGGCCATCTACTCCAATAACTCTGAATTGATAGATGACAATAGGGGATTTAGTTATGAGAATAGCCTGAATTTTACAAGGTATGGTTTTAATGCTCAAGCATCTCGTAATTTTCTGAAAGATAGATTTGGGCTATCGGCCGGTTTTAGGGTTGATGGAAATACCTTCATGGAAACTGGAAATGAAATTTACAGAACTTTCAGTCCTAGATTTTCGGCTTCCTATACATTCGATGAGAAAAGAAAATGGACAGTAAATGCTTCGGTGGGTAGGTATTATAAAATCCCTCCTTATACAATCCTAGGGTTTACAGACCAGAACGGAGCGTATGCTAATCAAGATGCAGAATATATTCAAAGTGATCATTTAGTGGCAGGAATTGAATACTTGGTGACTCCTTCAGCACGCTTTAGTATAGAAGGTTTTTACAAGAAATATGACAACTATCCTGTTTCAGTAGTAGATAGTGTTTCCTTGGCAAATCTCGGGGGTGGTTTTTCAGTATTGGGAAATGAAAATATTCAAAGTATAGGCTTAGGAAGAACTTATGGAATGGAGTTTTTGTACCAGAGAAAATTGACCAAAGATTTCTATGCTATTTTGGCATATACGCTTTACAGAAGTGAATTCACTGGATTTAATGAGGATGAATATTTACGATCAACCTGGGATAACCGAAATTTATTGACCTTTACAGGAGGTTATAAATTTGGTAACAACTGGGAGATTAGTGCAAGAGTTCGTTATCTAGGGAAAACTCCTGTTGCCCCAGTTGACCAAGAGGCTACTTTAAACTCCTATCCAACCATCATAAGAGACTATTCGAGACAAGGAGATTTATTGTTGGATCCATTTAACCAAACCGATATAAGAATTGATAAGAAATGGAATTTCGATAATTGGACCTTTAATATTTTCCTAGAAGTGCAAAATGCATTTGCTCAAGATTTACCTTCTGAACCTAGTTTTGGTTTAAGGAGAAATGATAATGGTGAGATTATTCAACCAAGAGAATTGGTTAGAATTGCTGACGTTACCAATAGTTCTTTATTGCCTAATTTGGGGATAGTGATTGATTTTTAGAATCTTTATAGAATAAAATCTTTCTTATTTTAAATTCTTTCAAATAATAGTTTAATTTTGGGACTCTTAAATTAATGTAGTTGAACTGCTATACACAGTTCAATCTGATCTTTACAATCTAAAATTAAACTATCATTAAATGAAAATAGCAGTAATAGGCACAGGTTATGTAGGATTAGTAACGGGAACATGTTTTGCGGAGACCGGCAATCATGTGACCTGTGTGGACATAGACGAAGCAAAAGTAAATAAATTACAGTCAGGTAAGGTGACCATTTACGAGCCTGGTTTAGAAGTGATTTTTGAAAGAAACATTAAGCAAAACAGATTGGACTTTACTACCAATCTCGAAGAAGGGATCAAAGAAGCAGAAGTTATATTCCTGGCATTACCAACCCCTCCAGGAGGAGACGGAGCCGCTGATTTGCAATATGTTCTGAAAGTGGCCGATGATTTAGGCCATATATTGGAAAATTACGCTGTAATAGTAGATAAAAGTACTGTGCCTGTAGGTACTGCAGATAAAGTGCATGCAGCGATCTCAAAAAATGCCAAAGTAGATTTTGATGTGGTCTCCAATCCTGAGTTTTTGAGAGAAGGAGTTGCAGTAGATGATTTCATGAAGCCGGACAGAGTAGTGATCGGAACGCAATCTGAGAGTGCTATTAAAATAATGCAAAGATTGTACGAGCCATTGGTTCGTCAGGGCAATCCGATCATTTTTATGGACGAGAAATCAGCTGAGTTGACCAAATATGCGGCCAATTCATTTCTGGCTACCAAAATTACCTTTATGAACGAAATCGCTAATCTTTGTGAAAGACTGGGCGCCAATGTTGATATGGTTCGCAAAGGCATTGGAACCGATACAAGAATTGGGAAGAGGTTTCTTTTTGCGGGAATAGGATATGGCGGAAGCTGTTTTCCGAAGGATGTTCAAGCCTTGGCAAAATCGGCCAAAGATGCCAATTATGATTTTAAGATATTGAATGCGGTAATGGATGTGAACACCACACAAAAAACGCGTTTAATTGAAAACCTTAAAGGCTATTTTAAAAATGATTTAAATGGCAAGACCATTGCGATGTGGGGCTTGGCTTTCAAACCCAATACTGATGACATCAGGGAAGCACCAGCCTTATATAACATAGAAGCTTTGACTAAAGCAGGAGCAAAGGTTCAAGCTTATGATCCTGAAGCAATGGAGAATGTTAAAGGGCAAATAGGGGATCAGATCACCTATTCAGAAAATCCTTATGATGCCTTGAAAGGAGCAGATGCCTTGATGATCATGACCGAATGGCCGGTGTTCAGGACTCCGGATTTCAATGAAATCAAAAAAGAATTGAAGGAGCCTTTAATTTTAGATGGAAGAAATTTATATGATCTGGAGCAGATGAAAGAATTGGGCTTCACTTATTTCAGCATTGGAAGATAATTATTATGGCTA
The DNA here is from genome assembly GCF_051117495.1 of Marivirga sp. Taxonomy (NCBI): domain Bacteria; kingdom Pseudomonadati; phylum Bacteroidota; class Cytophagia; order Cytophagales; family Marivirgaceae; genus Marivirga; species Marivirga sp. The sequence continues at coordinate 42,050 of NZ_JBNPEF010000013.1, read as the reverse complement.
AAGAAAGAGTATTAATTACTGGGGCTGCGGGATTTTTAGGTTCTCATTTATGTGACAGATTCATTAAAGAAGGCTATGATGTAGTCGGGATGGATAACCTCATCACGGGTTCTATGGATAATATTGCTCATTTGATGGGGAAAGAGAATTTTGAATTCTACCACCATGATGTGACCAAATATGTGCATGTGCCGGGTGAATTGAAATACATCCTTCACTTTGCCTCTCCTGCCAGTCCAATTGACTACTTAAAGATCCCAATCCAAACATTGAAAGTGGGGGCCCACGGCACTCATAATTTATTGGGATTGGCAAAGGATAAGAAAGCTAGAATATTGGTGGCTTCCACATCGGAGGTATATGGAGATCCTTTGATTCATCCACAAACTGAAGATTATTATGGAAACGTTAATCCAATAGGCCCAAGAGGGGTTTATGACGAGGCCAAAAGATTTATGGAATCTATTACCATGGCTTATCACACATATCATCAATTGGAAACCCGTATTGTCAGGATTTTTAATACTTATGGCCCCAGAATGAGGTTAAATGACGGAAGGGTACTGCCTGCTTTCATTGGCCAAGCTTTAAGGGGAGAAGACCTCACCGTTTTTGGAGATGGTTCCCAAACCCGTTCATTTTGTTATGTGGATGATTTGGTAGAAGGGATTTATAGATTATTGTTAAGTGACCATTCTGATCCGGTAAATGTTGGGAATCCTGATGAGATTACCATTTCGGAATTTGCAGAAGAAATCATTAAATTGACAGGTACAAAACAAAAAGTAATTTATAAGGATTTGCCTAAAGATGACCCTAAAAAGAGGCAACCAGATATCACCAAAGCTAAAGCCTTGCTAGGTTGGGAGCCAAAAGTGAGTAGGCAAGAAGGATTGAAAATCACTTATGATTACTTTAAATCCTTGGATAAGGAGAAATTGTTCCAAAAGGAGCATAAAGATTTTGAAAAATATATAGTAAAGTGATGTCAAAAAAAGTACTAGTTACTGGCGGATTAGGATATATTGGTTCTCATACAGTGATAGAGTTAATGAATCAAGGATATGAACCTTTGATAATTGATAACCTATCCAATAGTGATATTTCTGTTTTGGAAAGATTGGAGAGAATTTGCGGTAAGCGCCCTGAATTTCAGCAGGTGGAGATGAGGGATAAGGAGCAATTACAAGAAGTTTTCTGGAGTAATAACAATCAAATTATTGGTGTAATACATTTTGCGGCTGTTCTTTTGGTAGGAGAGTCGGTTGAAAAACCTTTGCATTATTATTATAATAACATTACCTCCACTATCAATTTATTGGAGTGCATGAATGAATTTGATGTAAAACCCATCGTTTTTTCTTCTTCTTGCACCGTTTATGGAAATCCTGATCAATTGCCAGTAAATGAAAATGCTCCCATAAAACCTGCGATTTCTCCTTATGGAAACACAAAAAAAGTTTGCGAAGACATTTTAAAAGATGCTAGTATTACTCACCCTATTAAAGTGGTTTCATTAAGATATTTTAATCCTATAGGAGCTCATAAATCTTCGTTAATTGGAGAATTTCAATCTGGTCCACCACATCATTTAGTGCCTTACATAACTGAAACTGCCAGCGGAAAAAGAGAAAAGTTAAACATATTTGGAGGCGATTGGAATACTTCGGATGGTACCTGCGTTCGAGATTATATACATGTGTCAGATGTGGCAGAAGCCCATATTAATGCTATGGAATATGCCATAAAACAAACGGATAACTCATTCAATGTATTTAATATTGGTACTGGCAATGGATATTCTGTTTTGGAAATGGTAAAAAGTTTTGAAAAAACCACAGCTGTGAAAGTTCCTTATGAAATAGTAGATAGAAGGCCAGGCGATGTTGAGGCCGTTTACGCGGATACTTCAAAAGCTAATAATGAGTTGGGCTTTAGAACTAAAAGAGGGCTAGATGAAATGTTAAAATCTGCTTGGGACTGGGAGCAGGCATTAGCGAAGGACAAATAAAAATATGTTTCTTAGTTGATTTGTAAAAATTGATTTCAAACTAAAATATCATTAGATTTGAAAAAAACTATCATGCTTAACCATCTCCATCTTATTGGCATTTCATTACTTTTAATTTTTGTTTCTTGCTCATCAGATAATACAAATGAAACCGCAAACAATGAAAGTGTTGAATTCCAATTCGAAATTATTGATTCTTTAATTGTTGATTATTTAGGAACTCCTTTGCTAAGTGATTTTTCCCCAAATCAAGAGCGTATCTTATTGTATAATAGCAGGAATACCGAATTCATTGTTACGGATAAAAACGGTGAGATTTTAAAGCAATTTTCAAAGGAGGGGGATATACCTGATAATCCAGGAACTTTAGCCGACAGACCCATTTTTTATGATAATGAGACGATTATTGCCCATGGTCAAAAAGGAATTTGGGCATATAATTTTGAAGGGGAAAACGTGTGGAAAATTGAAAGAGAAGAACCAATAAGTTATTGGTTTAGCAAAAGTTATGGAAGAAGTATGTATTTGCTTGATCCACCTCATTACTTTACGGTAATCAATTATGATTTATTAGCATTAAATGCTTCAAATGATAGTTTATATGAAAATCAGCATGCTTTAAAAGTAGTTAATAGGCAGGCTAAATCAATACAAGCAGTTATTCCATTAGAATCTTTCAGTCGTTATTTAGACGGTAAAGGATATCAACCTTCAAGTATGCTTCCTTCAAATCATTTGAATGGCAATAAAATGGTGATAAGTTACAGTAAGGATGAAATTGTTTATCTGTATGATTGGGTAAATGAATCCTTTCAGCTTGCAGATACATTTTCTCTTAAAATTGAACCATTTTATTTGGACGAAGGTAAGGAACGAGACTCCTTTGAAGGTCAGAATGGTTTTATGTTTGGAGGAAAAATCGGAGAAGCTGAGGTCAGGGGTTCATGGTTAATGGATGACAATCGTATTTTAGTTCAATATAATCGCGGGGTAAAAGAATCAGAACGGCAAGAAGCTAAAACTGAAAGTGTGGGTGAAAACAGTATCAGATTGATTATGCCAGATAATGTACCGGCCGATCAATTTCAAATATATAAGGATGGAGAAAAATTTGGTACTCCATTCAATAAAATCAAAGCACTTTCTAGCCTATTACATATCGAAGGAGATACTTTTTGGTTTAAAAAGAATAATGAAGCATTAGGTGTTGAGGATGATTACGCTGTTTTTTATAAAACAAAACTTGTCCAAAAATAAAATATTAAGACTTTTGTCAACTGATTTTAGCTTTAGCTAAAATTTGTCAACTGTCTTACTTATGCGTAACTTCAATAAATTTTGAAATAGCCTGATAAACCTCTTCCTCTTCTTCGAACATCCCCATATGACCGGTTTCAGGAAGATTTTTCAAATATGGATGTTTCATATACTTGATTTGTGATTTACTTAAGGCAACTGGTATGCTGCTGTCTTCTTCCCCATACACAAACAGTATTGAACCTTCAAATTCCTTTATAAATTCTAGACTGTCAGGACGGTCACGCATAGCCAACATATAATCAGTTAAAGTTTTTTCCGGTAACTTACTGCCCTCTTCTACAATTGATTGGATAGTATCTTTTAATCTGTCCCGGTGCCTTTCACTAAAAAGCATTGGCACAAAACTTTCAATAAATTTAGCTACTCCATGTCTTTGTATAAATTCAATTGATTTTTCTCTTCCTTCTTTTTTCTCTTCCGTATCCGCCAAAGCTGAGGAGTGGATTAAACCGATATGAGAAACAATATTGGGAAATCTCTTGGCAATTTCTAAGGTAACATAACCTCCTAATGAATGTCCCATTATGATACATTCATGCACATTTAGTTTTTTTAGGCAGTCATAGATTGAATTAGCCACCATATCAAGGCTATGCTCGTATGGCAAGCTATCACTTTGCCCGAAACCAGGCAAATCAGGCGTGATTACCTTATATTTATCAGATAATTTCTCCCTATAGTGATTCCATATTTTATGGGTTTCCCCATAACCGTGCAAAAAAACTACCGGATAACCTTTTCCGGATACTTCATAGTGAATGGTCATAGTTTAGCATGTAATGAATGTTCAACCATTTGAAGCGCTGTGGTAAAAATGCCTTCCGGGTCGAAATTGCATTCTGCGTGAAGTTCATGTTGTTCACCATGCTCAATAACCCTATCCGGAATACCCAAGCGTTTCACTTGTGAAGAATAATCATTTTCTGCCATAAATTCAAGTATTGCACTACCAAATCCTCCCATTAAGCAACCATCTTCTATGGTTATTACCTTTTTATATTGGGAAAATACCTCATGCAACAATTTTTCATCCAATGGTTTTACAAATCGCATATCAAAAACTGCCGCATCCACACCCTCTTTTTCAAGTTTTTCGGCAGCTTCTAATGCATAATTTCCTATATGACCTATGCTTAAAATAGCGATATCCTTCCCTTCTTTTACTTGTCTGCCAGTACCGATTTCCATGGCTTCCATAGGAGTTCTCCATTCTGGCATCACTCCCTTTCCTCTTGGATAACGGATAGTAAATGCTTTTCCATCTCTAGGCAACTGAGAGGTAAACATCATATTTCTTAATTCCGCCTCATTCATTGGAGCAGCTACAATCATATTCGGGATACATCGCATGTAAGCAATATCATAATTTCCATGGTGTGTAGGTCCATCAGCACCAGCAAAACCAGCTCTGTCAAGAAAGAAGTTTACGGGTAAATCTTGAATACAAACATCATGGATTACCTGGTCATAGCCTCTTTGCATGAAAGTACTGTAGATATTACAGAATGGAATTAAACCTTGCGTGGCCAATCCTGCTGAAAAGGTAACCGCATGTTGCTCTGCAATTCCCACATCAAAAGCTCTATCTGGCATAGCCTTCATCATAATATTTAATGAAGATCCAGAAGGCATTGCTGGTGTTACTCCAACTATTTTTTCATTTTGCTCAGCTAATTCTACGATTGTATGTCCAAAAACCTCTTGGTATTTAGGTGCAGATGGTTTTTCTACTGGTTTTTTCTGAATTTCACCTGTTATTTTATCAAATTTTCCTGGTGCGTGCCATTTGGTTTGGTCTTTTTCTGCTGGAGCAAACCCCTTTCCTTTGGTGGTTACACAATGCAATACTTTTGGGCCAGGGATATCTTTCAAGTCTCTCAGCACATGAACTAAATGATTTACATCATGACCATCAACTGGACCGAAATATCTTAAATTTAATGACTCGAATAAGTTACTTTGCTTTAAAAGAAATGATTTAATGCTATTCTCTAATTTCCCTACAACCTCTTGAGCACTTTTTCCAAAACCGCTTACCTTACCTAACAATTTCCAAACATCATCACGCATTCTATTATAAGTGTGCGATGTGGTGATATCCGTTAAATATTCTTTTAATGCCCCAACATTTGGGTCAATTGACATGCAATTATCATTCAAAATAATGATCATATTAGCATCTGAAGCGCCTGCATGGTTCATGCCTTCAAAAGCCATTCCGCCTGTCATGGCACCATCCCCAATTACGGCAATGTGTTGCTTATCAAATTCGCCTTTTAAATTAGAGGCTAAAGCCATCCCTAAAGCCGCAGAAATAGAGGTAGATGAGTGTCCTACACCAAAAGCATCATATTCGCTTTCTTTTCTTTTAGGGAAACCAGACATTCCTCCATAAACCCGGTTTGTATGGAATTTTTCTTTTCTTCCCGTTAAGATTTTATGACCATAAGCTTGATGTCCAACATCCCAAATCACTTGGTCTTCCGGTGTATTAAAAACATAGTGAAGAGCTGTTGTGAGTTCTACTACTCCCAAACTAGCGCCAAAGTGACCGCCATAAATCGATACATTATCAATAATGAATTGTCTTAATTCTTGGCTTAATTGGACTAATTGAGATTGATTGAGTTCCCTTAGATCAGCAGGGCTGTCAATTTTTGATAAAAGTTCTCCGGGTTGAATAAGCATAATAATTAAATATGTTTAAAGCAGAAAACAAATACTAGATGTAAATGTTTCTTAATCCACAAATTACTGAATTTTTTGTGTTATAAATGCAAATTTACAATAAAATCCTTCCTTTCACCTGCAATCTTTTCAAATTCGATTATCTTTGAAATCTTTGAACACTTAAATAATCATCAATATTGAGTTTTGAAATAAAACTTCCGCTATTTGAGGGACCTTTTGATTTACTCCTTTTCTTCATTGAAAGGGATGAATTGGATATTTATGACATTCCCATTTCCAAAATCACCAATGATTTCTTGGATTACCTCAAACATTTGGAACAAATGAATATTGAAGTGGCCAGTGAATTTATTTTGGTGGCATCAACCCTGATGCGAATTAAAGCCAAAATGTTATTGCCTCGTCCTCAGATGGATGAAGAGGGAAATGAAATCGATCCACGTGATGAATTGGTAAGGCATTTATTGGAATACAAAAAGTATAAGTCCGTATTGCAGGAACTTTCAGAAATGGAAGGTAAAATGCAGGAAAAAGAAAAACGAGGGAATGTTAAAAGAGAAGTGAGATCACTTTCTGAAACTATCAATGTAGAAGCGGAACTACAAAATGTTGATTTATATAAATTATTAAGGGTTTTTAGGGATGTGATGGCCCGCTATGAACTCGAAAAAAACAAACCTTCTCATAAGGTGGTTCAATATCCGTACACCATCGAAGGTCAAAAAGATCATATTATCGGAAAATTGGAAAGAGATGGAAAATTGGCATTTACTACATTTATTGAAGAGAAACCTGAAAAAATAGCCGTGATTTTTAATTTTCTGGCCATATTAGAATTGTTGCAAAGTGCCTTAATTACTATTACGGTAGGAGAGGGGTTTAATAACTTTTGGCTCGAAAAAATTGAAACAGTTGCTGAATGAAGTTAGAGAAGGAGAAAATTTTCAAGACTCTTAATCCAAACAAAGTATGGATTCCTGTTTTACTGGGGGTAGGGATAGTTGCTTTCCTATTTTATCAAGATGATACGGTTACAGTAGAAAATCTGTCTTTAATATTTGAGGCTGAAATCTTACCTGTAGCGTTGGCCTTTTTTGTATTATTTGCTCGGGATGTCGGCTATGTATATCGAATCCGTATGATAACTGGCAAAAGGCTTACTTGGAAAAGTAGTATTTATGTCATTATCCTGTGGGAATTTGCTTCAGCTGTTACTCCTTCGGTAGTAGGAGGAACGGCAGTGGCCGTTTTTATTCTCATGAAAGAAGGCTTGAAACTTGGGAAGGCATTGGCATATACCATGATCACAGCCATTTTTGACAATTTGTATTTTGTGGTGATGGCACCTGTTGTCTATTTGATAGCCTCAGGATATATCTTCCCTCAAAACTCCATGATAGAGACACAATTGGGAAGAAGTTTACCAACACTTTTTATTATAAGCTATTCTCTTATTGCAGTTTACACTTTTGTAATGGCCTTTGCGGTTTTGGTTAATCCAAGATGGTTTAGGTGGATATTGCTTAAAATAACCTCAATTAAATTTCTTAGAAGATGGAGACAAGGAGCTTATGAACAAGGCTCTGAAATCATGATGGCTTCCAAAGAGCTAAGAGGCAGGGACTTTTCTTATTGGTTAAAGATATCGCTTTCCACTATTTTTATATGGACCGCTCGTTATGCTATGTTGAATTGTGTGATAGAAGCATTTTCCAATCAAAGTTTTTTCGATCATATCGTGATTTTTGCCCGACACGTAGTTATTTGGATTACCATGTTGGTTTCTCCAACTCCTGGCAGTAGCGGAACGGCTGAGTTTATATTTACTCAATTCTTCAAGGAAGATTTGGGCTCGGTCACCTTTATCACTAATATTTTCTGGCGCCTTATGACTTATTATCCGTATCTGTTTTTAGGAGCAATAGTATTGCCAAGATGGATAGCAAGGGTTTTTAAGAAGAAGAAGTAATATAGGTTATGGTAGGTGTCGGGATTCCCTAGGCACACGTGACATGCTTTCGCCCAATGTCGTTAAGTTATGGCATACTGCTTTTCTTATTCCGCCAGCATTTGTGTCTTCACAAATGCAGACAGGAAAGCATAGAAATATGCTGCAAACTGATTGTGGAGACACAACCAGGGGCAAGGGAACAACATTTGCTCTCTCACTTGTAAGAAGGATGAGGCTTTATAATAGCTTAACGTAACGACATTGGGCCTGCACCAACGTAGTGTAGATACGGTTTGACGGTTTTCCACTGTCTAACCGCTATTGGATTTTCCTCAGATATCGGTCATATACTTTTTTTGTTATAACAATTGCATGAAAATATAAGGTCGCTTCTATGAAATTTCCTCAAAGGAAGCTGATATAAAATGCGATTGCAAAAGCTTCATTTAAGGACTTCCCGTATTTATGTCAGGCTTTGAAAAATTCGGTACATTAATCATCTAGTTAAACCCCAATGTCTGACATTCAATTGTAGCTATCAGCTTTAATATTTGCAAAAAAATTGAACAGATTGACTTATCAGGCTAGAAATATCAATGTCCGACATTTCTTAGAGTTGATTGGTAATTATAATCAAAATTCCATAAATTGATTTTATGCAAATCAATCAGATTAAAGAGACTTGTCTCTACATTAAAGACTTAGAAAAAGCTAAGGAATTTTATAATGGAAAATTGGGCTTACCCATTATTACCCATGCACCTGAGAAATTGATTTTCTTCCGTTCCGGAAGCTCTGTTTTGTTATGTTTTAATCCTGCATTCAGCGAAGATCAAGATGTACCGCCACCCCATTTTGCCAGAGGAAAGCAACATATTGCCTTTGAAGTCCCGGCTAATGATTATGATACCGCTAAGGCAGAACTGGAAGAGAAAGGCATCACTATTACCTACGAGCATGAATGGCCAAACGGGAAACTTTCTGCTTATTTTGAAGATCCTGAAGGGCATGTTTTGGAGATAGTGCCTACAGGGCTATGGGAGAAGGCTTGAGGGTAGTAAAACTTTCAAGTGAAAACATCTGAAAGGGTGGACCGGTTTTAAGGTTTTTTACCGCTAATTATAGCTGTCCTAATAAAAAAATCAGAAGGTTAGTGGGAGGATAGGCACACGCGAAACACATGCGCCAACTTGAGAAATCATAAAAAAACCTGTCAGGTTTCTGTTTACAGACTGATTATTAAATAGCTATGATCTGCTAAATTAACTAATGAAAACCTGATAGGTTTCCTGTATTAATGATTTCGTGGGTTATGTCTGGTATTTCTGAGCATAATTCGTAATCACTCAATTCGTAATTACCCCATTCGTAATTAAACTAAAAGGGCACCTTTTTTCTTTAAAGCTTCTTCTACATAATCAAATGTGGAAAGTATATCAGGTTTTCCATCTACTATCGCTACATCATGCTCAAAATGAGCCGAATATCTATTGTCAGCCGTAACAATTGACCAGCCATCAGCTAATTGCTTAATACTTCTTCCGCCCAAATTAATCATAGGCTCAATGGCCAAGACCATGCCTTCTTTTAGTTTGGCTCCCCGACCTCTTTTTCCATAATTAGGAACTTCAGGAGATTCGTGCATTTTTCTGCCTAGACCATGACCAACTAGCTCTCTTACCACTCCGTAGCCATGTTTTTCGGCATGTTGCTGAATAGCAAATCCAATGTCACCAATTCTGTTTCCTGCTTTACATTCTTCTATACCTAAATACAAAGACTCTTTGGTAACTTTCAATAATTTCTCTATCTCTGGTTTCACGTCTCCTACAGCAAATGTATAGGCGTGGTCACCATAAAATCCATTCATGACTACGCCACAATCTATAGATATGATGTCGCCTTCTTTTAGTGGTTCTTTATTTGGAAAGCCATGCACAACCTGTTCATTAGGACTCATACATAGTGTATTGGGAAAGTCATATAGGCCTAAGAAGCCAGGTACGCCACCATTATCTCTAATATATTCCTCTGCTTTTTTATCCAATTCCAAAGTAGTAACTCCAGGCTCTAATAATTCGGCCATTAGACCTAAGGTTTTGGATACCAATAATGCGCTTTTGCGCATCAATTCAATTTCTTCTTTTGTTTTCAAATGAATCATCTGAATAATTCTTTAAGTTTTTCCCAAAAGCTTTTTTTAGGAAGTGTGTATTCAACCGGATTGTTGCCTAATAGTTCCCAGACTTTACTCCATCCTAGAAATCCGCCTATATTTCGGTCATCAATGAAAAAATCAACATTAAGTTTTCGACTTTGCTCCGGTTCCAGAACCTCTTCTGGAAAATTTTTATTTACTGCATAAAATTCTACCCCATACTTTTTGCAAAAATCTAATGCCTCCTGTAAAGCCTTTCCTTCACGCACCGTCCACAAAATTAGTTGGTGTTGCTGTTGTTGCAAAGCTTTTAAAGTTTCAAAAGCAAATAATTGAGGTTTTCCAATACCTGGGTATCGGTCTTCCACTATTGTACCATCAAAGTCAACTGCAATTTTCAGCATATCATTTATCCTTGTACTCTGCTCTGATTTTAGCTTTTAAGCATAATCTTTCATAGATCATTTCTGCAAGTTTTGCAGGAATATCTATTTGACCAGGCTGCAAAGTTAAGGCAAATTCTTTTTCCGACACATCAATGCGGTACATTATCTGCACCAGTTTTTGAAAGTCAGTATCTAATAAATGGGAAATATAGGGACTTAGCTTATCAATAAAGCTTTGTTTGTGGAATGATTCTTCCTGGCTGATTTCAAAATCAGGGATTAATTTCTGGGAAACGGTAATGAGTTCTTTTTGGTAATCCATTGATTGGCATTTACCACAAAGCTATGAATTCAATCGGGATTATTAAAGACTAGATTCCAATACGGAATTATGATTCTGATATTGGAAATCGAACCAATAGGCATAATCTTGATACTCCACGCAATCAGATAGGGTGATGTTGTTGATTTCCAACTTCATCATAGCAGATTGGGGGACCCAGCTTTCAAAAAGCTCTTGTTGCTCGTAAGGCAAACTGGAGATTTGAATAAAATTAATGCCTTGGTGGAAATTAGGACTTGCTTTTAGCATTGCTCTAGATTTTGTATTTTTACAAATGTAGGAATTTATAAACGACTTATTATTAAGTGTTTGTTAATAGTTTGTGAAGTTTTTTAACTAGTGGAATGATCATGGAATTATTGAATGAGGTTGCTTATGAAATGGACTCAAATCTAGTATCTATATGACCTAACTTTTAGTATTTGAATCATTAATTTGTCATTATAAACATTTGTTTGTAGTGTCTTTATTTTGCACTTTTAGGATAACTTTAATTAAAACATGAAATGATGATAAATCTAATGAAATCTATTTCAATGATTTGTCTAGTGCTTATTATAGGGGCCGGGTGTGATGAGGAAGACCCCATAGAAAACTTTAATGATCTTATTGGTTCCTGGCAATTGGCTTATTACCTGACTGAGGAAAATGGTCGGATTGAAGACCCCAATGATAGCAAGCCTGTATATTTGACTTTTAAAGCAGATAGCACCTTTGAAGGGATGGCAGGTTATAATTTCATTGAGCATGGCAAATTCAAAGTTGAGGGTGATCAATTAATTTTAATGGATGCCGCGGTGACAGAGTTAAAAGTTACAGAATGGGAAGAGCGGTTTAATAATGCACTAAGAGATAGTTGGAATGGTGAAGCCCTTGCTATACCATATACGATTGAAAATAATGAGTTGATCTTTAATTATGTGGGTAATGATAACATGCATTTTTTGCCAAAAGAGTGAGTTGATTTTAGTAAAATTGATTATGAAAATGTTAATAGTAACCTGCCTGGTGCTGTTTTTAGGGGTTGGTTGTGAAGAGGAGAATCCAGTGCAAAATTCCAAAGAACCAATTGGTTCTTGGCAATTGGCCTATTACCAAACTGAAGAAAATGGACGGATTAATGACCCCAATGATGGTAAGCCTGTATATTGGAATTTTAAATCAGATAGTACCTATGAAGGGATGGCTGGTAATAACGAGATTCTTGGAAATTATAGGATAATGGGTGACTCATTATTATTTACGCTTAATGGATCAGAGATGATTGGTACAGAATGGGAAGAGCGGTTTTATGATGCGCTAAATCAAAGCTGGAATGGTGAGAAATATGCTATGCCTTATGAGCTTGAAAATAATGAGTTGATATTAAATTATGTAGGTAATAATACCATGCACTTTTTACCAAAAGAGTGATTTCATTTCTAAATTTTTAAATAAACAATCAAAAAAGACCGCTAAATGGATAAACTGACTTTTACTGACCTTACATCCCTTTGTCGCAGTTTAATACCTTTCTTATTTGCACTATTTTATTTGTAATTAGCTGCGAAAGTCAATCCCCACTTGACGAGGTTCCTGCAGAACAGCGTAATATTTCAGCTTTGGTGATCTATGATGGGAGTCCCGCAGTTGATGGCTGTGGGTGGTTAATACACCATGATCAAAATTTTCACGCCCCTGTTAACTTGGATTCGGCTTTTATGATAGATAGCCTCGAAGTTGTATTGAGCTATAAGTTTTTGGAATCAACATGGAATTGTGGCTGGAGAGAGCCTGGTTATAAGGAAATTGAAATAGTTGAAAATCGAAAAGCTATAGTGTGATATGGGAGGCTTGTAGTAAACCTAAATTTGGGATGATGCGAAAGATTTTAATTTTATGTAAGATAATGGACATCTCAATCTTAAATAGTATAATCAAAAAGTCATAAAAAACTTTTGTATGTAATAAAATTTTAATTAACTTCAATAATGAAATCAAAACCTAACCACATGAAAAGTCATTTCAATTGCTTACTTATCCTTTTAGCCTTTATTTTAATAGCCTCTTCTTGCCAAAAAGAAGATATAAAAGTGGAAGACGAACTGCCTCCTATCACACAAGAAGGCTTGAATACTTTCGGTTGCAAAATTGATGGGGAGGTTTTAGTGCCGAAGGACGGTGACCCGAGTTTATTTGTGGGTTCTAGGAAGGGTTTAATTGCAGGAAATCCACATGCTGGTGAAAACCCTGTTAAAAGTTATTTTTTTATTAGAGTTTTAAATGCACAAGATGAAGGTGGGGATTATATTTTTTTATATATCCCAGAGCTAGAAGTAGCAGGTGAATATGAGTTAGGAAACAGTACAGGAAGTACTCTTTATGAAAATAATAGCCCAAATCATGCAATTGTAATTTCATACGATGGGGAAACTACTGGAAAAAGATACCTGTCCTTCGAAGGGGCGGGGAGTATTGTAATCGATAGATATGATACCATCAATACAATTATCTCAGGAACATTTGAATTTGATGTGGTAAAAGAATCTGATCCACTTTCTGATACTATTTCAGTAACCGATGGACGTTTTGATATTAATTGGAGTAGATTAAACGAAGAAGAATAAATTTTTAATAAACTAAAACCTTACAATTATGAAAAAGTCAATGATTTTGGCTCTTATGGTGAGCCTTTGCCTTAATTTAAATGCACAAACAAAAAAAGCATCCGAACACAGGAAAATTGGGTATGTTCAAAAGATGGACAGCCTATTTGAAAACTTGGACAAATCTAAAATAGAAACAGGGATTTTATACGACAGGGTAGTCCCTTTTGCTCAACTTGATCAGTTTAATGCAAAGCAAGATACTGCAAATTTCAAATTATTCCGACAAGCTTGGAGTGAATTGTATAATGCCAGCTACAATCCTGATTTTGAGGATTTTCAAAAACTTAATAATGCTTTGAAAGCAAATGAGAAACCCGATGAGGTTATTATGGGCTTGATTCACATGCCATTTCAGATCATTATTAAAAATGATGAAAAAGGAAAAAAGAAAAATTTTAAAATTAAAAATGGTAAGTTAGAAGCCATTAAGGGCAAACCATTATATGATGAGAAAAGAATAGTCATGTTAACCCCGATGAAAGAAAAAGTGTATGGAAATGAAATCACTTTTAATTTCATTGAGGATTTTCAATTGCAAAAACAAAATTCTGTTATCCAAGAACTAAAGGTAGATTTTGGAAATGGTGTGGAGCAATATGTAATCCGAAACGGAAAATATACAAACGAAAGTATTACCGTTAAATATCAAAGCCTGGGTAAAAAAATACTACAGTTTAAGGTTACCTTAAAGAATCAAGAAGAAATCACTACATATAGCGAAATTCAAACCATTGAAAAGGTAATTATAAACGATCCATTAGTAGAGGATCATAATATAAAAGCTAATATTGCTTTTAAAGGCTATGATGAATCTGTAGCTATTAAAGGTAAAAATGAATACCGAACTTTCTACAGAACGGCTAATGGAAATACAAGTCCTAGTTTGCAGAAACCCATTATTATTTTGGATGGATTTGATCCATTGGATGAAAGACAAATCAATGATAGTGATCCTGGGCATGATCCTGAACAACCTAGTATATTAGAATTAATGAGGTATGGGAATAATAATAATGGTGATTTAATATTTGATCTAAGAGAAGATGGCTACGATGTAATCATTGTAAATCATCCAAGATATCAAGCTGATGAAACAGGGCAATACATACAGGCTGGTGGTGATTTCATAGAGCGTAATGCTATGGTATTAATAGCCTTAATTCAAAGGGTAAATAATGAATTGTCCAATAATAGTTCTTCTGAAGAATTAGTGGTGGTAGGCCCGAGTATGGGCGGTTTAATTAGCCGCTATGCCCTGGCCTATATGGAAAAGCACAATATGGATCATAATACAAGGCTATGGGTAAGTTTTGACAGTCCACATTTAGGGGCGAATATACCTATTGCCATTCATCAGGCTTTGCATTTTTTTGCTTATGCGGGTGGGAATGAAGATGCAACGGAAACCTTTGAAAAAGTACTTACTTCAACAGCAGCCAAGCAAATGCTTATAGAGCAATTTGGAGCATTGAACAATACGGCAAATTTCAGGCAACAATTTATGACTAAACTTGAGAATAATGGGTTGTCAGGTTCCAATGGCTTTCCAGTTAATTTAAGAAAAGTTTCCCTTTTAAATGGAACTACCTTGGGTAAAGGCAACAATTCACTGGGTCAGAAATTCCTTGATTTGAAAGGTAAAGCATTAGGTGTCAAAGTAGCTGAGGTGGTTACCAACTTTATGAAAGCACATAATGTTAAAAACAGGACATTTAAGGGTACTGTTGGAGCAGCTTCTTGGTGGGAGCCATCTGCAGGAATTACATGGATCGAAACTGAAACCACTAATGCAAATCCAAACGGTTCAATGGATGTAACAGCTGGTGCTTACAACAATACAGGCAAGATAATGCGTGATAAATTTATAGATGGCTTCAATGAAAAAGATCTAAACATCACTTCTGATTATCATCTACCAAATCATACATTTATCCCTACAGTAAGTGCTTTAGCTTTAGAGAATCCTAATTATAATTGGTCAAATGCCTTAAACAGAAATTTGGTGTGTACAGGTGAAACTCCATTTGACAGCTATTATGCTCCAGAAAATAATCAACAGCATATTACTGTAACGAGTGAAAATGTAGATTGGATAATGGAAGAGATAAATGGAAATCCCCAAGCGCCAGTAGTAAGATTGTTTCAACAAGATTTAGCTGGAAGTGAGAGGCTTTGCTACAATCAGTTGAAAACTTATTCCTTTGGAAATTGCAAATTAGGCAGCCCTGTTACCTCTTGGAACACTACTACTAACTTAAATATTATGAGTAGTAGTTCAAGCAATATTACAGTAAAGGAAGCAAGTAGTAGCTTTCGTGGTAATAAATACATTACTGCAAATTTTGCGGATGGCACTAGTTTGACGAAAAAAGTTTGGGTAGGAAGACCAGCCGATCCATCACCAGTTCAAGGCTCAACTGATGTTGTGCCCAATGCATGGGAATATTATTCGGTTCCCGCCCAAGAAGAAGCAAGTAGCTATACATGGAATATTCCTTCAGGTTGGAGTTTCCATCATACTTCCTCTACCACTAGCAATCAGGTTTTATTGGTAACAGGTAGTTCCAGTGGCTATGTTGCGGCTCGTGCTAATAATGAATGTGGTGTTTCCAATTATCGTTCAAAATATGTGACAGTTAGTGGTGATGACTGTGGTAGCCCGGTATGCTATTTTACTTATTCCCCAAATCCGGTTGAGGAAACCCTTACAGTTGAGATGGAGCCTACAACTTTTGATTTACGTTCGAATGACACTTATAAAATCAGCTTGAATAATCAATACGGAAAGGTAGTTTATGAGGCAGAAAGCAATAGCATTTGCCACGATATTGATATGAAGAAACTGCCAAAAGGAATGTACAGGATAGTGGTGAGCCACAAAGATAAACAACAAATTGCTAAGATATTAAAGCAATAAATCGTATTACCTGAATGCCCAAGTCTGACTACTACCAATAGTGGGATTTGGGCATTGTATTAAAAAAATGTTCTTCATTGGAGCCTTAATAGTTTACGTTGCATAACATAAAGCATGTCAATTGCTTTTTTAAAATTGAATCCTCACCTTTAATACCTCCATTAAATCACTTTAATCGTAATCTTTATTAATTTAATTTTAGACTGTAATTCGACTTTTTCCGCCATTTTTTCATAAAATCACGGTTTTTATCATAAATTTCGCTTATTTCGTGTTTCTATTTTTTATCTATGGAGTATTTGGAAGCATTTGATTCGATTAGACCTTATAATGATTCAGAAGTGAATGAAGCCGTTCAGCGCTTGATTCAGCATCCATTTTTTGATCAAGTGACTAAAAGAGTTTTCCCCGATAAATCAACAGGGCAGTTGAAGGAGGCCTTGGGTGATGTGAAAAGCGTGAAAGATTTCCAAAAAGTGATGATGTATCCCACTGCCAGAAGGGTCTTAGATAGCAGCTCGGAAGGTATTTCTCATGACGGTTTTGATAAAATCAATCCTGATAAATCTTATCTTTTTATTTCCAATCACCGGGATATAGTGTTGGACTCTACTATTCTAAATGTATTACTTTTTGAATTAGGTGTAGATACAACAGAAGTGGCCATTGGAAATAATCTTCTAGTGAATCAATGGGTAACCGACTTGGCAAAACTGAATAAGAATTTTATAGTCAACCGAAATATTCCGCCTAGGGAAATGTATTCCTATTCCCAGACCTTGTCATCTTACATTCGCCATACTATTCTAGAAAGAAAAACATCCATTTGGATTGCCCAGCGAGAAGGCAGAACCAAAGATGGAGATGATCAAACACAACAAGGCTTATTGAAAATGATTGGATTAAGTGGAGGTAAGGATTTTTATGAGAATTATTCTCCTTTGAGAATAGCCCCCATGGCGATTTCTTATGAATATGATCCTTGTGATGTGTTAAAAGCCAGGGAGGTAGCTTCAAAATTAGCTGGTAAAACCATAGAAAAAACGCCCGAAGATGACTTACAAAGTATGATTGCAGGAATAACGGGAGTGAAAGGGAGAGTTCATATTTCTATAGGGAAAATTGTGGATGAGAAATTAAAGGAAATTCGTGAAATCAAGAATAAAAATGATCAAATGCAGGCTTTGGCCGATCTAATTGATGAGCGTGTGCATAAAAGTTATAAGTTGTGGCCTAACAATTTCATAGCTTATGATTGGTTGTATGAGGAAAGGTTTGCCGACCATTACACAAAAGAAGAAGCAGAAAACTTTGAAGCCTACTTACAAAAGCAAGCCCACTCATTTTCTGCTAATTTCAATGAATTAAAAGACCCTCTTTTGGCCATGTATGCCAATCCTGTCAGAAACAAAATGAAGGTGGAGGGAATGGTTGAGAGCGATTTATAATACCTTCGCTCTCACTTCAAATACCATATCAGAACGAATATCTGTATCGGAATTCATAGTTTCCCTTGTCACTATTTCATATTGCAAGTCATAACTATCTTCCTTTATATATTCATCCAAATTGGCACCTGTGGTTTCTAATTCTAATTCACTTCCTGCATTTTCAGGAACATCTTGAATTTCAGCAATCAAGGTTGAGCCTTCACTTTCATTTGAAATATAAATTTCCAAACTTTTCAAAAAGGAAAAAGTCCTGTCATTTGGACTAGTTATTGTAAGCGTCAACTCGCTTAAGTTCACATTTTCCACTAAATCTGCACGAGTATTATTATTCTCAAAGCTTTGTTGAGAAGAAGTGCTTACATCTGGGGTTCCCAAATCAATTGGTAAATTCACTCCTGAGGAAGAAGGTACCGTAAATTCAGCAGAGTTCGAGATATTAAAAGTGGTGATATCATCTATATTTTCTTGAATATTACAACTGCTCAAAAATAAAGTGACAGCAATAAAAATTAAAAAATTAATCTTCATAAAATAAATTATTTGGTTTAACAAAACTTACGGATTATTAATGGTATTGGATGTAATGCCTCCATTTATCCAAAACAGATTTAAAATCTTCCGGTAATTCTGAATCAAAATTAATTAATTTATTTTGAGAAGGATGAATGAAACCTAAGGACTTTGCATGTAAAGCTTGCCTATGTAATATTTTAAAGCAATTATCTACAAATGATTTGTATTTTGAGAATTGTGTCCCTTTTAAAATTCTATCACCTCCGTAAGTGGCGTCATTGAATAAAGGGTGCCCTATATATTTCATGTGGGCTCTAATTTGATGAGTGCGTCCAGTTTCCAAATTACATTGGATAAGCGTTACGTATCTTAATCTTTCTAAAACCTTATAATGAGTAATAGCGGTTCTTCCAAAATCCCCTTCCGGAAAAGCATCCGTTATCCTTCTGTCTTTAAAACTTCTACCCAAATTTACATTGATTGTGCCTTCATCATCCTGCACATCGCCCCAAACCAAAGCATAATAAGTTCTTTCGATGCTATGATCAAAAAATTGTTTGGCCAAATGAGTCATGGACTTTTCATTTTTGGCAATTACCAAAAGTCCAGAGGTATCTTTATCAATTCTGTGTACTAAGCCGGGTCTTCCCTCATTTCCTTCCATTTCAGGTAACTGCTGAAAATGATAGGCCAATGCATTCACTAGTGTTCCTTCCCAATTTTGATGAGCAGGATGCACCACCATTCCAGCTTCTTTGTTAACAATCAATAAATCCGAATCTTCAAAAACGATATTCAAAGGAATATTTTCTGGTTTTACATCCGTATCTCTTGGGGGCTCGGGCAATGCAATGCGGATATTATCGTTTGGATGGACTTTGTAATTGGGTTTGATGGTATCACCATTAACTTGTACAAAACCATCTTTTATGGCTTTTTGCACCTTATTACGAGTCACATTTGGTAGCCTGTCCATTAGGAATTTATCTATTCTCAATAAATCCTGTTTAGGATCTACTTTAATTTGATGATGTTCAAACAATCCATCATCTTCCTGCTCGTTTTGAGTTAAATCTTCTTGCATAATTTTGATCTAATTGCAAAGTTAGTAAAAAGATAGCTTGAACGAACACTTCATTTATTTTGATGAAAGATTAAAAAGTGAGATATTTATTGTGGTGTATGAATATAAAATGATGTTAAGATATTTTTGCAGTATATTGTTATTGCTATCAACGGTATTTTGCCAGGCACAATCCGTATGGGATAAATTGAATAAAAACCCATTTAAAACATCCCAGGTGTATTTTGGTGTTAGGGCTGGTGCAAACTACAATACGGTAAATGTAATTAACCGTTATTCATTGATAAAGCCTACCACAAGTTTAGATCAAGGAGTTTACGACAAAAACTATCAAGATGCGGAAAATATTGGTACTATTTATGGTCTTACTTTTATGTATCAATTTGACCAACGTTTGGTTTTAGGAGCAAATGCTTCGGTAAATCAAATTCGTTTTCAATACACACAAGAGCAACCAGGCACTGTAAGTAGTGTAAAATTTATCCACAATCATGATATTAATTATTTAGATGTCCCGATCTTTTTTAGGTTTATGTTTAGGCAGGTTAACAGCCGTTTTTGGGATAAAAAACATAGAAAACCATCAGTGCCAGCTATTATCCCTTTTGTGCAAGCAGGATTGAATTTTTCGATCTTAATTAATGCCGATAAAGAATATTCAAAATTTACCACTCAAAATGGAATTGAAAGCCAAGAATTTAATAAAAATGAGGATATCAAATCTATAATGTCCCCTTTCACCGCAGGTGCCTTTCTAGGTGGAGGTGCAAGGTTTAGGGTGGCTACTTTTTATATTACTGCCGAAGCAAATTTCAGGCAAGGCTTAAGTAATGCCAATAATCAAAATGCCCGATACGCTAATGATAATCTTCAGAATGAAGCATATGATGTGATGGATGACTTCAGTTTCCAGTCTGTTGAGGCTTTGATCGGAGTTATATTTCCGTTGAAATATTTAAGTAAGAAAGAATTTATGCCGGTTGAGATATGAAAAATCTATTACACATATTATCGGTTTTCATTTTATTTTCTTCTTGTGGTGAAGATCTGGAGGAATTTACGCCAACCGAAAAATTTAATAGCATATTCGATAATCCATCTGAGGGGCTCAATTTTAAACCATTGGATGCAATCGAAACTGATGATGGTGGATTTTTGGTATTATCTGCACTAGCGAATGAATCAATTTTCGTATTAAAAGTCAATAATAGAGGCGATTTTCAATGGAGTCGGCAACTCGAGCCTCAATATTTAAATGCGGTTCCAAATCTAATAAGACAGGGAGATAATTATTATTTTATTGGGAGTAGCCAGCCTGATTATACTGCAACACTCTTTGAAATAAATGATTTGGAACAAAAGGTAGAGGCACTCAGAACTTATACTTCTTATAGAAGGCCATTAGCATTTAATAATCTCACTCCAGATACCTATTTACTGTTGACCTATAATGATACAACAGGAACTGTTTTAAGTAAAATTCAGGATGGTTTTGCCATGGAATGGGCAAGAAGATATGATGATATCCAAAATGCTCATGAGCAACTTGCATCATTTCAAAATTCAAACAATACTGATTTTTTTGTAGGAGCTTATAATGCTGGTTCAGTTATTTATTTTAATTCTCTTAGAAAGGAAGGTTTAAATTTAACTTTTGCTAATGATCAAGGAATTGAAACCGGTAAAATCAGGAGTTCCCAGTCAAACTTTTTGAATTCAGCCCTGCCTATTGGTAACGCTTTAATGGCTTTCAATTATATTTTTAATAATCAAGCATACTTTATTAATGGGTATCAACCTAATTTAAATGACACTGTTGTGTTGGAAACTTTAGGCGGTGAGTTGATGCAAGATAGATTAAGAATTCAAAGTACAACCTCCACGGTAGTATCTATAGGTACAAGTGATTACCTGGTGAATGCTTATACAACTTTGGATGGCAGAATCAAGCTAAATTTTTATGATAACAGTTCTGGCGAACAAATTGCCATAAAATATATTGGCGGAATTGATCCATTAGAAGTTGTAAAGATAATTCCAACTACCGATGAAGGGATGGCTATTCTCTCTAAAATTACCATTGCAGGTGCTAAAGATCGGATTAATTTATCTAAAATTCCGAAGGATGAAATTTTGGAGATATTGTAAACATCCAATTCCTTTCATTCTGAAAGAGTGATTTTGATAGATTCCTCCTTAAATTAAATCTTTGATTTTAACAATTTAAAGTAATTATCGTTTTACAGTCATTATGAATAAAATTGCTATTATTTTAACAATTATCGGTCTTTTTGGAAATTTTCAATCTTATGCCCAAAAAGGTGAAATGAAAATCATTGAGGTGCCAGAATTAGAAGCTATTATGGCCCCATCCGATGCTGAAAAATTGTTGGTAATCAATTTTTGGGCCACTTGGTGCAAGCCTTGCGTCAAGGAATTACCCTATTTTGTAAATGCCCAAAAACAATTTCCAAATGTTGAATTTGTGTATATGAGTATTGATTTTTCAGAAAATGCCTCGAAAGCAGAAAAATTTGCTGAAAAGAAAGGCTTAAATCCAGATGGACTCTATTTGATTGATGATGTGGATTATAATTCATGGATTGATAAGGTTTCTCCTGAATGGTCCGGGGCCATTCCAGCTACCTTACTTGTAAAAAATGGCCAGAAATACTTTTACGAAAAAGAGTTTCATGAAGGGGAATTGGAAGAGTTAATTAAACAAAAACTAAATTAATATTGCTATGAAAAAGTTAATTGGATTTTCATTTATACTAATCGCTTTAGTAGCTTTTAGTTTTAAAAAAGGTGGATACGAAGTTGGGGACAAAGCCATGGACTTTTCCCTTAAAAATGTGAATGGTGAAATGGTTTCTATGGATGACTACGATGAAGCCAAGGGCTTTATGATAATTTTTACATGTAACTCATGCCCGTATTCTGTTGCTTATGAAGACAGAATTATTGCACTTCATAAAAAATATGCTGAAAAAGGTGTACCTGTAATCGCCATCAATCCAAATGATGATGAAAAATCTCCCAAAGATTCTTTCGATAAAATGATTGTAAGAGCAAAGGAAAAAGAGTTTCCGTTTCCTTATGTATATGATGAAACCCAGGAAATCACTAAAGCTTATGGAGCTACAAACACTCCACATGTTTATGTTTTGGATGCAAATAGGACTGTAAAATATATTGGTGCAATTGATAATAACACTAAATCTGCAAAAGATGCAGATAAAAAATATGTAGAACAGGCTGTCGATGCGGTTTTAAATGGAACTGAAATACCTGAAAAGAAAACGAAAGCAATAGGTTGTACAATTAAGTGGGCATCCTAAAAATTAAAAAAAAATCATACTAAGAAGCTGGCTTAAAAGTCAGCTTTTTTTATTTGAAATTCAATAAGTTATCAAAATTTAAGTGTTTGGGAATTTTTTCTTGAATTTATCCGAGATAAAAGTATTTGTAACTAAAATCGATTAAATACGCTTTATTAAAGCATAACCAAACTTTTTTTAAGATGAATAAAGTAATTTTAGTATTACCTTTTTTAATTTTAAGTTCATTTTTTGTAAATGCTCAGTCCGACCAAAGCGGAATTAGAGCCTCTTTAAACCTATCAAATTTATATGTAGAAGAGGTGAATGATGAAAATACAAAACCTGGTTTTGCAGTAGGGGTTTATTTCCGTAAAGGTATATCTGAACAGGTAAGTATCCAACCCGAAATTAACTATAGCTTAAAGGGGTCCCAAATCAATTATGATGGAGGCTTTTTTACAGGTAGTGGAAAGTACAGATATAATTTATCCTATGTGGAAATACCTGTATTAGCTAATATTCATGTGGGTGAAAATTTGTATTTTAGTGCAGGTCCCTACATTGCAAGTTTGATTGCAGTCAAAGTAAAAGATGTTGATGGAGATGGAAGTATTAATAGTGTTGAGGAGTATGATAGGGATGATTTTAATACTTTTGATTATGGTGTTGCCGCTGGAGTAGGCTTTGATTTTTCAGGAGGCACAGCCGGTGTTAGGTATAACTATGGTTTAGTTGATGTAGCTCCGGATGGAAATGGATTGGATAATGGAAAGAATTCAGTTCTACAGTTTTTTATTGGATTTGAGTTCTAAATTATTGTAATAAGATATTCTGGAAAGCACAGCAAACACAGGCTGTGCTTTTCATTTTTTAACCACCATCTCCAACAAATCATCCAAATATTTTCTACTGTTTGATAATCTTGGCACTTTATTTTGTCCGCCTAATTTTCCTCTCTTTCTCATCCATTCATAAAAAGTTCCTTGTGGTACTTTGTGGATTACCAAGCAATGTAGGGCAATATCTTTGTATCGTTTAGCGTCATAATCAGAATTAATTTTTCTGATTTCATCATCTAATAATTTGGCGAACTCTTCAATGTTTTCAGGTTCTTTGGCAAATTCTATAACCCATTCATGAGCGCCCCTTTTTCCCTGTTGTAAATGCTTTGGTGCCGCAGTAAAATTATCAATACTCACCCCTGTTTTATTACAAGACACGGCAATAGCCCTCTCAGCATTTTCAATCATCAATTCTTCACCAAAAGCATTGATGAAATGTTTGGTTCTACCACTAATTTTAATTCTATATGGATTTAAAGATGTAAATCGGACGGTATCACCAATTCTGTATCGCCATAATCCGGCATTCGTACTGATAACAATTTCATAAACCTTATGAAGTTCAACCTCATCAAGCCGGATGGTTTTGGGTTGTTTTTGATCTGCATTTTCAAGTGGTATAAATTCATAGAAAATGCCATAGTCTAGCATCAAAAGCAACTCATCTGAATTTAATTTGTCTTGAATGCCAAAAAATCCTTCAGAAGCATTATAGGTTTCCAAATAATTCATCTTAGGAGATTTGATCAAATCCCTAAACAGAGGTTGGTAAGGCACAAAAGAAACAGCCCCATGGATAAATAACTCCAAATTAGGCCAAACTTCAGAGATATTGTCCTTTCCCGTTAATTCAAGTATTCTTTGAAGTAAGACCACTGTCCAAGTTGGTACACCCGTTAGGCTGGTAACATCTTCTTTCATGGTGGCATTCGCCATGGCTTCAATTTTACCTTCCCATTCATCCATCAAAGCTATTTCCAAACTAGGAGTTCTGATGATTTGAACCCAAAAAGGAAGGTTTTTCATAATAACTGCAGAGACATCACCATAAAAAGAATTGGAGTTGTTATCGAATTGATTGACTTGTTGACTTCCACCTATACTTAGATTTTTCCCAGTAAAAAGCCTGGATTCCGGATTGTTGTTAAGGTAGATGGATAATAAATCTTTCCCACCCTTAAAATGACAATCTTCAAGGGCTTCATCGGAAACAGGTATGAATTTACTTCTGTCATTCGTGGTTCCTGAAGATTTTGAAAACCATCTGATTTCAGTTGGCCATAATATATTTTGGTTTCCTTTTAAGAGTTGGTCTATATATGGGAATAATTCTTCGTAAGTATGTAAAGGAACTCTTTCTTGATATTGTTTAAAATTCTTTAAATCCTCAAATTGATATTCTTTTCCGAATTTAGTATTCCTGGCCCTATAAATAAGTTTTTGTAGAACTTCGCTTTGCATCTCATTTGGGTATTTCATGAAAAGCTCCACTTCGTGAATTCTTTTCTTCATTACCCAGGTCATTATAGAGTGAAGGAATTCCATAGTTTAAAGTTTTCTTTTTAATTCGAAATGTTTACCCAAATACACTCTTCTAACTTGCTCATCATTAGCCAAATCTTCAGCAGATCCTGCTTTCAAAAGTTTACCTTCAAACATCAAATAGGCTCTATCGGTAATGGAAAGTGTTTCGTTCACATTATGGTCGGTAATGAGAATGCCAATATTTTTTTCTTTTAATCTTCCGACTATAGTTTGAATCTCTTCAACTGCAATGGGATCCACACCTGCAAAAGGCTCATCAAGCAAAATGAAACTTGGATCCATAGCCAGTGCTCGCGCAATTTCTGTTCTTCTTCTTTCGCCACCCGATAGCACCATTCCTTTATTTTTCCGTACGTGATTTAAGCTGAATTCATCTAGCAAACTTTCCATTTTTTCTTTTCTGGCTTCCTTGCTGATTTTACGCATTTCCAAAACAGCCATTAAATTTTCTTCAACAGTCAAAGATCTAAAAACAGAAGCCTCTTGCGCCAAGTATCCTACCCCTTTTTTGGCTCGTTTATACATTGGCAAACTGGTAATATTTTGATCATCTAAGAATATTTCACCAGAATTGGGTTTCACTAAGCCCACTATCATATAAAATGAAGTGGTTTTTCCGGCTCCATTCGGCCCTAATAGTCCAACAATTTCCCCTTGTTCAACACTTACAGAAATATGATCAACTACCGTTCTTTTAGAATATATTTTGACAAGATTTTCAGCTTTTAATATCATTTTTATTATTTTGTTTTGAAGCAATAAGCAACAAACATACCCAAACAGCAAATTAACGAAAATATTTAGTGAATGCGGATATCTTTTAGATAAAGCTGTAAAGATTTTGTGCCGTTAAAATGATTTTCTTGTATGGTAAATGCTAATTCAAAGCTATTTGAATCCAAAATTAATGACTTATATGCTGCCATTCCGAAACCAATAGCCGTTATCTTTTGGCGACCACCTTTATCTTTCACAGTTAGTTTAAGATGTTTTTCTTTAAGGATTATGGGTTCCCCTAAAACTTCCAAGTCTGATGCGGCAAAAACAGGTTGCATATTTCCCGGTCCGAATGGGTCCATTTGGCTTAAAATAGCATAAAATTTATCCGTGATATGGTCAATTTTAATATAACTGTCAATATTAACTTTCGGGGTTAATTGATCCTCAGTAATACTGCTTGCAACTACTTTTTCAAATGCAGAAGCAAAACTTGGTATATTGTCAATTGAAAGGGTTAATCCTGCCGCATGTTTATGACCTCCAAATTGATCTAAGTGTTCTTGGCATGATTCAATGGCTGCATAAAGATCAAAACCATCGACAGAACGGGCAGATCCGGTTGCTTTTCCGTTAGATTCAGTTATGATAATGGTGGGGCGGTAGTGATGTTCAATGCATCTAGAGGCCACAATTCCGATAACTCCTTTATGCCAGTTTTTATTGAAAAGTACAGTGCTTTTAGCATTTAGTAATTGACTATTTTCTTCTATTGAACTTAAAGCTTCACTGGTTATATTTTGATCGAAGTCTTTACGAGTATTATTCTTTTTTGAAATATTTTCAGCAATAATTAATGCTTCATCTTCATGAATGGAGGTCAATAATTGTACTGCTAAATGAGCATGATCTATTCTGCCTGCAGCATTAATTCTCGGGCCTAATTGAAAAACTAAATTCGAAATGGTGATTTTGTCTTTTAATCCTGATGCTTGAAGTAATGCCTTTATGCCCGGTCTTGGATTAAAATTTATCTTTTCCAGCCCGTAATAAGCCAACACTCTATTTTCTCCTGTAACTTCAACTATGTCTGCAGCAATACTGATGGCTACCAAATCAAGCAATTCAAAGGCAAGATGCTCAGGGATTTCTTTTTGAATACAGAAAGCTTGAATAAGTTTAAAACCAACTCCGCAGCCTGATAGTTCTTTATATGGATATTGACAATCTTTTCTTTTAGGATCTAATATGGCTACTGCTTCAGGTAATGATTTCCCTGGGTTATGATGATCACAAATTATAAAGTTAATACCTTTTGAGTTGGCGTATTCTACCTGATCTATTGCTTTTATTCCACAATCTAAAGAAATAATAAGTTTGCAGTTTTTTTGCTTAGCGTAATCAATACCTTTTTTTGAGATGCCGTAACCTTCTAAATATCTATCCGGGATATAGTAATATAATTCTTTACAATAATTTTTCAAGAAACTGTACATCATGGCAACAGAAGTTGAGCCATCCACATCATAGTCTCCGAAGACCAATATAGGTTCATGGTTTTCGATTGCCTCGATTAATCTTTTGATAGCAATATCCATATCCTTCATTAAAAAAGGATTATGGCAATCTTCAATTGAGGGCCTAAAATATGTTTTAGCTTCGTGGTAGTTAGTGATACCTCTAGCAACTAATATTTTGGAAAGAATAGGGTTGATATTAATTGATTGGCTTAATTCATCAACCATTTCGGGAGAAGGTTCTGGCGCTATAATCCATTTTTTTTCTTTGGGCATAGTGTAAAATTATGAAGGCTTCGATAAAATTCGAAGCCTTCAGAAAAAATACTTTTTCAAGTAGGAATTTTATTCGCCTACCATTACAAATGCTCCCCAATAAAACGGTGATTTGTATTTTTCTTTAATGGTTTTTTGAGCCTCGTTAAAAGCAGTTAATTTGTCTTTTCCCCCAATCCAGTTTTGATAGAAAGCCGTCATGAGTTCTTGGGTCGCCTCATCATCAACAGACCACAGGCTCATGATAATGGCATCTGCTCCTGCCACTTGAAATGCTCTTCTTAAACCATATACTCCTTCACCATTTTTTAAGTCTCCTAAACCTGTTTCGCAGGCAGAGAGCACGACTAATTCAGTATCATTTAAATCTAAATTCATAGCTTCATAAGCCGTTAAAATTCCATCTTGTCTAGCGTCTTGATTTAAACCAGTGGCAATAAATGAATTTGCGCCTGCCATTATTAATCCTGATTTTAAAAGAGGGTTTTCACTGTATTTATCTTCCTCATCAGTGTTTTTTGTTTCATTGTCCTCTAAAAAGAAACCATGCGTAGCGACATGAAGAACTTGTGGATTTTTGACACTTTTCAATTGAATTTCATCAGCATCATTTTCCAAGTAAGTTTTAGGATTTGAGAAATTACTGTTTTTGTATAGAGACTCTATTTGGTCAACCTCTTCTTTAGTGCCTGGCAGAGAAGTTACCAAAGCATTTCCTCTGATATATCTTTGTAAACTGCCTCTTAATCCTCTGTTAAGGCTTGCGTTTTCTACAATATCACTTGCTGTATTTTCTCCTTCCTCATTAGATTCATCTATGCCTTTATTGTAATTAGGGAAACCAAACAGCGCAGGGGCTGATGCTAAATTTGAATTGCTGTTTTGTTCTCTATAAGCAATTAAATCTTTTGTATTGGTTAATAATTGTATATTCTGTTCTTCTAAAACATGTTTGTCAGTATTGGTATTATAAAGTGCATTTATGCTGATTTGATTATAAATCCCATCAGGTGAGAAATAAATTTTATTATAGTTTTGGGTTTCCTCAGCAATGGGTCTCCAGTAAAAATCATAGCTGTAGTTGTCTTTTACCTTATATCGGATAGCATTCCTATAATTTTTGATGTACTTATTCTCTAGCTCCAATCCGTTTTCTAAAAGGATTAATTTTGGATGCTTTGATTTTTTATCAATTAATAATGCAGCATAATTCACCTTATCCTTAAATAACCCACTACTATCAGGAGTGAATTCTCTAAATCGAATCATTTCAATGGCTGCTTCATTTTCTTTCAATTTAGCCTGAACATCCTTCCAGTTGAAATTTTTAGCAACATATGCATCAGCAAAGTCACTTGAAGCTCTGCTAAGTTCTTTTTCTAAGTCATTTGAAACCTTAGTCAGGGAATCTAACTTTAAATCTTGCTGCTCTAGTTCTGCCTCGGACATTGAATATAATTGGGAAATAAGCTCCTTGGTGCCAATCCAGTTTTGATATTTTTCTTTTAATTCTGGGTTGTCACTATTCAATATATTTTTTCTGGCTTTAGCTGTTGCGTACATGATTAAACCTTTTGTGGCCAATTGATAATCATACATTTCTCCCAATAAATCTGGATCTTTTTTATGATAAGCTATTGCAAATGAATTAAATTCTTCAAAAGTAGATCGAAGCGTGTTGATATAGAAATTAGCTTTTTGTTGCTCGCTTAAAGCTGGAAAATAAGCTTCAATTTGTGCAAAATAATTATCAAAAGTCTCATTGAAATAATTTTTAGCTTTTTTTGGATTGTTTTTAAACCAAGTTAGTTCAGCTAATTCTTTACTAGTTTCTGCATAGAGAGGGTGATTTTTATTCAAATATTTAGAACGTAATTTATAAGCTGAAGAAATATGTTTTTCGGCTTTTTTAATATTGTTCATTCTAAAATTGGCAATGCCCCACTTCAATTCATATTTGGAATATTCGGGGTTGCTTTTTTCCAAAATCTCTTGAGAAGCAGAAAAACTCTCCTTCATTAGTTTATAGTAATTATCTAAATCATTACTTTGATTAAGTGCTAAGGCTTTTTCTTTTAAAACTCTAATATAAAGCTCATTTTCTTTTCCCAGTATATTTTGAATAATTCCTAAAGCTTCATCAAAATATTTTAAAGCTTTCTTTTTTTGATTTACTGCGATCAAATTTTGTGCATAATTACTATATTTGCTGGCATTTTCTAAAGATTTTTGATCATTGATAATTTCCTCGAATATTTCTACCGCCTCCTTATGAAGACCGATTTTCCAGTATAATAAAGCTAGGTTATTTTTAATATTTTCTTCCAATGTTTTATAAGCGGAAATTTTGGACAAAACCTCTAAGGCATTGTTATATAATAATTCGGATTCCGAATAATTGGAACGGGCATAATAAGGAATGGCCAATGTTACCAATGCTTCTACATATTCAATACTCTCTTTACCAAAATTTTTCTTTATGAACTCAAAATTATTTTCTAAAATTTCTTCTGATTTTGTGTAAAAGCCTAAATCAAAATAAGATAATCCTAATTCTTTGTTGATAATATGTAAATAGTTTTGTTTAGCAAACTCATTTTCAAGAAGTTGTTCATAAATATGAATGGCTTCTTTATGCTCATCCAAAATATTATGAATTTTGGCCAGTTTAATTTTACTTTCTACATACGCAAGGTTATCTGTGCCAAGATTTTCTTTGTAAATTTCTCCTGCCTTATTGATATACGATTTTGCTAGCTTTATCTGATTGTTAAGTTGTTGGTAGTATGATAAATTGTTGTGAATGTCAGCAATTAATACAGGATCAACATTGCTAAGTTGCTTTCTTATTTCCAATTCAATTTGCATAATGTCCAAAGCTTTATCTAAACTGTCATAAGCTAAGTAGGCATCACCCAAAAAATATAATAACTCAGCTGAAATGGAATCTGATTGCTGATTCTTATGTTTTAAAATCTGCGCTTTATTTTTTATTATGAATTCGTAATCCTCTTCATTAAATGCTTTTTCTATTTTACTGAAAAGATCAGGATTGTTATTTTGTGCATATATTGTAGATAAAAATAATAGGCTGATAACTAATAAAAGTGATTTTTTCATAATGATATTTATGATTTTGTTGATATAAAGATAAGTTAAAAAAATAGTAATAAAAAAATAATAATTAGGATTTATACAATATTATCTTTTAATTTGTAAAGAAAGCTACAACTAAATTTTATTCCTTTTATTCTCAAAATTGATTTAATTAAGAAATAATATGAAGAAATATTTACTTTTAATTGGGGTGTTGTTTTTAAGCTATTATAATTTGCATGCGCAATGTGATCTTGGAGAGACTCAAGTTATTATTGAGATAGATGGTTCATCTGGATTTGCAAATGGCGATATATATTGGAGACTATATGATGATGAGGCTGATACTTTAGTTTTCGAAACATTTGCAGGGTATTTAACTTCTGGAGCGGTTGAATCTGATAATTTTTGTCTTCAGGATGGAATAAATTATAGATTTGAGGCTTATGACAGTTTCGGAGATGGATGGAACGATGCTTTTTATACAATTAGTTACAGTGATGGTTTTATCCTTAATAGTAATATGCCGGATAATGGATCCGAATCGCCTGATGATTTAGAAGAGACTTTTGTTTTCACTATTGGAGATAGGCCTGGAGATGATTGTAGTGTTACTAAAGAAATATCAAGCGGGGAAATTATAAATGTTAATACAGCATTTTATTCAAATAATTATGTATCTGACCCTTTATTTGATTCAGGAAATGAGGCTATTTTTAGATTTACACCATTAACTACTGAAGAATATGGTATTACATTATCTGAAATTCCTTCTTTAGATCGAGGCTCAATCCAACTTTTTGATAATTGTTATGATAATACACCCAATCGCATAGCATTTGATAGTACGGGAGTAAGTAATAACATATTGGAAATTTATGAAACACTCAATGCTGGATCTACTTATTACATTGTTGTTTCAAATAATGGTGCTGATACGGGGATAGATTTTATAGAGGGTAATTTGGAAGTATTCTATTCGGGAGCCCCAGTAAATACAAATTGTACAAATTCACTATCTATCAGTATTGATGGAGATTCGATTTATAGTAGATCACAGAGCAATTCTCCAGCTCAAGATCCTGTAATCAGTGTACAAACCGAATATGGTGATACCTATAATTCTTATGGAGATAGCCTTTTTTATGAATTTACTCTGGCAAGTCCAGAAGATATTGTAATTGAAATTGGGGACTATGATGTATATAATTCAGTTTTTATTGAATTGGTAAAAAAAGGGAGTTGTGGAGAAGAAGCAGAATCTTTTTTTAAAAGAGTAGCACCCGAGGAAGTCAAGAAAGTTTTTGCATTTTCCAATATAGAAAGTGGTAGTTATCGTTTAAAGGTTTTTCCACCTGCCTTTATTGAAGACGAATTTTATGTGAGTTTAAAATCTCAAGCCAGCAAGGCTATTGCAACAAACCAAGAATGTAATAATGCACTAAATATAAATGTGTTTGGTTATGATGAAAGCACTGGGCCTTCATCCATCACTTCAGTTTCTTATTTTAATGGTACGGATTCAGGATTAGCAGCACCATGTGCACAGGATTCTATTTATAGCGCAGGAACAGCCGATGTATGGGTAAAAGCAGCGGTTCCAAGCTCTGGAGACTTAATAGTTCAAACTTTTGGAGAGGTATATGATGTTTTATCCTCTCCAGACCAAGCTATAGAAACTAGATTTTCTATTTATACTGGTGCATGTGGTAATCTTAATGAGTTTTATTGCAGTGGTAAGTTTGAGTCCCATCAACAGGATACTATTAAAGGATTGCCTGTCGGTGAGGAAATTTTTATTCGATTGTGGGATCGAAATGGGGATAATTCCGGTTTGATGAACGTCCGCTTGATAGAACCAGAACCATTACCTGTTCCTGAAACTTCAATAGAGAAGTTCCCGGATTCTTTGCATGTCAGCTTTACTAATTTTGCTGGTGATGCGGAATTTTTTTACGAAGTATTGATTTCAGAAGATAGTTTTAATACATTTTTGCCCGGTTTTAATCCTGCCAATATAAGTTCCTATACTGGTGCGTTTGGTGTTCCCGATTTGCAACCCGCCACAACTTATTATTTCCAGATTTTCAGTAAAAATGGGACACAGTCAAATAGTGACACTACTGTTTTCGAAGTAGAAACCTTGCCGTACTTTATTAATAGTATAGCCAACGGCAATTGGTCTGACCCTGCCATATGGGCAACTGGTACTGTCCCTCCTGCAGATTCTGCTGTGAATATTTATCATCAAGTTTCAATCAATGATTCTGAGAATTTCGAGATTAATAGTGCTAATATCATTGGAGCTTTTGAAGAAGAGGTTAATGTAGGTATTTGGATTAATAACGGAAGCCTTAATGTTAAAAATAATGTGAGAGTTGAGCATTCCTCCGGTGTGCCAACTGATTCAGTAGGAATTTTTATAAAAACTGATCTTACCAATACGGCTAGTTTGGACGTAGGAAAGGATTTAGTCTTTGAACAAGCTGATGGTCTCAATAATGAACAAATTCATTTTCATGCGATTAACAACGGTGATTCCATTCAAATAAGTGTAGGAAACGAATTTTCCTTTAGACATTCAGCTACAGACAGCACTCAACTTTATGATACTCCTAATATTAATTTTGAATCAGTAGATTTTACTGTTGGGGGCAATTTGTTTTTATATAATGATAATTTTAATAGTGCCCAGCCTTTTAATGTGATATTTAATAATTCTAGAATTATAGCTGATGTATTTATTTTAGATGCTTTTGAAAATACAAATGAAAAATTTACGGTTAACTTTTCTGGAACCACTTCATTAGATATTAATTTCAATTTCAGAAGACAAGGTAACGGTGGTAAAATAAAATTTGCAGATCAATCATTATTAAGTTTTAAAGGATTCGGATATCAAGAAATAACTGGTTTTGGTGACTTCCAAGATTCAATTATTTACAATAATGTAAGAGTGAATATTGAAGAAGACCCTAATTCTGATAGGCAAATACCGGAATTGGAAATTTTAAAATCTTATGAGGAAACAGTGTCTAAGGTATTAATTGAAGGGGATTTGAGACTTATACATGGATTACTGGTTGCTGATAATGATATATTTAGTTTTGGATATGAGGAAGTGGTTTTTGGCGAAAATGCTACCGCACTTGGTACAAGTTCCCAATCGTATATTAATGGAACGGTCAGTAAAATAGGAAATACTCCATTTACTTTTCCGGTTGGCCATGATTATGGCCCACGTCAAATCCGTATTTTTGATAATGAAGAATTTCAGACTTCTGATTTAGTAAGAGTTAATCCTGTGGATAATTTTTGCGGACTCACGGATTCATTACTCATAAATTCTTCCCTAATCAGAGACAGAACTAAAGAGTATTGGGAGATTACGTCTTTATTGTCCGATAATAATGTGGCAGCTAGTGTCGAACCAATTATTACTGATAATCTAAGGGAAGGTATTACTGATTTTACAAGTTTGGAGTTGGTAGATTTCAAAGACGGAACTTCTTATGGAAACGGTGCTAGTACTGACTCCTCTTTTCAAACAGCTGTGGAGTATAATTTTTCTGTAGCGGATACTGCCAGATTCGGTTTAGCATCTAATTTAGAAGCTGAGAATCCATTTTATTTTAAAAGGCAAATCACCAGTTTATCTCAGTATGCCGCTTTCCCAGGGGAAAATATTACTTTGAATTTATCTGGCGATTTTGCTTCTCCTTCAGACCAGGTCTTTATTGGAGGAAAACAGGCAAATATTGTTAGTAATACAGCAAGCTCCATTACAGTTACCATTCCTGATGGCACCCGCTCTGGTAAAATAGAAATTATTTATAATGAAGATAAAATTTTGTATGGATCAGATCAATTTACGATTAACTATGATAGTCCAATAGTTTTAGCTCCCGATAATTACAATAACCAAACCTTACTGGAAAACATAAACGGAACCGTTTCTTTGGGTCAGACTAATATGGAATTGGGTCAAATTAATGGAGATGATAATTTTGATGCTATGATTGTCAGCGCAGATTATGAACCAGTTTCTGTAATTAACAATTTAACAGGAGCAACTACCTTAGAAGAGTTTTCGCTTAATTCAGAAGGAGCAATCTTAAATCCTACTGACTTTAAGCTTCAATTTTCAAATATTGGAGGAACTTTAGGGGCTGATGTACTTTTTAATATTGAATATAATGGCCTTAATGGAATTATATATTTTAAAAATGATGGAAATGGTAATTTCACTCCTTTTGGAGATGGTAATGTAAGCGATGAAAGTAAATACAATGATTATTTGGTTTTTGATTCTGATTTTGATGGAGTAACAGATGCTCTTTTTAGTGATTATGATTTAACTTCCTCTTCCAGTATTCTTAGTGGTGAGAGTGGAGGTGTTTCAGATTGTAGTCCTTATGCAAAAACTATTTTACCTTTTTTTGAACCAAATGGAAGGGAATTAAATCAAATTTTAAGGGGTAATTATATAAATAATGAAAATGCAGATATAAGTTATTTAAACTCAAACGAAAGCATGATTGGAATAATTGATCTTTTCAATCTGGATACAACCTTTTATAATAGTAATTCAAGAGCATCCGATCAAATATTCGAAATAGTAAATATATCGTTGTTAGCTGATGGATTTGATCAAATTGCAGCTTCCAATCAAATTTCTGATGAAATAGAAATATATACATTCAACAATGGTTCTGAATCATTTGACATTGCCACAGTCCCCTTAAGTTTTACACCTGCCAAAATGGTAGCAGAGGATCTAAATGGTGATGGGTTTCAGGATTTATTGGTATCGGATCAAGATTCAGCCTCTATCCATTTGTTGTTAAACGATGGGGCAGGCAATTTATCTGAAGATGCGTCATTTGATTTTACTGGAGGGCTTATTGCCGATTTTGATGTTCTGGATTTAAATAATGACGGTTTAAAAGATTTCCTCATTCTACAAGAAGGAGGCGAACTTTCGGCTTCCTATTTTGAAGCTCTGGCTGTTGCAGGGGCACCTAATATTACGGCCACCAATATTACTACTACAGGGTTCGATTTGGAATGGGATTCTGTTGCAAATGCAACGGACTATGAAATATTTATTTCATTAGAAAATGATACTATTTCTTCACTTGCATCTGATAGTACCTTCCTATTATCGGATACTTCATTAACTTATACCGCTCCCGAACCTTTCCAAACTTATTATGTATTTGGAAGGTCAATTAATGTTGCAGGAGATTCCTCACTTTTCAGCAATTCCTTAGAAGTACAATTACTCCCAATTCAAGTTCCAGTTCCGGTATCCTCAAATCCTACATCAAACCAATTTGATCTGAGTTGGCCGATTTTGGAAGGAGTGGACGAATATCAGGTTTATATTGGATTGAATAATGATACAACTTCTATTGCTCAGAATGATTCTTTATTTGTAGTAACTACTGATAGTATAACTTATCAAGCCCCTGAATATTCTGAACGTTATTATTATTATGTCCGTGCTATTTCTAATTCAGGTGATACTAGTGCCTATAGTATTCAAGATAGCGTTAAATTACCTGTGTCGAGTTATCTAGAACAGGATTCCTTGGCAATGGTAGCATTATACGAAAACACCAATGGTGAAAATTGGACTACTAGCCAAAATTGGACTAGCGGAAAACTCAATACCTGGGAAGGTTTAAACATGATTAAAGATTCCTTGAAATCCATAAACCTCCCCGCAAATCAACTTGAAGGAGTTTTACCTACTGAATTAGGAAATTTGAACTTTGTGAATGAAATTAATTTTTCAGATAATGGCTTATCAGATATAACGGCTTTAGAACCATTAGTTGGTTCTTTAGTAAATTTGGATGTTAGCAGAAATGCATTGAGTTTTGAACAGCTAGAGCCTTTCAATTCTGTATCTAATTTAACTTATAACAACCAAGATTTTAATTATAATCTTCCACAGGAGTATATTGATTTTCTGGGTGCGGATGTCTCGATTGAAATTGATGCGCCTTCTTCCTCCAATACCTTTCAATGGTATAAGGATTCAGTTCAGATTGCAGGTGAAACGAATGCTGTTTTGGTTTTAAATAATATAGAAAGAACTGATGAGGGAATTTATTATGTTGAAGTTAACAATGATTTATTGGGTGATTTGACCTTATCCTCATCACTTACCGAACTAAAAGTTTCAACCTTGGAGCGTGATGTTGAAGCTTTAAGAGTTTTATATGATTCAACTAACGGAGAGGGCTGGTCTTCCATCAATTGGGATACTTCAAGTGATGATCCAACCGAATGGTCAAATGATGATCAGGATATTATAGTAGAAGATAATAGAGTGGTTGAGGTCAACTTAGCTGAGAATAATTTATCAGGATCAATACCTGATGTTATAAATGATATTCTAGGTTTAAGGACATTAAATGTTGCTAATAATAAGCTTGAAGATTTGCCTGATTTAACAAACCTTCCAAGTCTGGCATTGTTGGATGTCAGCGGGAATTCGCTGGATTATGGAGATTTGGAGGTAAATATTACCATAGAAGGTCTTATTTTTAGTAATCAAGCCAATTTTGGTAATGAACCTGATCAAAAGGTGCCTCAAGGTTCTGAAGTTTCTTTAGAATATTCAGTAGAGGGGTCAAATAATACTTATCAATGGTTAAGAAATGATGAAATAAGCAATATTTCTGATTCGAGTTCCATTTCGATAGACTCCTTAACATTTGACACTATGGGCGAATTTGTTTTAGAAGTTCGGAATGATTTGATCAATGCAGTCGATCCAGAATTTAAATTGGTTTCCAATCCGGTTCAGTTAATTGCAACAGCTAATATTAGCGGTCAAATTACAGATGCTAATGATTTCGCAACTGAAGCTGGCCAAGTATATTTATTTGGATATCAAGAAGGAGCTGAATTTGATAGTATAAGATTAAATAATGACGAATTTTTTGTGGACGTGCAGTCAGGTGGTGTTTTTGAGATTCAAGATTTGGATTTAGGCGACTTTGTATTGTATGTGGACAATGACGAGCAAGAATATCCGGATTTATTAAACACTTATTTTCCAAATACCATAGATTGGGAATTAGCGGAAATAATCTCACTCAGAAGCAATATTGAAGGGCTAGAAGTAACCATGGAAGGTGAACCCGCACCTCTTAATGGAACATCAAGATTTAGTGGGTATTTGGAAGAAGAATTTGAAGAAGGGGAAAGAAAGTTGCCAAGGAGACGGGTAAGCGGTGTTGGTGTTAGTGTAAGAGTATTAACTGGTTCAAGTAGAGATTTATTATTTAAATCTATTTTAGAAAATGGAGAATTGGTAGCTTACCTAGAAACTGATGAAAATGGTGAGTTTGAAATTCCGAACCTTCCCGCAGGAAGATATTCAGTAAAATTTGATATCCCAGGTGTTCCTATGGATGAAGAATCTGATATAATTTTTGATTTGACTGGGGAAGATCAAGAAGCACTTGAGATCTCAGCTGTTTCGGATAACGGTAAAATTACTGTTAATAGAGTAAGTTATACGGCTAATAAATCCTCTCTTGAAAAAAATGTTATGATCTACCCTAATCCTTCTAATGGTAAATTTAGGATAGAAGGAGTAGATGAGATTTCATATTTGAAAATTATAAGTCCTGAGGGTAGATTAATTGAAGAAAAATCTGAATTTGATTATATAGATAATAAAATGGAGATTGATTTGAGCAATTACCCCGAAGGAATATACTTTATACAAATCTTATGGAAGGATGGATTGAGAAGTATGAATAAATTGATAAAAGAGTAATACTTACAGATATCCTGAACTTTTATTAGGCTTGCCAATTCTGGTAAGCCTATTTTTATTTACATTTAAATCCAATATTTTAACAGTGAATCCAGTTATATTACTGTCTAGTTTGATTTGATTATATGCGGTTAATATTTACTCTATTTCTATTTTTTATTGTCCTACAATTAAGTGCCCAGAATTCAAGTATTCACACTTCTTTTCCAATTAGCTTGAATGCTAATCAGAGACAGATTCAAAATATCGAGTTTTCTTTCACGGCTATTGCATTGAAATCAAAGGAAATAATGGACTTTAATGAGATCGCTTTTATTGAGGATTTCGATACTATTTATTTCAGTAATGATTTACATGCTGGTGAGAATTCCAATCATTTTTATTCAAGTCTAATTCACTTTGACTCAGCCTCAACTTCACTAGCCTTATATTCTCCCAAAGAAGTAGCTAACTTGGAAGTTGTATTGATCAATGGAAGTGGTGAATATTCTGACTTTTCCCAAAGAAAATCAGGCTCAATCCAAAATAATGACTGTGAATTGAATGATGTAGTCCAACAATCAGAATGGAGAGCAGGACTTCCGGAACCTTCTTATAACAGAAGTTTTACGACTACAGAAAATATGATAGTACACCATTCAGCAGGATCTAATAATATTTCTGATTATACCCAAGCAGTTCGGGATATTTACATTTTTCACACTCAAGAGAATGGCTGGTCAGATATTGGTTATAATTATTTGGTAGCACCTGATGGGGTAATATATGCAGGAAGAGATCCAGGTAGTGGTGAGCAAGATCAAGTAATTGGAGCTCATTTCTGTGGTTCTAATTCTAATACTATGGGTGTTTGCCTCTTGGGTAATTATGAAACTGCTGAGCCTGAACCGCAGATGTTAGAAAGTTTAGAGATAATTTTAAGTTGGAAATCCTTTAAAGATAATTTAGAACCTTTAGAGAGCAACCCTCATCCATTAAATGCTAATCTTGGTGTAATTGCGGGCCACCAAGATGGTTGTAATACCTTATGCCCAGGCGAGAATGTATATAAGCGATTACAAGATATTCGTTATAACGTAGATTGGCAGTTGGCGATTTGTAATGGAGAGGAAGAGGAACCCATTGTAGAAATAGAAATTGATACCATTTCTAGTCAAAAAATTTATCCAAACCCCATTAAAAGTGATTTTACGTTTAGCCTGAATTTGTCTGAAAACCGGATGGACGACATACAGTTTATCAGAATTTTTAGCCAAAATGGTAAATATATAAAATGGCAAAATTTGTATTTTAGTGAAAATAAAATTGAGGTAAAATTACCCAATACTTTAAAGCCAGGTTTATACTTCTTACAAACTAGTTTCAGAAATGGAGAAGAAAATTCTCAACGGTTCGTGATTCAATAATACCGTATTCCTATTATTAATAAATTTTGTTTTAGACAGCCTTTCAACCATATTTGCATCACAGTAAATCAAAGTCTTTTGCAAAAAATTAAGACCATCATATTCGATTTAGGAGGAGTCATTATCGATCTCCATGTTGAGAAAACAATCTCAGCTTTTTCCATACTATCTGGATTTCCTGAAACAGAAGTGGAAGAAGCCTATTTATCTGCTGATGTTTTTAAAAAATATGAGAAGGGCTTGATTTCAGATGCTGAATTCCGTCAAAGCTTAAGAGATAAATTCAGTTTAAAAGCTACTGATGCTGAAATTGATCAAGCATGGAATGCCATGCTGGCTAATATCCCAGAGGATAGAATTCATTCAATCAAGAAGTTAATGCAAACTTACAAATGCATAGTGTTGAGTAATACCAATGCTATTCATGAAAAGAAGTTTCATGAAATTTTAGCAAGCTCTTTTCCATATCATCATTTGAATCAGCTATTTCATGAAGTTTATTTTTCCCATGAATTGAATCAAAGAAAGCCAGATGCAGAAATTTATGAGAATGTTTTGAAGCATTCCCAAACAGAAGCGCATGAAGCACTGTTTATGGATGATGGACTTACAAATTTAGAATCTGCTTCAACCTTAGGGATTCATACTTTGCATATTCCAAGAAATTCAGGGTTTGATCAATTGCTAAAGAAAAAATTGTCCTATACATGATCGAAAAAAACAC
Organism: Marivirga sp.; assembly: GCF_051117495.1. NCBI lineage: Bacteria > Pseudomonadati > Bacteroidota > Cytophagia > Cytophagales > Marivirgaceae > Marivirga > Marivirga sp. The sequence goes on along the minus strand of NZ_JBNPEF010000013.1, from coordinate 1,330 downwards.
AAAGTATTACAGTAAGAAAATTCTACTGTTTGTTTTAACTTTAATTACCACCACTTTATCGGGTTCTGAGTGGATTACAGGAAGAATGTTGTTTTTTTCACCGGATTATTCTTGGGCAGATTTCATGACCGGATTTGAATATTCCATTCCGTTTCTATTAATTCTAACTGTTCATGAATTTGGTCATTTTTTTACGGCCAAATATCATAATGTTGAAGTAACCTTGCCAAATTATATTCCTGGATGGTTAGGGTTTATGGGAAGTGTTTCTTTTGGAACATTTGGGGCATTAATTAGAATTGTAGGGCCGATCAAATCTAGAAAACAGTTTTTTGATATAGGAATTGCAGGCCCCATAGCAGGTTTTGTGGTGGCTTTAGGAGTCTTGTTTTATGGATTCACCAATCTACCAGAACCAGAATACATTTTTGAAATTCATCCTGAATATGAACAATATGGGTTAGATTATGCTGATCATGTTTATGATAATGGGGATGAGATCATGGGGATTAGCTTAGGGAATAATCTTTTGTTTAGCTGGTTTGAAGAATATGTAGCTGACCCTGAAAGATTACCCAATCACCGGGAACTTATTCATTATCCTTATTTATTTGCAGGCTTTTTAGCATTGTTTTTTACGGCTTTGAATTTAATTCCCATTGGTCAGCTGGATGGGGGACACGTAATTTACGGCTTGTTCGGTGCTAAAAATCATAATATGATAGCCCTTACACTTTATATGATTTTTACTTTTATAGCAGGTTTGGGCTTAATTACGCCAGGCACCCCTTTAAGTTCAATGGCCTGGCATAGCATTTTGTACGTGGGCTTTTTATTTATTTCATTTAGAGGATTGGGTTATTCTCAAATGACCACTTTGATGATTGCGGCAGGAATGTTTGTGTTGCAGTATTTAACTACTTACATAATCCCTTCAGCTACAGGTTTCTCAGGCTACTTATTATTTGTTTTTCTTATCGGAAGATTGATTGGCGTAAAACATCCAGTTGCTCCCGATGACAGACCACTTAGCACAGGAAGAAAAGTGTTAGGCTGGATTTGCCTGATCATTTTTATTATCTGTTTTAGTTTTGAGCCTTTGGTTTTGGAGTGATTAAAACTTTAAAGCTAAAGGCTTTGAAGGGTTAACCACGAAGTTACACTGAGTTTTACACAAAGAACGCTATGGACAATAATAGGCTGTTTGGACTTGCAACAAAAAACTGGACAAATAATTAAGCGCATTTTGAATAATTATTTTCATTAAATTGTTCAGGTGATAAATATCCTAAATAGCTGTGTTTTCTTCTTCTGTTATACCATATTTCGA
>NZ_JBNPEF010000014.1:43198-196472 GCF_051117495.1 Marivirga sp. | reverse complement strand
GACAACTTTATGGTGACTATAGCGGTGGGGTACACCTCTTCCCATTCCGAACAGAGAAGTTAAGCCCACCAGCGCTGATGGTACTGCCGTAAAAGGTGGGAGAGTAAGTCGTTGCCAACTTTTATTTTAACCCTGATAGGTATGCCTGTCAGGGTTTTTTTATGCCTTTATTTTTTTGATATCTATTCTATAACATATTCAGGATTTAGCCAGCCCTGTTTCTCCATAGATTCTACCTCTACCATAGGATAGGTGAAATCCAAGACTACCTTGCCTTTAATACTGTAAAAGCCTTTGCCTCTAAATGGATATTGCAAGCTTATTTTTGGAAAATGGACAGTGTCAAAGGTATTCTCAAAAGAGTCATGGAAAGTGCCAAAATACATTGTTTCACTATTTTTTGTTGAAGTCCTTTTAATGGTTACCATATAACCGATGAGATGTACTTTTTTATTGATTTTATTCCTCAGCTCATTAGCAAAAGTATCTGGTTTAATGTTGATATTGATCAACAGAAAGGGATTACATATTGGGTAATCCAATATCATTAATTCATTAAAAGCTTTTTCTAGCAGAGTGGTTTTCATTTCAGGGAGGCTGTAATTGACAACTTCTTCCTCGAATAAATTTCCATTAATGGTTTCTTTCTTTTTTAGGTATAATGAATATGCCTTCCAAAGAAGATGTTTATTGGGTTTATTAAAGGTATTAAAAGCCCCAATCTTAATTAGTATAAATAGTTGGTCTTTTTTAATGGGTATTCTAGCCTTGAAATTCTCCATGCTTTTATAAAAACCTTCTTTCCTTCTTTCATTTTGAATGCTTTCCCCTATTTTTCGTTCAAGTTCTTTAATGTGTATAAATCCCAGATAGATTTTTTTTCCTTCTACTCTTGTGAGATAATTGCTTTTATTAACACAGGGGTTAATAATCTCAGCCCCTGCCTTTCGGGCTTCATGAATGTAAAACTCTGTTTTATAGAAGCCTCCAAAATTATTGATAACCCCAACCATAAATTCTACAGGGTAATGTGCTTTCAGAAATAAGCTTTCATAACTTTCTACTGCAAAACTAGCAGAATGTCCTTTTGCAAATGAGAAACCTGAAAAACTCGATATCTCAAACCAAACTCTTTGAATTACTTTCTCATCATATCCTCTTTCACGACAATTTTTGAAAAACTGATTTTCTACTTTCTCAAATTCCGATCGGGATCTATACTTACCCGACATTCCTCTGCGGAGAATATCAGCTTCACTTAATGTGAGTCCGCCAAAATGGTGAGCCACGCGGATCACATCTTCCTGATAGACCATAACGCCATAAGTTTCTTTCATCAGCTCATCCATGATGGGGTGGATGGATTCATAATTTCCGTTGCTGTGATGACGCTCAATGTAAGTTCGCATCATGCCAGATTGGGATACTCCCGGTCGGATAATGGAACTTGCCGCCACTAAAGTGATGTAATCTTCGCATTTTAATTTTGCCAATAGCATTCGCATGGCAGGGGATTCTACATAAAAGCACCCCATGGTATTGCCGTTTTTAATGAGGTTTTTAATGGCTGGATCTTTTTCCAGCACTTTAGTATGTATTTTTCTAGGGTCTATTTTTTTATCTTGATTTTCTTCAACAATTTTAATAGTATCTTGAATATGGCCAAGACCTCTTTGGCTGAGAATGTCATATTTATATATGCCAATATCTTCAGCACTGTACATATCGAAATGGGAAACCGGAAAACCTTTGGGTGGCATCTCTGTGGCAGTAAAAGCATAGATAGGTTGTTCCGTTATCAACAGTCCTCCAGCATGAATGGATATGTTGGCAGGAAATTCTTTAGCTACCATGTGCTGTGTGTAGTGCAGAATTTTTCGCATATAATTATCCTTGTTTCCAAGATTTGGATTTTCGGATAATTTATCTATTTCACTCTTCGGAAGGCCAAATACTTTGGCTATTTCGCGTAACATCATGCGGAATTTCATGGTGGTGTGTGTTCCCAAGAGGCAAGTATTATGAGCGTCATGTTTGTCAAACATATATTGAATGACTTCATCCCGGTGTTGCCAAGAAAAATCAATATCAAAATCGGGCGGAGAGGTACGGGATGGATTTAAAAAACGCTCAAAATATAAATCCAAATCAATAGGATCCACATTGGTGATGCCAAGACAATAGGCGATCATACTGTTGGCACCGCTTCCACGGCCGACATGTGGAAAGCCTTTTCTTTGAGCAAATTGAATCATATCGTAGGTGATAAGATAGTAGGCTGTAAAATCTTTCTGCCGTATGATTTCCATTTCCCTTTCAAAACGTTCGGTCAATACAGCATTTTGCTTTCCATATCGGTTTTTAAAACCTTTTCTTGCTTCTGACTCAAAATAATGCCAATCTTCTATGGCTGACCCCAGTAAAGAGCGTTTGTTTTTAGATTGTCCAAACTGAATTTCGAAATGACATTTCTCCAAAAGCTTATCTGATTGTGCTAGCATAAATTCAAATCCTTGAAATTGCTTTAGCAAAACCTGCTTTGGTTTCATGAATTCAGAGGGTTGAGCTTGAAAATTTTTATCCAAACGGCTAAGCAATTGGTTTTGCTGAATAGCTCGTAATAAGCGATGCATATTAAAGCCAGTTTTATTTTTGAAGGTAATGGGAGATAAGGCTAATAATTTTTCTTTTTGAAATTTATGGTGTTGGTACCTTAAACGATTGAGTTCTTCTGGTTTTATGCCAATGAATTCATTGGTGCGTAGGTTTTCTGGAGCTGTATGCATAGGATAAACGACTGCAACATTATCTGTAAACCTAGGCCTGCTTTGCAGGGGTAAATCATTTCGGTTGTAATAAGATAGAAAAGCATTAAGTTCTTCAAAGCCTTGATTATTGCGGGCTATACCAATATATAATAGTTGCTCTTGCTTATGGAACTCAATTCCCGGAATTACTTTCAGAGGATAGTGGCTATAGTCATTTTTTAAGTAACGAAAAACTTCAATATAAGCCGCTGTACTATGGATATCAGTTAATGCAATTTGATAAATACCATTTTCAATGCATTCTAATATCAGTTCTTCAGGAGATAAAGTACCGTATTTAAAGCTAAAGTGAGTGTGGCAATTGATGTACATTTACTAATATTTTTAGTAAAATTACTAAAAATATTAGTTTAATTTCAACTCAATTTAGCTTTTATTTTAGTGAATTTAATTTCTCTCAAATTCAAAATAATTTCTTGTTTTAAAAGCTGTAGCCTCATATCTTCGAAATCTATGGAGCTATCTTTTATCATCACCATTTTAGTTATATTATCTGCCATTGTTTTATTTGCTACCGAAGCTGTTCGAGTTGATATAGTGGCAATTGGAGTGATGGTGGTTTGGATTATTTTTGGAGTTTTAGAACCTGAGGAAAGTTTCAAAGGCTTTGCCAATAGTGCTACGCTCACGGTAACGGCCATGTTTATATTGAGTAGCGCACTGATACGGGCTGGAGTCATAAAATTATTAGCTCCTTTAGCTACTCGTTTGTTCAACAAATCTTATAGTGGAGCCATTTTGGGAATGAGTTCAGGGGTGGGCTTGCTATCTGCATTTATTAATAATACACCTGTTGTAGCCACTTTTATTCCGATTGTTTCGAAAGCGGCCAAGAAACTTAGGTTACACCCTTCTAAATTTTTAATACCATTATCTTATGGTGCTATTTTAGGAGGAACCTGTACTTTAATTGGAACTTCCACCAATCTTCTAGTAGCAGGAATTGCTAAGGATAAAGGCTTCGATGGAATCGGTTTGTTTACTATGGCTCCTATTGGTTTAGTGTTTTTGATAGTAGGTTTATTGTATTTAATGTTTGCCGGAAAATATTTGTTGCCAAAGGAATCCCAAGTTAAGCCTTTGCAAGATGAAAGCCAGATCAAAAAATTCTTGACAGAAGTTAAGATAAAAGAATTGCCAGATGAGAAGAAGGGGATTAGTATAGAAGGATTATTCAAAAAAAAGGATTTAACTTTTGAAGTACAAGAATTAAGAAGAGAGGATAATACTATCAAAAATCCAAATATGGATACAAAGCTCCAGACGGGGGATGTGATGTTGATTAAAGGGGCGCTGGATAAAGTGAAAAAAGTAGTAGCTGATCAGCATCTATCCATAGTGAAATCTATAACGGATAAATATTTTCCTGAGGAAGAAACTAAGGTGGTAGAGGTGATTATCATGCCCGGAACTCATTTAGTAGATAAAAAATTAAAGGATATCAGTTTTCTAAAAAACTACCATTCTCACTTATTGGCTATTAGGCACAGGGGTAAACGTAAATTCAGCGATATGGAAAATATCCGATTGAAAGTGGGTGATATTCTATTGTTACAAACCAGCAAAAAAGGTCATGAATTATTGCAAAAAGCAGAAAGTAATCCTAATGCCCCTTTTTTATCTGTTAGGGAAAGTGATTTGGATATACCTGATAAAAATAAGCTCTACATATCTGCTGTTGTTTTAGCTTTAGTAATTTTGACTGCTACATTTAATATTCTCCCTATAGTGGCTTCTGCTTGGGCTGGAGTGTTTTTGTTGGGTATTTTCAGGATTATTAGTATGACGGATGCCTATCGTTCCATAGACTGGCAGGTGATTTTTTTACTGGCTGGTTCGTTAAGTTTCGGTACAGCGATGGAAAAAAGCGGTTTGAATGAGTGGTTGGTGACTAATTTTTTATCATTAACGGAAAATCAGACGGCCCCATTCATTATGATAGCCGGTATTTATTTGGTGACCATGATATTTACTGAAATTATGTCCAATAATGCGGCCGCAGCTTTAATGGCTCCACTTTCTATGTCCATAGCAGAAGCCTTGGGATTCAGTCCTTTACCTTTTTTAATAGCGGTTATGGTAGCAGGAAGTGCCAGCTTTATGACGCCAATTGGTTACCAAACCAATACTATGGTGTATAGTGCTGGTAACTACCAGTTTAAAGATTTTTTTAAAATTGGGGCTCCACTAGGCATTATTTTTTGGATAATTGCCTCACTTTTGATCCCTGTATTTTATTCTTTTTAAAATAAATTTAAAAAATTAAAGATGTTTAACTTCGATTTCTTCTTTTAGTTAGAGTTTAATGTTTTTTAGAATTTCATTTGTTTTTAAGTTTTCCTCTATTACTTTTGTTAAAATGAATTTTACGCACAACACATATTATTACTATTATCAAGCCCCGAAAGGAATCGGTAATGGTAGTGTTATGCATTTTATGTAAGACATATTTCAAATAGAAAATATACCAAGCCCGGTTCCAATGGAATCGGGCTTTTTTTATGTCCAAATTTTAAACACTAACATTAAAAATTAATTATTACTATCATGGAGCAAATTTATGACAATTACACAACCGAAGACCAAGAAGTATGGGGCATCCTTTTCGGAAGACAATTTCAAAATATCAAAAAAGTAGCCACTAAAGAGTTTGTGGATGGGATTGATAAAATTCACTTTTCTGAAAATGCTATTCCTAATTTTAAGGAAACCAATAAATACCTAAAAGAGCTTACAGGGTGGCAGGTGGCCGCAGTCCCTGGTATAGTGGATGATGACAAATTCTTTGAATTATTGAGCAATAGAATTTTCCCTGCTACTACCTGGTTAAGAAAAAGAGAACAGTTAGATTACCTAGAGGAGCCAGATATGTTCCATGATGTTTTTGGGCACATTCCCTTGTTGACTAATCAACCTTTTGTTGATTTCTTACAAGGGCTTGCAAAAATTGGCTTAAAGCATTTGGATAATGACTGGGCGATTCATCTTTTAAGTAGAATATACTGGTTTACCATCGAATTTGGTTTGATAAGGGAAGATGGAGATCTACGAATTTACGGAGCTGGAATTATTTCTTCACCGGGCGAAACTAAATTCTCTATTTCAGATGAACCTGAGCATTTTGATTATAATGTGGAGTCCATCATTGATAGTAGTTACAGAAAGGATAAATTCCAGACCAAATACTTTATTATAGATGATTACGAGCAATTGTACAGCTCACTTCCTTTAATCGAAAAAGTAATAGAAGATAGATTACAGAAAGAGCCGATAAGTATTCCTTAGAAATTGTATGTTACCGCCAAAGCGGTAATATTTGACTATTTGATGGTGAGAATATCTTTAAATGTAAGGGTATCAATCTACTCCCACTTTTTTGTTTTTTCACCAACGCTTTATAGAATGCTTATCTCATTAAACCTGTCAGATTTTTAAATCTGACAGGTTTTTTTATTTGAAGTTTTTCCCTCTTCCTATCCTGATTTTTTCCTAAGTTTGAAATATGATGGAGGACAGCTACAAACATCAGGGTATGCGCAGAAGATTGATTCAAAAACTGCGAGAAAAAGGAATTCAAGATGAAGGTGTTTTGAATGCCATGGGGAAAGTGCCTAGACATGTATTTTTTGAGAATGCTTTTCTGGAACATGCCTATCAGGATAAGGCTTTTCCAATTGGACACGGTCAAACTATTTCCCAGCCTTACACTGTAGCTTTCCAAACTGAATTGTTAAATGTAAAATCAGGCGATAAAATACTTGAAATTGGTACAGGGTCTGGCTATCAAGCTTGTGTTTTATGCGAATTAGGGGCAAAGGTTTATACTATAGAATATCAGAAAGATTTGTATGAGCGCACCAGAAGATTTTTACCAGAGATGGGTTACAAACCTCATTTTTTTAGTGGTGATGGTTCCAAAGGTTTACCAGCTCATGCGCCTTTTGATAAAATAATAGTGACAGCTGGAGCCCCAACTGTACCCAATTCCTTAATAGAACAATTATCTGTAGGCGGTTGTTTAGTGATTCCAGTGGGAGATGATAATATCCAGCAAATGCTTCGGTTAACTAAAAATTCAGAGAGAAAAATTTCAAAAGAAGTATTTTCCAATTTTAGTTTTGTGCCCTTGAAAGGCGAGGAAGGCTGGAAATGAAATTATGAATAAACGACTTAGCATTTAAGCTAAGTCGCTTTAAATTATAGATTCTAGTTAAAAGTGTAAATAGATTTTTCCTTGAAATCTTTTTCAGCTTCTACTTCTAAATCTTTTAAAAGTCCTTCTTTTAGGTCGTAAACCCAACCATGTATTTGAAGCCCATTTGATTTAATGCCTTCCTGAACATAACTTGTTTTATAAAGATTGTAAACTTGTTCTTTTACATTACTTTCAACCAGTCGGTTTACTTTTCCTTCTTTATTTTCCGCACTATCTACAAAATCTCTATTTTTCTGATAGCTTTCCTTAATGTTCATTAACCATGAATCAATAAGGCCTAAACTTTTGTTTTCAAGTGCTGCTGCAACGCCTCCACAACCGTAATGACCACATACAACCACATGTTCGACTTTCAAAACCTGAACAGCATATTGCAATACAGACATTAAGTTATTATCCGTATGAACTACCATATTGGCTACATTTCTATGGATAAATAATTCGCCAGCTGAGGTTCCGGTCATTTCATTTACTGGTAGGCGACTATCAGCGCATCCAATATATAAGTACTTTGGGCTTTGGCCTTTTGCATGATTTTCAAAATACTGTGGGTCAAGATTTAATTTTTCCTCAACCCATTTTTTATTGTTTTCAAATAATTTTGAATAATTCTGTTGTTTCATAGTTAATTTTTTTATTTAAGACTATATCTTTTATGAAATTCATCGAATCCCAATAATTCTACTTCTACATTTTTATATTGAGCACCCTCATTTGTATATAATTCAATAGCTTCAATTACATCAAAATCTATATATTTTGTTTTTCTTGCATCAATGATCACTTTTGAATTTTCAGGGACTTCATCCAATGTTTTTACCATACTGGCTTTATTCAAAAATGTGACTTCATCCGATAAAACTAATCTGATAGGCTCATTTTCTTTATGACTATCCTTATCAAAAGAATAAGAGTTCTTCATGTTTTTAATCAAAATGTTAAAGAAGCCAACTAATAAGCCAATGATAATACCAATTAATAAATCGGTAAAAACTATGGCTACTATAGTGATTACAAATGGGTAAAATTGAGAGGGGCCAATTTTATACATTTTTTTCCAGAGTCCGATATTGGCTAATTTATATCCTGTTACGAGTAGAATTGCTGCCAAACACGCATAAGGTATCATATTGATAATTGTTGGGATTACCAGAATAGCAAGTATTAATAAAATACCATGAAGGAAAGCAGATAATTTTGTTTTTGCTCCTGAGTTGATGTTAACAGTACCTCTGACAATCACTGCTGTCATAGGTAAACCTCCGATTAAACCTGCAATAATATTACCAACACCTTGAGCTTTCATTTCCTTGTTCAAAGGGGTTCTTCTTTTCTGTGGATCTAATTTATCAACTGCATCAATACTCAATAATGTTTCTAAACTTGCTACTATGGCAATTGTAATGGCAGCAGTATAAACAACAGGTTTACCTAATACACTCCAATCTGGAAATAGAAATAGATCGCTGAAGGATGTTTCTTCGCCCAAGACAGGAATAGTCACCAGATGTTCTTGAGATAAAGCCATTCCATTGTTCAATGCCATAAATAAAGCATTAATTCCGACCCCAATTAAAACAACTACTAAAGGAGCAGGGATGGATTTTATACTTTGAATCTTTATGTAATTCCAGCCTATCATAATTATTAAGGAAACTATTGATATGATAAAGGCAGTCTGATCAATATTATTAAATGCTGAAACTAGTGCTGATATAGCGTTTTCATCATTGTTTTGCCAAAAATCTAAATCACCTAGGTAATCCTCGTCATATCCGAAAATATGCGGGATTTGCTTAATAATAAGTAAAATACCGATTGCAGCCAACATCCCTTTAATAACGGATGATGGAAAGTAATTGCCTATAGTACCAGCTTTTAAAAAACCTAATATTAACTGAATAATACCAGCTAAAACTACTGCAACTAAAAAGCCTTCAAAAAAGCCTATATCCTCAATAGCATTGTACACTATCACAGCTAATCCTGCAGCTGGACCCGAAACAGCTAATTGACTACCACTTAAAAGTGACACAACTATCCCTCCCACTATTCCTGTTATTAATCCAGAAAAAAGTGGGGCGCCTGATGCTAATGCAATTCCTAAACATAATGGCATGGCTACTAAAAACACCACTAAACTTGATAGGGAGTCGTACTTAAAATGTTTGAAAGTAACGCCAGTGTATTTTGTAAATTTTGATTCACTCATTGTTAATCAATTGAATTTTAATTTGTATTAATAAAATTTTAAATGATAGTTTTGAACTATCTGATTAAATAGAAAAAGTTTGATAAGGAAACTATTTGAATTATAGTTTAGGGGGTGGTGTGGTATTTAGGGCCGAAATAGACTGGTAGTGAATGGAATGAAAAAAATTATTGACTAGCGATTCATGAATATTGTTATAGACAGATGCTCTAAATAGTCCTAAAGCTTTTAAGTTAATACTATTATTTTCATCCTCATTGGTTTCTTTGGAAGATTCCTTGCTTTCTTCCTCAAAAATATTCAGTCCACTTGTTGATTCTTCTCCCAAAATATTATTGGTTACTTCTTTATTCTGTAAGTCTTCCACAGCGTTTAAGCATAGCTGGGGTATGAAAGCCACATTGAAGAGACAAACAAAAAAGAATACCGATATGGTGAATTGAATAGGTCTCACTAAAAATCTTACTTAATAATTCAAAATTAAGTATTAAATTTTTAAATAAAGAATATAAAATAATTAAATGGTAAAATCAATTTGAAATCAATGCCAAAAATGGAAGGTCATAATTCATGATTTCATGATTTTGGGTTGATATTTAGTTCATTTTCCAGCTTTAACTTTCCTAAAAATTAGTCATGAAATAGTAACAAGCCCTGCATACCAACCGAAATGAATATAATAGGTCGTTGAAGTTTGGTGGATTTGGCTTTTGAACTTTGACTATTATCCCTTAGGGATCCCTATGGGGCATGTGGCAACTTTAGAATAATTATATATACATGAAAATATTATATGCTATTCAGGGCACGGGAAATGGCCATATCAGTAGAGCAAAGGATATTATTCCAATTTTACAACAATATGGTGAGCTCGATATATTAATAAGTGGTACGCAGGCGGAAGTGCAATTGGGTTTTCCTGTTCAATATCAACTATATGGTGTGAGTTTTATTTTTGGTAAGAGGGGAGGGGTTGATATTCTCAAAACTTTGAAAAGCATCAAATTCTTAAAGTTTTTCAATGAGATATGGAATTTGAATGTTCATCAATATGATTTAATCATCAATGATTTTGAACCAGTTTCAGCTTGGGCTTGCATATTTAAGGCAAAAAATTGCATAGGTTTAAGTCATCAATCAGCTGTTATCCATCCATTTTCACCTAAGCCTCGAAAAACTGATTGGCTGGGCTACTTGATTTTAAAATATTATGCACCTGTCAATCAATCTTATGGGTTTCATTTTAAAACCTATGCGGATAAAATTTATACTCCTGTCATTAGAAAAGAAATCAGGGATTTAAAAACTACAGAAAGTAATTTTTATACAGTTTATTTACCTGCATACAGTGATGAAAGAATCATAAAAGTTTTATCTAAGTTAAAAGCAAGCTTTAAAGTATTTTCAAAACATAGTATTGATAGCAGAAATTACGAGAATATTGAAATTATTCCAATTAACAATCATCTTTATCTTAAGAGTTTAGCAGAATGTCAAGGAGTTATTTGTGGTGCGGGATTTGAAGGTCCCGCTGAGGCATTATTTCTTCAAAAGAAGTTATTGGTTATTCCAATGAAAGGGCAATATGAACAACATTGTAATGCGGCCGCTTTGCAAAAAATGGGTGTATTAGTTTTAGATTCTTTGAATTTGAAATATTTAGAAGAATTGATTGCTTTTATTCACAAAGAAGAAAAAACCAATCTCGATTTCCCAAATCAAACTGAAGAAATTATCCAAAATATAATGTTTGAAAATGTAAAATCTAATTATGCAGCTACTGCTGAGCCTTTTTTATTTTCTCGATGATGAATGATTCTGTTCATCATACCTTTGAATATAAATTCATGAAATAAATAAACACTATACCAATATAATCTTCCAAATAAGCCATGTGGCCTGAAGGTGGCAGTTTGCGAAATTTTATTTTCACCATCTTCATTCGTAACCTTAAATTCCAACCATGCTTCACCAGGCAATTTCATTTCAGCATATAATAGTAATCTACCTTCTTCTTTATCGGCAATTAAAACTCTCCAAAAATCCAATGAATCACCAGCCACTAATTGATCGGGGCTTCTTCTGCCCCTTCTGAGGCCAACTCCGCCTACAGCTTTGTCCATATAGCCCCTGATTTTCCATAGGAAATTCCAATAATACCACCCCCTGTCGCCACCAATTTCCCAAATATTCTGTAAAACTTCAGAATGGTTTCTTTTGAATGTTGAACTTCTTTTATCAACAAAACAACCATAGGTAGGAACTTGAATAAATTCCATTAGTTCGGTATTGATTTTTGAACTGGCAAAAGCATCTTTCCAACTTGAAACCACCTCATTTTGTGCTATCCTGTCAAAAGCCATTTTGACAGCTTCACTGTAAGGTATAAGTTCTTCGGGTACAATATTTTCAATTCCTTTGTTTTTTACTATCACCTCATTTTTCATACTATCCACCAGACTACTTGCAATTTTATAGCTGGTAGCGGTTACAAAATGTAGCCAATAGGAGCTTAACCTAGGCGTTAGAACAGGGAGGGTGATAATATATCTTTTTAATCCTCTAACTTTAGCAAAGATCAGAAGCATTTCCTTGTAGGTCAGAATATCTGGCCCGCCAATATCATAAATTTTTCCATAAGATTCTTTTTTACCAATGATGCCTGATAGATAGTTTATTACGTTTCGAATAGCTATTGGCTGACATCGAGTTCTCAACCATTTTGGGGCTACCATTACGGGTAGTTTCTCTACTAAATCCCGTATAATCTCAAAGGATGCGCCTCCAGAACCAATGATAATGGCAGCGCGTAATACTGTTAATTCAGCATTGGCTTGTGCTAGAATGGTTTCTGCATTTTTTCGGGAAGATAAATGTTTAGAAAGTGATTCGTCATTTGAAATGCCACTTAAATAGATGATATGTTGGCAGTCAGTTTTGTTAATAGCTTCAACAAAATTTTGAGAGGTATCTTTCTCCATTTGTTGAAATTTATCTGATGAACTGCCCAATGAATGTACTAAATAATAAGCGGCCTCAATATCTTTAGGTAAGTCTTGTAGTTGTTCCGGCTTAAGTAAATCTGCCTCATAAAATTGAACTTTTTTGATAAGTTTATCTTCTATTTCTATTCGTCTTTTATCCCTAACGAGGCAAATTACTTCATGTCCTTGCATTACCAATACTGGCAATAGCCTTCTGCCTATATATCCATTCGCTCCTGTCAATAATATCTTCATATTTATACTAAACCGTTCTCTGTCCGAAATGTTGTATATCGTGTTTGTCGATGAAAATTGGTCTATGGTAGAATAATGATAGCGAAATTAAATGGGCTTTATTATATTTGATTAATATTTAATTGTATTTAATTTAGTTGCCATGAGAGGATTTAATGATAATAACGTCAGGGAAGTTGCAAATTCCAATAATGATATCAATGTACTTTTGGTAGGGAATAATCCTTTGGAGATGAGTATTGTTTATGAAAAACTGTATGATCTAAAGGATAAGATCAAGAGAATAGAGACGGCATTTTCTCAAGCAGATATGTTGAATAAGATTCATCTAACGCATCCTAATTGTATTATTTTAGATGATAATTTAGGACTTAAACCTTTAAAAGCAATTATTAAAAATGTAAATGAATTAAGTAAAGAAGCAATATCGATTACACTTTTAAAAACACATAATAAGCAAGAGGTAACCTCAGGAGTACAGGAATACATTTTGAAAGATGGAATTGATAGTATCAGAATTTATAATGCTTTAAGGAATGCCCTGAAATTCAAAAAAACGCAACAATTTTTCAGGATTAAGTATTATTCAGGAAAAAGGAACATTAAAAGATTATTTATATAAAAGCTTTTAAATAAAAGGTAAATGATAATGTTTGCTCTCCTCTTTTAACTTTTAGTCTTATCTTCTTGCCCTCTTTTTTGCTCAAGGTATCATTAATTTTTTGTAGGCTTAAATCTTTACCAGAGTTTCCGTTCAAGCTTATTATTTTATCATCTTTTCTTACCCCAGCCGAGTATGCCGGTGTGCCTTTTCTTACTTTTTCAACTTCATAATAGGGTTCTAAAAAATATTCACCTTTAGCGACCACCGTCATTCCACTCATATCGTGATCAAAGTCTTCCCTTATGAGGCTATTTCTCCTGAGATATAATTTTTCATTTCCATAATCAAAAAACAACCTGAATCTTTTAAGCACACCCCCGCCAATGGTTCCATTTCTTCCAGTACTTTTTATGATATCTTGATATGCACCCGAATCGGGATAATTTGTCACAACATTTTCCAATGCATATTTATCGATACTTATCTGGGGGATTCTTGCGGCATGACCTTCTATAGTTCCAGCAATACCAGCTCCTAATATATCGCGAACATTTTTTTCAGGTAGTTGTATATACTCACTGCTATTTTTATGTAGCATCAAAGGATGGGAGGCTCCAGTATCTATCATTAGTTTACTGATTATTTCGGTGGAATCATTAAGTTTGAGTTTCTGGAAAATGTAGGGTTTATTTTGCTCTATTTTCATATCAATTGACTTATAAAAAAACATTGGTCTATTAAAATATTCAGGTCTGTAAAATTTCATTACCTCATTTTTATAATCAATCCTAACGATAAAATTTTTAAAGAAATCATATCCTAAAATTCCATGGATTTTTATTCCTAAAGTTTTTTGAAGGTTTAAATAATCTTCTTTTAAGATTAATAATGGAATATTGTTGCCCGTAATGTTTTTTACTTTTATACTAGTTCTGTTAACAATATATGCCTCCACTTCCTTAATTCCTGCAGCTCCTATTAAAGTTAATTTTCTGTCCGGCTCAATATCTAAAAAATCGCTGTAAGTTTTATCAATCAATACAGTATTGGTTACGCCTGTATCAACAATAAATTTTAATGGGATCACTCCTTCAAAAAGAACATTTACGATGATAAGGTTACTGATTAATTCAAAAGGGACAGTTGTACTTCTTTTATTGTCGTTTATTTCAAAACCGAATTTTAAATTTTGCCCTGAAACCTTTTTAATTTCAGTGGTTAATAGTAGTATGGATACAAAAGCATAATAGATATACTTTTTTGTCATAATTTGATTATAATTAGATGGATATGAGAAATATACAAAATTACATTGAGCATACGAACCTTAAACCCACAATAACTTCTGAAGATATTGAAATGTTATTAAATGAGGCGCAAGAAAATAATATTTTCGGGATTTGTGTTCCCCCATTTTGGGTGAAAAAGGCAAAAAGAGATATTGGCAAAACAAACATTAAATTAATTACGGTAATAGGATTTCCTTTGGGTTATCAGATGAGTCAAACAAAAGAGGCAGAAGCGATTCAAGCCATAAAAGATGGAGCTGATGAACTTGATATGGTTTTGAATATTTCAGCTTTCAAATCAAAAATGATGTGGCCAAAAATCGAAATAGCAAAAATGGGAAAGCTGGCCCATGAAAAAAATAAAATATTAAAAGTAATTATTGAGACAGCATATTTGAGTAAGTCGGAAATTATAGAGGCTTGCAAGATATGTGCTGATGCCGGTGCTGATTTTGTCAAGACATCAACAGGATTTGCACCAGAAGGAGCTAAAGTGGAGCATGTTGAATTAATGCGTTCAGTCTTGCCAGATCATGTGGGGATTAAAGCTAGTGGAGGGATAAAGACTTATGAACAGGCTATGCAATTGATTGAAGCAGGTGCTGAAAGAATAGGTACATCCACAGGGCCGGCAATATGTTTAAATCAATAGCTAGGCTATCTTCATTGGGACTATTCCTTTGTATTTATAAATCTTGATACCGAAATGATCTGAGATATAGTTTTTTAATCTGGAATAAGCCAATTGAGATTGCTTGTTATCAGGATAGAAAATGGCAGTCTCCAAAACTGCTTTCAAAAAATATTTGGATTTAGAGAATTCAATTATCCAATTTTTGTAGGCAAGTGACCAATCTTCCTTATATTTTTCTTGGTGATCTCTTCCGTCAAAGAGCAATTCAAGTTGATTTGAGCTATATCTATATCGATAATATCCGGCAAGTTCATCATAAAAAACTGAGAGTTCTTCAAGATTGAAATTTTTGGTGCTAAGAATTTTGTTGATGGAACTGTCTTTAAGACCAAGAGGATTGTAGCGCAGTAGGTATATTTCTTTAACAATTTCAACCATTTGATTCATCAAAAAATCTTTTTGCTCCATTTGAGCATTCTCTAATAAGTAATTTTTATCAAAAGGAAAAAATCTGCGCTTCATTCAATTATATTTTCACAAATATATAACCAAATCCATAAAAACAGAAGGCTTTTTGATCATTAATGGCCTGATTAATGTCGAATACCACATTCTTCACAAAATTTCATTTTTTCTGGCGGTCGTTTTTTAGGCTTTTTTTTATGACCAAAATAAGTCCAATCTGAATATTGTGGTTTTTCCATTTCCTTGGCTTTTTTGCGCTTTGCTTTAGCATTCCGCTTCATTCTTTCCTCATATTCTTCCACCAATTGATCTCCCCAACTTACTTTTTGCTTCTTTTTAAAAAGCCCAAAAAACCAAGTATCCTGGTTAGGCTGAGGCCTTTGTCCATAATTTGACCTTTGTTCTGGGTTCAAGCTGGAAGGGTCTTGCTGACTATAATTTGGTTGGGATCGATTTATGGATTGCTTTTGGCATGAAGCTAAAAGTAAACCGCTTACAATAAATACAAAACAAACTTTATTCATATCTTCACAACGTATATCTTAAAAATTATTGTATGAAATAAATGAACTTAATTTTATGGAAATAGTATATTGTAATCCATTATAATCTTAAATTATTGTGAAGAAAGAAAAAATTCAAATAGAATATAATACATTTAATTCAATAGAAGAGCTATCATCTGAACACCAAAAATTATGGCATTTCGCATTAGAGGCTCGTCAATTTTCACATTCACCTTACTCCAACTTTACAGTAGGAGCAGCTATTGAACTGGAAAATGGTACTATAATTACTGGAACTAATCAAGAAAATGCATCTTTTCCTGCAGGCTTATGTGCAGAAAGAACAGCCATGTACAGAGCGGGAATTCAAGCTCCTGATCAAAAATTTAAGCGTATAGCAATAGCGGCAAGCCGAAGAGATGCTGAGCAATTGGCAAGCGCACCGCCATGTGGAGGTTGCAGACAAGTGATGCTGGAATTTGAAAAAAGACATCAGCAAGGTTTTGAGATTTTATTTACCAATGCGGATGGAAAGTTTGTATTAATCAATAAGCCTACTGATTTATTTCCTTTTTCATTCGTGTTTTAAACTACTTCCACATTAGAAAACTCTTCAATGCAAGTAGTTTTAATTGAATTATTCCTTTATCATTTTAGACATTAAATAATTGCCTTTTTCATCTTGCAATCGAAGAATATAAGTTCCTGGATCCAAGTGTTTTAAATCTATAGTGGTTTTTCCTGTCAATAGTTTTATTCGTTCATTAATCACCCCTTTCATATCAAAAATAATCAACTCATTAACTTTTGTTGTATTTTTCAATTTAAGGTTAAGTTCGTTTTTAACAGGATTGGGATAAAACCTAAAACTCATGGACTCATTAGGAGCATTTGAAGTCACCCTGCCTGTTTCGGTAACTTTTACTTTGCCATCTTCCACCAAGGCTTCTACATTTACAACTTCGCCTCCTTCACCGGTCAAATTAAAATCGATATCAGAAGTTTCATCTACTTCCACACCTGGGTATTCCATTCTTATCCGGTAATCACCGGCAGGTAAATTAGGTAATGTGAATTCACCATTTTCGTTCGTTTTCACATAAGCGACCAATTCATAATCATCATCCAATAACCTTAAGTTACTTTCTGGCCTAGATGAGCCAGTCAATACTCTTACACTTACCCCCACTCCGCTTACTCGTCTTCTTGGCATTACTCTTAGGGTGGTGTCGGCCTCTTCAAATTCTTCTTCAATGATACCTGAGATTTCTGAGCCTGGTTCGGTTAAAGGCTCTGGCTCTTTTTCAACTTCAATAGTGACATTACTAGTGTTATCTTGCAAGAATAAAGTATCAGCGAGTTGCCAATCGAGCGTATTCCCTAAGTAGGTGGGGATTAAATTTGGGTACTGCTCCTCATCTGGATCCGCTAAAATGATATAGTCACCTAAAATGAGATTTTCAAAATTAAATGTATTAGAACCATTTAAGGCTTGAACAGCAGCCGTATCATATTTATTGGCATAAGGATTAATTGCAAATAGTCGAACAGTACCTTCGTTTAAGTTTATATTGTCAATGTCAATAACATCACCTGATAAATTCGCTGCTATTGCTTCATAAGGAATATAGGTTCTATGACTTCTTTTACCCGACTCATCAATTGCTACAAATATCAAATCATAGGTCTCATTAGGTTGTATGGAAGACCGATTAGGTAAAAACTCGACCTCGAGATCTTGAGAATCATCAAATCCATTTACATTAAATGGGCTTGAGGACTGATTATTCCTTCTATAAAGATATCTGACTTTTGTGATATTATCTTCATTGTTAGATTTTACATTTAGTTTTGCTGATAACCTTTCTCCTATTTCAATATTGTAAATAGAAGGAACTGGCGGTAGCCCACTAAGTTTGTAAGGGTTTTCTCCTGCAAAGGCACCTTGAGGTAAATTACCATCTATTGGGATATAATCGTTATCAATAGTGAAATTTCCACTAGAATTGGTGAAGAGCCCTTCATCAAATGTAATATTATTTTCGAAGGTATTGGCTCCGCTTCCTTCTACTCCAATAATGCTATTGGAAAAGTTTAAATCATTAATACTGTCTGATATGAATCTTATATTGTTATAATCAAAGACCATATTATTGAGGCTACTTTTATCAGTTGAAATAATATCAAAGAAGGTATTGACAGTGTCTATAATATTATTGGTGACTGTGAAATCGTCATAGGACCGGTTTACATTTTGTACAGTAGTGGATGCGAATTGTAAGTTGCTTATTATATTTCCCTTAACTGTTATATTTAAATGTTTATCATTAAAACCAAGTACTTGTAGCCTATTCCCTTCAATGACAATATTTTTCAGTGTGTCAGGAGCAGATGAAGATTGATTGTTGAGTCTTAAACTTTGCGTTGAAATTCCGTAAACTTTACTCCCATCAGCTGTTGCGGAAAGATCAAGAAAATTAATTTCTGCCGGTTGGGTATTGAATTGGGTATTAGGGTTTTCTTGTAAAAAGTACCCAGGTCCAATAATCACCCTCAAACCGTCAATAATACCTCCAGTATATTGCGTATTTGAACCAGCAATATAAAGAGTATCCCCAGATTTAGTAGCATTTATAGCTTGACTTAAATTTCTAAAATCAGCAATTGTTCCGGGTCTGTTATCTATATACCAGTTTGTTTTCCCGCCAGCGATTTTTAAATTTATGGGGGCGGAATTTAATGTCAAATCAGGAAGATCGGGATGGGTTGATCTTAATACGTATCTACCTGATTTCGCAGTAGAGAAGTCTTCAACAGTTATACTAATGTTAGTAGCATTAGATAATGTATCTCCGTTTAAGATCCACTGAAAATTACTGTTTTCAAATGCTTCTATCTCACTGCTGATTTCTTGAGTTGATCCAATACCTACCTCAATATTTTGTGTGTTGCCTATTGGCTTTTGAGAAGCATAATTGAAAATATCAAAGTTAGCCTGATAATTTGGAAGAAGATCTGAAAACTGAAATTGATTGCCTGCCACAACTAATTCATTCATACTACTAGAGACACTGAAATCAGGTAATGAAGTAAAATTATTATTTGAAATGTTAAGTATTCTTAAACTATCTAAGTTGACAAATGCCTCCGGTAGGTCTCCTGTCAATAGATTGAAAGAGATGTATAATGCATTCAAATTACTTAATTGAGCTATATTTTCTTCCGTCAGATTCCCAGTAAAGTTGTGTCCACTTATTCCATACGACTCCATAAAGGTGGCATCAAAAATAACTTGTGGAATTTCTCCCCCAATTGGTTTCGTCTCATCAATATGGTATGACCTTAATTGGGTGAGTTGATCTAAATCTTCAGGGATTTCAGTTATTAAAGAAGGATTATTCCAAACATATATTTGTACGATGTTGGGCAAGTGAATTAAATCAGGAAATGTGCCAGTGAAATTATTGGAATTTAAATCGATAAAAGTCAATGATTCCAAATTTTCCATTTCGATTGGTAATTCATTTCCTAAATTATTGTTAGAAAGGTTTAGACTACTCAAATTAACTAATTGACCTATTGATGTGGGAACACTCCCTTCTAAATTATTAGAGTTAAAGTCAAGTTCTGTCAATGCTGTGAGGTTTCCAATGTCATTTGGTATGTTGCCTGTAATATTATTGTTTTGTAAAGCAATATCAGTCAATTGTGTGAATTGCGTTATCTCATTTGGTATATCTCCAGTTATATTACAATCATGGACACGTAGTCTTCTTAAATTAATTTTACCGCTTATAAGGTTTTCAAATTCTATGTCAAATTCAATATTGTTGTAAAGAAATATTTCTTCAATAGCTGTCAAATCTCTGAATGAAGAAGGTAAGCTTCCAGATAGATTGTTGGAATTTAAATCAATGGAAGTAACTCTACCCTCACCATTGGTTTGGATTCCGTACCAATCTTGTAGAGGGGCAGTTAACCAACCTGTACTGTCATTCCAGTTACCACCAGCTGTTGCTTGATAGAACTCAACAAGTGCTAGCGAGTCTGCTTGTGAATTGTTACCAGTATTAATGCGGATGGAATGACTTCTGCTTATACAATTGGATTCGTTTTCCACATCTACCCAGTAGTTCCCCACTTCAGTGGGAATATAGACAGAGTCATTAGCAGATTCTATACTGTCTCCATTATAATACCATTGGTAGTTTATGGGATTGCCATTGGAGCTAACTACCAATTCTGCATTTCCTGCCGTATTACCTCCTTTGTTTTCAAGATAAACCCAATCTTGTGGATAGTTTGCAGGATCAATAATTCCTACCGTCTCTCTTGTGCCAGGTGTTGCACTGTAATTTATTGCAGACAGGACAGTTCCATCCCCTCTATCAATAAGTGTTTTAGAACTGCTGAATCTTATGGGTGAAATCCATTCTGAATTTCCATCTGCACTAAATTTATGAAGTATTGTACGAGAGGAAATGCTATCTTCAAGTAATTGACCATCCATATAGATTTCATTAATCCCTCCATTATTTGCCCATATAGGAAAATAGATAGCATTTTCCGCCTCGTCAAACCAAGAATCATAGGCTAAATAATACCAATTGGTGGCCGCCATTTCATGTTCCCACACAGTTGCACCATCGGTCATGTTTAAAGCTCCAATCCATGCATCCGTTGTGTTATTGTCTTCACCACCACTTTCATAATGAACGGCAGCATAATGAATGTATCCATTGCTTTCATCAACATGTAACGGAAAATTCTCCAATCCGAAATCAGATTCAAAGAGGTGAACCCATTGAAATACATTATTATTGTCTAATTTAAATATATGTCCAGATTGCGTTCCTGTATAATTTGTAGTATTCCCAGCTACCACAATTGAATCTGCGTTGTAGATATTTCCAGCCACATACAGATTTCTACTTAAGTCTTCTTTGAGATTATAAAACTCCATTTGATTGGAGCCCAATATTTGGGTGAAATTAATAAAATCACCATTTGTGGGGTTTAACTCAAGTAAAAAACCAGTGCTTTGTTCGGTATTGACAAATTGTTGGGAATCTATATTTAAAGTGTCGGCAAAACTTCCTGAAATAAGAAGATTACCGTTTTGTTTTACTAAGTCTTCATCGAAACCGTAGAATACTCCTCTATTCATAGATGCAGGAAAGTCTTTTGACCAAGCAATATTACCATTATAGTCATACGCTTGCACATTGTAAATTAACCTACCAGTTTCATCTATATAAATAGATGGAATATATATTTGACTATCATCAAGTGTGAAGCCAGCATTTCTATATCCATTATTAAAGGATTCTGCTATATATTCATAGTCGTAATCTACTAAAAAGCTGTTTAAGAGATTACCATTAGCATCTATTTCAGCTATGACTTTAGCATACATTGAATCAACTTGACTAATGTAGGTTTGCCCACCGAGTTCCAGCGTATCAGAGACATTAATTATCCCAAAAATCCTACCAGAACTTTCATCTTTTTGTAATTCATCAAAATCAAAATCTCCTAAATATTGGTAAGTTTCATTTGTACATTGAGCATGAACAGTAGCGTATGAAAACAATAAAAAAATAATAGTGAGTAAACGATAATTCATAGTATAGATTTTTTAGCTATAAAATATGTGATGTAAATTGTCAATATTATTTTGATATTACATCAGTATTAAAAAAATAAGATTTTATTTAAAAATAATAACTTTTTATATTCTATGGTTTAATTATTGTTTTCTAAGGTAATGAAAATCAGATACTAATTGAAGTGGTGTTTGCAAAGTTACTTATAATTAGGTACAGAAGAATGGATGTTTTTCGACAAAATCAGGATTTTGTTAGATTAATATCCTGTAACCTTTTTAAATGTAAAATGCTATAGATTGTTGAGAGATTGTATTCCTACTGACTAATTAGGGCAGTGAAAATTTTCTTATTATAAATTGATTAAGAACTATTTGATGCCTGAATGTAAGTTTGTGCATCAAATGTAATTTCAATATTTTGAAGACTAATAATTACTCTTAAAATCAAAATCTTCTTTATCAGAATCCAGCAGTTTGCCTTGCTGGCATTTCAGTACCCTTGAAGGATGTGTATCTAAAAAGCTATGGTCATGAGTTCCCATTAAGATTGCTGTACCGCTTTTATTGATATCGGTAAATAATTTGAAAATTCCTTCTGAAACTTCTGGGTCTAAGTTTCCGGTAGGCTCATCTGCTATTAAAAGAACGGGTTCATTTATTAATGCTCTGGCAATTACCACTCTTTGTTGCTCGCCACCCGAAAGTTGATGTGGCATTTTATTATCAACTGCCCCTAATCCAACTCGCATTAAAACATCAGCCATTCTGGTTTTCATTTTGGATTTTTCTTTCCAACCAGTGGCTTTCATTACGAAATAGAGATTTTCTGCAACAGTTCGGTCAGCCAATAACTGAAAATCTTGGAAAATGACACTGATTTTCCTTCGTAATTGGGCTATCTGTTTTGATTTGATGCCATTGATTTTAAATCCTGCCACTTCCATTTGTCCTAAACGCAAATCTAAATCGGCATAAAGTGTTTTCATTAATGAACTTTTACCACTTCCCGTTCTGCCAATAAGGTAAACAAATTCACCTTTGCCAATGCTTAAGGAGATATCACTTAAAATGGCTTTATCTTCTTGGAAGATAGTAGCGTTTTCAATGCGTATTACGGGCTCGTTGGAAAATGAAGACATCTTTTATAGTATGGATTCTAAATTTTAGTTACACAAAAATAGTGTTATTTAAATATCTAAAGCTTGAATTTTACCGAAAGGTAATTCATTTATAATTTTTTCCAAGGCTTCTTCTTTACCTTCTAGTCCATATTTATCCATATTCTTTAATGGTCTGTCTGCCCTAAAATAGGCAATCAAGACAAAATCATTATCTCTTAGTTGGATATAATCTGGGATTTTGGCTTTGCCTTTTACTTTTATAATATACATAATGTGAGATTCCAGAGTCTAGAATCAAGAATCTAGACTAAAATTATTGAATGCTTTTCCAAAGTATTAAACTTTGGAAAAGCTGAAAAGTTAAAATATTTAAAGTAATTGAATCTAGATTTTTATCAACAGCAATAGGCCAGAGGCCTATTATTGTCAATTGTCAACTTACGGTCTAATATCTTAAATCTAACTTATTACTTGAAACTTATAACTATTATTGATTTCCTTTCTTATGATCTGCTAAGAATTGAGCTAAACCAGAATCCGTCAATGGATGTTTCAATAATCCAGTAATTACTTTCAACGGACAAGTTACCACATCAGCGCCCATATTAGCACATTCGATTAAGTGCATTGTGTGACGAACAGAAGCAGCTAAAACTTCAGTTTCGTAAGCATAGTTATCATAAATACGGATAATGTCTTCAATCAAGGTCAATCCGTCTGTAGAAATATCATCTAATCTTCCTATGAAAGGAGAAACATAAGAAGCACCAGCCTTAGCAGCCAATAAAGCCTGACCTGAAGAGAATACCAAGGTGCAATTTGTTCTGATTCCTTCTGAAGAGAATTGCTTAATTGCTTTCACCCCATCTTTAATCATAGGAACTTTCACCACGATTTTATCATCGATTTTGGCTAATTCCCGACCTTCTTTCATGATATTTTCGTAGTCAGTAGCAATTACTTCAGCACTTACGTTATTGTCAACAATATCGCAAATAGCTTTATAGTGAGCTTTGATTTTAGCATCTCCAGTGATGCCTTCTTTAGCCATAAGGCTAGGATTGGTGGTTACTCCATCCAAAACGCCCATGTCATAGGCTTCTCTGATTTCGTCTAAATTGGCGGTATCAATAAAAAATTTCATTTGTAGAAAGGTTATTTTGAATTCAATTAATCTGATGCAAAGGTAGGGTTTTAATCTGAAATTATCTTATTCATGCTTCCCTTGTTAGGTGAAAACACCTAACAAATATCCTTACTTAATTCGCCCACATTTGTGTCTTCACAAATGTAAAAAAAGAAATTTCAAGCCAATGATGCTTGATGTATAACTGAAAAAGCTTGAAAATAATATTGAATAACTGATAGGAGAGGAAATAAAAATGGCAAATCAACATCGCACCGCTACGACCGCCTACCCTTGCTACCTTCCGGTCCTGGGGGAGTTCAGCAGGAGCTGGTCGTGCCGATTTGCCGATGCAAAGGTAGGAAGAAGGATTGGAAATGTAAATAGGGGATTGGGAAAATATTTTAGGAAATTCGTAAGTGGCAATATATCAGACGTTTGCTATTATTTTAGATCCTGAGACTTTAAGAAATGCAATTTCTTTATACCTTTAGAGTAATTTAAAATTAACAAATGAACAGAACTACACTATTCAAGATATTTTTACTGTCAGGGTTAATGTTTTTTATGTCCTCCAAGATTTATGCTCAGAATGATAATTTTCTTGGAAGTTGGGTCTCTGATGAGCCAGTAGAAATAACCATTGATGATCAATCATTTATTTTAACAGGTATTGATTTCCTAAGTGCAAATGAATCTCCTAGATATAAAGGATGGTTAGAAGAAGCTGTCGCCTACGAAGAATTAATTGATGGAGAGATAAGAAGCGGATTGAATATATTTGTTTACAAAATTAATAAGAAAGAGTCTGTACTGACTCTAAAAGTTATTGAATCACAAATGGGAATAGATGAAGGCAGTCTTTTCAAATTTTCATTTGAGATAAAGGATGAAAAGCTTGAAATAATTTATAATAATCAAGATTTCGTATTAAAGAAGGATAAATAATTCTTCATGAAAAAATATAGATTAGATGATATAAGAAATAATGATACTTTTTTAAAGGCTCTCAAGAAATTGAAAAAAGATGGTGGGAGTAAAAATTATCATTCTGATGGTTCGGAAGTCATTTTTTGGATTTATGGAATCTATTTTGGAATTGTTTTTTATGCAATAGCTCCATATTATTTTTTTGCCACATCTGTTATTATCTTTATTATATACCTTTTATCTTCACAAAGATCAATTATTTTATTATCACCCTCGAGGAGGAGAAAATATCAGAAACTTGTTGATCTTAAAATTCAAGAATTAGCTCATGATGTGAAAGAATATTTTAGTACTACTTCTGTTGAACTATTAAAAAAAATTGAAACCACCACTAGTGAAAGCCAGAAGCACGAATTAATTTCACTATTTGTCTATAATAGGCAAAGATTAATTGAATACAGAAATTATAATCTTTTTGATCATGGCTTGGATTATCTACTAAAGCTTAAAATAGATGATTTCCAAAAAAGAATTCAGTCATTTTATGGCCTTACCAGCAATATTGCAATAGTAGAAGATAAGCTTTCGATAAAAGGAAAAAATAGGTCTAAATTAACTGATCAAGTACAAACCAGATTCAACTCATACTTACAGTTTTTAGGAACTGGAAAGAAAATAAAAGCTAAGGAGCAATCAATAGAATTGTATTCTGCTCATGTAAAGCAATTTAAAGTAGCAAAATTAAATTGGGAGGAAATAAATAAGAAAAGGGGAGATATAGGCAAAGCGGGGGAATTGCTTGTGATAAAATTCGAAACTGATAGATTGATAAATGAAAACCAGTTTGATTCATTAAAAGATTTAATCCATATATCAGAAACAGAAGGTGATGGTGCTGGGTATGATATTTTATCTGCTGATGATAGAGGTTTTCCTATTTATATTGAAGTAAAATCAACTACTGGTGGAGTGAATCAAAAATTATTCTTTTCAAAAAATGAAATTGATTTCATGAATATCCACCCTACCAAATACATGCTATACAGAGTTTATAATTTAGATATTGAAAATATGGTGGGAGATATCATGATATATAGAGGTAAAGATGAGATTTTGAAAAATATTAATTTAATACCTACATCATATGAAGGAAATTTCAAAATTTAGAGAATGTTAATTTATTAAAAAAATATTTAATGAAAACTCGTAAGATTCCTAGACTGAAAAAAGGTCAAAAATATTCTTTTTATGGAAATCCATTTTATGATGAAATATTAGTGTTTTTAGATCGTGTCCCATCTTCTCAAGAGAAATACAAGATGTCATCAACTAATCCTGGATTTTATGAAAAATACGATAAAAATAATGTTACAGAATTTTGCGAATCGATTAGAAAGCGCTTAATAATTAAAAAGAAAGCCTGGTGGCCTTTTACAGGATGTCTATTAGCAGTTGTAAATATATCAGGAGCAAAAAAGAATATTGATCATTTAGATTTAGATAATTTGTTGAAAACAATTTTTGATTCACTTAAAGGTGTGGTTTTTAAAGATGATTCTCAGATTACTACAGTTATAGCTGAAAAGGAACTAATGCCTGAGGCTACTGGATTTTGTGTTGGATTAAAAATGATTAAACCATACGAACATCTAGAATTCCTGCCTAGCTTGTTCTCAGGTGGTAACAACTTCTGGGAAGAAGAAAGTCTAAAAAAAGAACAAACAGGAGGGATTCTTAGTTTTGATGTTTACTAACATATGGTCGAAATACTATTCCATGATAACTATATCAAGCTTATTTCTTGAATACTCTATCTGAAAGGTTTTTCTCTAATTTTGCATTAATTTATTCGGAGTGGTTTGACTTAAATGAAAAGCCCCCTTCGCTAAAGCTTCGGGGGGCGGAGGTGGAGTTGGAGGGATTCGAACCCTCGTCCGGATAAGGAAACGATGCATCTTCTACATGCTTAGTTACTAATTAGGTTTTCGAGCCTGTTATGGAAAGTAACAGTCCTGTTGCAGGCCTTAGCTATTTGAGTTTCGCAATGGCTTAATAGCATCACCACGCTAGTTTCTCCTGTCGACACTCCTTGACCGCTCCCGGAAAAACGAAGGAACGAGGAATGTGGCTGGGGAATCCGCTAGCTAGCGGACTCAACCCTTAAAGCTTTATCTTAAAAAAATTAAGATTATGCAGCCATGGCGTAATTAGATTCGCCAATTATAGTTCGAATGAATTACTTAAGGATGTACATTCTCCACCCTGCATGCTGATACATAATTCACACTTACCGTCAATACCGGTCAACCCCATATGTCAATTAATTGCTCCTTCCGTTTGAAGGGCTACAAATGTACAACATTAGAATGAAATCGCATGCCGTATTTGCTAATTCTTTAACACGAAGAAGGGGTGTATAAGTTTAAGTTTTAATTTATTTCTCCCAACCCCAAGGAGCATCAGGCGCCTTAACTTCTTCCGTCAAATCAAATTCAACTCTGATGGGTTGGTCACTGCTAACCCTTCTTAAATTATAAGTAAATGTTGAGTCAGAAATACTAACCCACCATACATTTCCAGCCGCAAAAGGGATTAAGTCTGTGGTTTCTTGGTCAGCAGGAAAATACTGCAAGCTGTCAAATCCTGTATTGGGGCTAGTTCCACCATACATAGTGATATCATCAGGACTACCATCTTCATGACGGTGATCGTGCTTTAATTGAATGCTGTTATCATTTAAAGTAAAAATCCAAGTTCTGGAACGGTTTTCACCCACTACAAATGGAATTCTAATTTGACCTTCACCACAGGAAATGAAATGCATTCTTAATTCTTGCTGCTGAAAATCCTTTGGGACAGGTGCGGTGACTACTTTTCCTGCATAAGCTTTTCCGCAGTGTTGCTCTAGCTTTTTCCAGAAAAGGAGGTGGTTGGCTTTTTCCTCTTGGGCAGTAAGAATTGAATTAAATGAGAAGAATAGTATCGTTAGACTAAAAAGAGTTTTCATATTGAGGATTTATTAAAGTCCGAAAGATACTTCTTTACCCTATTTTTACCATATTTATTTGATTTAAAAGAAATGATCACAGCAAATGGAACACCCCCCCCCTTACCCCCCTCAAGGGGGGAGACGCACGGAATTACTTTTGTTTTTAAATTGATATATCATCAGGTAATTAAATATTTCCTTTAAGGATTAATAAGAGAATAGTGATAAAATTAATCGTTTTATACTTAAAAAAAATCTGTGAGAACTATCCCCTTGAGGGGATTATAGGGGTGTTATTAGAGATGCCAGCTGATAAAAAAGTATAATTAATTATTTGATTATCAGTAAAATAAATCATTAAATCCATATTTATTAAAATAAATTCAAATTCTCTGTAACTTTCACTTCAGTTGTGCATCTACCTATTGTAATGAGCGAAGAAAACTACTTTAAAAATATCTACCTGAGCCAGAAAAATAAGCTCTTCCGCTTTGGCTTTTTCTTTTTGAAAGATGAGGAGGAGGCTAAAGATGCGACTCAAGAAGCTTTGATTAAGATTTGGGATAAAAGAGCTGACTGGGAGTCAGTTGAAAACCCAGAGGCTTGGGGCATGCAAATAGTAAAGAATATTTGCTTGGATAGACTAAGGAAGAAAAAAACGGTTCAAAAGCATCAGGATTCGCTCAAGTTAGAGAAAACTTTTGGACAAGACCCCGGCACAATTTCCCTGTGGCAAGACCAATGGAAAATTATGCAGGAAGTGATGGAGCAATTGAGCGAAAAGCAAAAAACAGTCTTCATTTTAAGGGAAGTGGAAGGGAATAGTTATCAGGAAATAGCAGAGGCTTTGGAAATATCTGAAGCACAAGTGAAATCTGATCTCTTTCGCTCTAGAAAATTTTTGAAAGCAAGCATGCAAAAAATAAATGACCATGGCATTAGAAAAACTCGAACAATGGCTTGAAAAATACTGGTTGGGTGAACTCAGCCAAGTAGAAGAAATGCAGTTCAAAAGCGAACTGAAAGCCAATAAGGACAGCCTAAATGGAGAGCTGAAGCAAATGGCTGATTGGTTTGAAAGCAATGAAGAAGCTAAGCAAAATCTAAGGTTGGATGATGATTTTGATGAAAAAGTCATGAACAAGATTCATCAAAAATCACAGCCAAAAGACAGCTGGAATTGGATGAAGGTTGCCGCCTCTATCTTGGTAGTATTTGCATTAGGTTTCTTCGCTTGGTGGATGCCACAGCAGCAAGAGCAAAAACAGTTGGCTCAGCAAGAAGAAAAAGCCTATAAAGAAGCAAAAGCAACTTTAGAGTTGATGGCTTCCATGATGAATCACGGTAAAAAGCACTTAAGCTCTCTTGAAATGATTAATAAAGCACAAGAGAAAGTGAAAAATACTTTTCAACCAGACAGAAAAGAAAAGGAAAAAGAAGGACAAGATGGATGATGAATAGAGCCTAGAGTCTAGATTCTAGAACCTTGACAATTAGGTCAGTACCGGAGGTCAGACCGGAGAATGCTTAACAATAGACAGTGGACAACACAAATTTTTTATCTGACAAGGAAATGAATCATAAGTACGAGCAGGGATTTTGTCAATTGGAAAAAATTGAAGGCTTAATCTTGTCAACTGTCAATAAAAAAATAGTATAAAAATCTTAATAATTATTACTTAATATTTAAAACTCGAAAAAAATGAAAAAGATAGGATTAATAGTTGTATTAGCTTTAGTAAGCATAGCAGCGCAAGCACAGAACAGTGAATTCATGAAGTTTTATAATAAATACTCATCAGACGAGACATTTACCATAGTTTCAGTGAATCAGCGAATGATCGAATTATTCTCCAATTTTGAAGTAGAAGGAGAAGAAGAGGAAGCCATGAAAAAAGCAGTTTCAGGCTTGAAAGGAATTAAATTGATTGCCAATAGCAAAACTAGCAATGGTGCAGCTTTATTTTCAGAAGCAAATGCAGCCTTTTTGAAAGGATATGATGAATTGATGACCGTTAGAGATGGTGATTCTGATATTCGATTCTTAATTCAAGAAAAAGGCGGAAAAGTTAGTGAGCTGGTAATGCTAGTAGGAAGTGACAGTAGCTTCGTAGCTGCAAGCATTTTCGGTGAAATCGACTTAAAGCAAATGTCTAAAATGGCGAAAGGCTTAAATATATCCGGTATGGAAAATCTTGAGCAATTGGATAATATGGAAGATGACCAAAAGTAATCTCAAAAAATAAACTTAATTTTAGCAAGGATAGGCTTATGCTTACCTTGCTTTTTTCATTTAAACTAATTTGACCATGCGAATTTTAATTCTATCTATACTAAGCATTCTTATTTTTTCTGCTTGTGAGAAGAAAATTGAAGATCCACTTAAAAGTCTTCAAGAAAAGGATATCCATACCTTAAACATTAATCTTTATCCTAGCAATTTGAAAATGATTAATACCAAAAATGATCCTAATTTTGCTGAGGCAACAAAAGGTATTCAAAAACTGCACGTATTACAGCTAAAATGGGATAAGGAATCTAAAAAAGCGGATTATGCTGAATGGAAAAGCCAGCAAGATTTCAACGATTGGGAATCTATATTTTCTGCTAGAATGGAAAATGCGGATATTGAAATTAAAGCTCCAGAAGGCAGGGAAGATATTCTCTTTGCTTCTGCTGACACCAAGGACGGTCTTTTTGTTGGTTTTCTGGAAGGAACATTCGATATTTCACAAGTTCCAGCTTTAATGAAAGCGGATTTAGATTTAGGCCCTATTGGCGATTTTATTCAAGACAAAGAAAAGCAAAAGGAACATAGAGAGAAGATGAGAAAAATGCATAAGGAAATGAATGGTGATTCCACTGAGAAACAATCTGAAAGCACTGAAGAATAGATTTATGGCCGAAAATATATTAGAGATTTCAGGTCTGAATAAGCGATATGGAAATATTCAGGCAGTTAATAATCTTGAACTCAAAGTTGAAAAAGGAACAGTTTTTGGGCTTTTAGGCCCCAACGGAAGTGGTAAAAGTACAACCTTAGGAATTCTTTTAGGTGTTGTGCAAAAGGATTCTGGCATGTATAAATGGTTTGGAGAAGAACCAACTGCAGCTCAAAGAAGAAGACTGGGCGCTATTTTAGAAAGCCCTACTTTTTATCCTTATCTCTCAGGGATTCAAAATTTAAAGATAGTCTGCAAAATTAAGGAAGTACCCGAAAGCAGAATCATGGAAGTTTTGGAGCAGGTGGGATTGGCTCAAAGAGCTAAATCTCCTTTTAAAACTTATTCACTCGGTATGAAACAAAGATTAGCCATTGCTTCGGCCTTGCTTTCTGACCCAGAAGTTTTGATTTTGGATGAGCCTACCAATGGTTTAGATCCCCAAGGAATTGCAGAAATCAGAGAACTAATCGTTAATATTGCCGAGCAAGGAAAAACCATCATTTTAGCAAGTCATTTATTGGATGAGGTTCAGAAAGTATGTACTCATTTTGCTGTTCTGAAACAAGGAGAGAAAATATTTCAAGGTACAGTCGCTGAAAGCTTGATGGGCAATGAGGGAGTAGAGTTATTAGCGGAAGATTTAGAAACTTTGAAATCCGTAGTAGGTAGTTATCCATCTTTTGTAGATATGAAACTCAATAATTTGGGAAGATTGGAAGTGCAACTATCAAATGAAAGTCCGATTCAGGAATTTCACCAATTTTTAATTGATAAGGGTATTGTGTTAACCCATTTAGCTTACATTAATAAATCTCTGGAGAAACAATTTTTACAACTTTTATCCGCTGAGTCATGATATTAAAATATTTACAAATAGAATGGTTGAAGCTTAAAAATTATAAGACTTTTATTAGGCTTGCTTCGCTTTACTTTTTGCTATTACTACTGATTTTAAGTAGTGTAAAACTACTCCTTTCATGGATGACAAGTATGGGAGCAGAATTTCAAGGAATTAGTCCTGATATCATCCCATTTTATAATTTCCCTGATGTGTGGCAGAATCTGACCTATTTAGCATCATATCTCAAGTTTTTCTTAGCCTTTATTGTAATCATTTCGGTTACTAATGAATATTCCTATAGAACAATTCGGCAGAACATCATAGATGGAATGTCGCCAACTGAATTTTTATTGGCTAAGCAAACTATGATTTTTGCTTTTACCCTTTTTAATATGTTGGTTATTTGGTTATCGGGAACCTTAATGGGACTGTTCTATGGTTCAGGGTTCAGTTTTAGTTTATATATGATGGACATGGAATTTCTACTGGCTCATTTTCTTGAACTAGTAACCTTTCTGAATCTAGCAATGTTGATTTCCGTGCTAATGAAAAAAGCCGGCTTTGCGATTATAGGCTTATGTTTCTATGCTATCTTCTTAGAGCCAGCTGTGGTTGGAATATTGAATTATAAGTTTGATGATTACTGGTTAATTACCCTTTTCCCGATCCATGCTGTAAACAATTTGATTGAAATTCCTTTTCAGCGTTATGTCTTTATGGAAATTCAGGATTTTGTGAAATTAAGTAGTGCCTTAATTGCATTGGCTTGGTTAGCGATCAGTGTCGGATTGAATTATTATTTAATAGCTAAAAGGGATGTGAATTGATGTATGCATGATTTACTTCATGATATAAGAAACTGCACAGAATGCCTTGCTGATCTGCCTATGGGAGCCAATCCTATAGTGCAGGCATCTTCGCAAAGTAAAATAGCCATTATTGGTCAAGCGCCAGGTATTGCTGTTCATCAATCTGGGATTCCTTGGGATGACAAAAGTGGAGATAATTTAAGGAATTGGATGGGAGTGGACAAGAATCAGTTTTATGATGAGGAGGTTTTTGCTTTAATTCCTATGGGCTTATGTTATCCTGGAACAGGGAAATCTGGTGATCTAGCACCCATGAAAATCTGTGCCCCACTTTGGCATAAAAGATTATTCCAGGCTATGACCGAAGTAAAATTGACCTTACTGTTGGGGAAATATGCACAGGGTTTTTATTTAGGGAAACAAGCTAAATCATCTCTGACTAAAACAGTGCAATCTTTTGAAGAGTATAGGCCAGAATATTTACCGCTACCTCATCCATCTCCAAGAAACAATATATGGCAAAGTAAAAATCCGTGGTTCAAAGCAGAGGTCTTGCCCTTCTTAAAATCACGGATTTCAGATATAATTTAATTTCGATTTAGAAATGGATTATGCTACCGCTGGAATAGGGGCAGTTTTTATTTCCTTAACCTTTTTATCATAACTTCCAGTTCCTAGTTGATTTAAGAGAGAAAAATGGCTTTTCAGTGCCACACCAAAAGATTTATGGTGATGATAAGGAACACCATATTCTGCAGCTGTTTTCTTCACTATTGGCGCAATTTTATCATAATGAATATGACAAATATTGGGGAATAAGTGGTGTTCAATCTGATGATTTAATCCTCCTACTATCCAAGAAAACCATTTTGAAGAATTTCCGAAATTAGAGGTAGTACGCATTTGATGAACTGCCCAGTTATTTTCTACACTGCCATTTTCGTCCACTTGATAAAAGTCAGTTTCAGTAATAACATGTGCGGGTTGGAAAACCAATGCCAATACAAGACCACTAATAAATTGCATTAATAGAAAGGCTAAAATGACTTGCCACCAAACTATCCCAGTGATCAAAATTGGCGCTACTAATGTTAGGGCTACATACCATGTTTTATTAAATAGCATTAAGCCTAAAGCTTTCTTGAAAGTCAAACTTTGACCCTTTAATAGCCCTCTTTTATTATAACTAATTAGTTGATCAATATCTTTGGCTATTAGCCAATAGAATGTCATCAATCCATAAAGAAGAGGGGCATAGTAAGCTTGAAATTTAAAAATACCCTTGCGTTCTTGATGAGGAGAAAATCTAATAATTCCTTTTTTATCAATATCTTCATCATACTCATCAATATTGGTGAAGGAATGATGTAATACATTATGTTGTATTTTCCAGTTAATATGATAAGCACCAAGGAAGTTGGCTGTAAAGCCTAAAGCTTTGTTGACCTTATTATTTTTGGAATACACTCCATGATTAGCATCGTGCATCACGCATAATCCAATTCCTGCCATTCCAAAGCCCATAATGATATAAAGCGGAAATGCAACTGCAAAGCTACTCACTACACCACTTAGCAAAAATGCTAAAGGGATGAAATACAACAAAAGCATGAAAACAGTTTTTACTCTCATCGCATTGTTGGCATATTTGGATATATTGTTATCCTTGAAATATTCTTTTACTCTTTTTCTTAATGTACTTACAAATTCCGGATTGTCGTTTGCGTTAAATTTTACTGTGTTCTTGTTCATAAATAATCGTTAATACTACAAGGTAGCCTAAATCCAAGTAAATATGTCATTTAAAGTCACTTTTTAGACGAAAGTATTCAACTTGGATAATTTTAATCATTTTAATTTTTAAATATTAGAATAGTACATTTAATATTTGATAATCAATTCACATTATTTAAGATAACCTTAAGATTAATTTTATACAATTCATAAGTTATTCAAAATTGATTCATCTCATTCAAGTTTATTTATTTAAAATTAAGCCCTTTTTGTAATTTTTTATTGAATTCTTGTTTGTCATTGTTAACATAATCTAGTTTGTGCATTTTACCAAAATTTAAAGCTTGTATCTTTGGAAAATGCATTTTTGTTTAATGATTGTTATAATAAGATGAACATAGATTCAACAAGAATTTTACATGAAAAGTTAAATACGTTAGTAATAAAATTAGATGAATAAAACTTCTGTTTTTATTTTTTCTCAAAAAAAAGCCATACCCAAAAAATCAGATATGGCTTCAAATTCAATCGATATTTTGCTAAACTTTTATTCTTCGTCTTTATAGATAAATACTTTAGGGGAATTTTTTTCATTCATATAGCCTCTGTACATTCCTGAAGTATTGAAAGGCATGGTAATATTTCCAGCTCTATCTAATGCTATAAAGCCCCCAGAACCACCAAATTCAACTAATTCTTCATAGACGATTTTATTTGCAGCAGCATCCAAGCTCATGCCTGCATATTTCATTTTAGCGGCTACATCATAAGCCACTACAGAACGGATGAAATATTCTCCATGTCCGGTAGCAGAAACTCCACAAGTTGCATTGTCAGCATAAGTTCCAGCGGCAATTATGGGAGCATCTCCTATTCTTCCATATCTTTTGTTAGTCATTCCTCCTGTTGAAGTACCGGCTGCTATATTTCCATCTTTATCCAAAGCCACACAGCCCACGGTTCCGAACTTACTATCAGGGAAATCCAATAAAGCTGCGCTTCTATCTTTTTCCTCTTCTCTTTTCTTCACTCTTTGTAATGCATCATATCTGCTTTG
Source organism: Marivirga sp. (assembly GCF_051117495.1). Classification (NCBI taxonomy): domain Bacteria; kingdom Pseudomonadati; phylum Bacteroidota; class Cytophagia; order Cytophagales; family Marivirgaceae; genus Marivirga; species Marivirga sp. Next base: position 161,319 of record NZ_JBNPEF010000014.1, on the reverse strand, counting down.
AGTGAAAAAATACTCAGGGTCAACTAATTCCAATCCTTGTTCGGCTGCAAATTGCTCAGCTCCTTTCCCTGACATCATTACATGTGGACTGTTGTTCATTACCGAAAGGGCAGCTAAAATTGGACTTTTGATAGTAGAAACCCCAGCTACTGCACCGGCATTTCTGGTTTTCCCATCCATAACAGCTGCGTCTAGTTCATTTTTACCTTCATTTGTAAAAACTGCTCCTTTGCCTGCATTGAAAAGTGGGGATTCCTCCATAATCTGGATAGCTGCGATCACGGCATCCAATGCAGGCGCTCCTGATTCCAGCTTAGCATAGCCTGCCTCTAAAGCTTCAGATAGTTTTGCTCTGTATTCCGCATCTTGCTCCTCTGTCATATTTTCACGTTTGATAGTGCCAGCTCCCCCGTGTATCACCAAGCTGATTGGGCCTTGTTTTACTTCTTTTTCCTCTGTTTTGACTTCTCTTTCTTCGGCAGGCTCTCTTGTAGTTGGATCGCAAGCAGCTATAAAAAGTAAAAGCAAAATGCTTAAAAAATATTGGTATGTGTTTTTCATAGTTTGATTATTTAATTTTGGACTCAATATACTCAACTGAGATTCTTTTAGCAAGATGTATAACTAAAGCGGTTATTTTCTTCCATAAGCGCCAAAAATTCAATAATTTTCGTCAATCTTTTTAAATCAATGATTTATGGTGAAAATTTACAGATATATATTCGCATTCATTTTTTCTTTAAGCACTTTTGCTGTTTTCTCTCAGGTAGAACAGAGTTTATATTTCGTTCAAACTTATGATAATTCAGGTCAAGCTTTACAAAAAGGAACAGCTATCATTTTAGACGGGCAAGGAACAGGGGTTACTCATCAGAATTTATTTATTGGGGCTACTAGTGCCAAGGTTTTTACTATGGACAGTAGCATACATAATATATCCACATTCAATGCCCATGATCCTGCTACTGGTTTAGTGAAATTTGCAGTTGATAATAATTTGACTACCAAATTTCAAAAAGCCTCTATCAGTACTGGAAAACTAGAGGAGGGCAACACAATTAAGCTTTTACAAACAACTGAAATTCAAAAAACTAAATCCAGTGAATCAAATATTTCTCAATCTTCTGTGATTGAAGGATATGGAACTTTTGCCGTAATTCCTGATAACCTGAGTAAATCGGCTATAGGTGCTGTTGTGGTTTCAGGTAATAATATTGAAGGACTCATTCTAAACGAGGCTCAAGGTGTAAACGGAGCGGTGGTTATTGATTTAGGCAGATTGGATAAGGCTAATTCAATCACTAATGGTTTTTCCAATTTTGCACAAAAAATTAAGGCCAATGCCAATTTATTTTCAGCCTTAAAGGCCTATGCTGATAAAGATTGGTCCAAAGCTTTGGGTGCATTTGAACAATTCGCCAATGATAATCCGAGAGATGATTTTGCATGGAAAATGGCTGGGTATTCTGCATTTGAAGCCGAAAAATATGATCAAACCATCAGTAATTTGAGCAATGCTTTAAAAATCAAATCGAGTCCTAGGGCTTATTCCATTAGGGCATTTGCTTATTTTGAACAAAAGAAATATACCGAAGCCATTAATGATTTTGCTCAAGGGCAAGATGATAAAGTGAATGAAGCCAAATGGCATGCTTATAAAGGTATTGCTCATTATGAATTAGATCAAATCAGCCAAGCCATTCCTGATTTGGAAAAAGCAAGTGAATTAAAATATGAAGACCCACAAGCCAGCTTTTATTTGGGGAATGCACATTTTAAAAACGATGCTTATGTCAAAGCAATTGAAGCTTACGACAAAGCAGAGAAATTAGGCTATGAATCAGAAGTGCTTTTTAACAATAGGGGGAAAGCCAAATTTTTGACCGAAAAATATGAAACGGCCATTGCGGATTATTCTACCTCTTTGGGTTTAAAGGCTAATTATCAAACAGCCTTGGAAAATAGGGGCGCAGCATATTACAAAATAGAAAATTGGGAAAATGCCATCCAAGATTACGAAAAAGCCATTCAAGAAGGTACAAATGATGCTGATATATTTTTACAATTGGCAGAAGCTTATCTTAATGCTGAAAATCACTCCAAAGCCATCATAAATTTTGATAAAGCCATCAATAGTGGGAAAAATGAGGCGGAAATTTTTAGAAAAAGAGGAATGGCTCATTTGAAAGTAGGGGATTCGGATAAAGCGATTACCGATTTCAATGCGGCAGTACAAAGAGGAGCAAACGATGGTAGAATATTCCAGCTATTGGGTACTGCTCAATTTGAAAAAGGAACTTACGAGGAGGCACTGTCCAATTTGGAAAGAGCAATTTCTTTTGAAATCAGTGACAGCAGTCTTTTCAAGAATGCAGCCATGGCAAGTAAGCTTTTAAATAGGAACGAAGGAGCTATAGCTTATTTCAAAAAAGCCATTGCAGCCGGAGCAAAATCCCCTGAGGTATTTGAGCAATATGCTATTCTATTATATGAAACAGGTAATACTCAGGAAGCCAAAATTAATATTGAAAGGGCAATGTCCTCAGGAGCTAATGGAGAAAGACTATTTCTGTACCAAGGATATTTGGCATTAGAAGATAAAAATTGGGATCAAGCGATCTCATCCTTACAAAAAGCCAAAGATGGTGGTATAAAAGAAGCCGGTCTATTTTCTGGATTAGGTAAGGCTTATTACAATAAAAGTGATTTCAACTCAGCTATTGAAAATCTTAAACAAGCTCTACAAGCGGGTGACAGGTCAGGTGAAAATTATGAATTGATGGGGCTATCTTATTTTAAAGTAGAGAATTATGAGGAAGCATCGAGGGCGTTAAATACAGCTATTCAAGGCGGTATCAACAATCAATCGGTTTATTTTGCGTTGGGACAGTCACAATTTGAAGAAGGGAATTATAAAAACGCAACGGATGCTTTAACCAAAGCGGAAGAACAAGGAGAAAGCAGTCTTACCCTTTATGAAAAAAGAGGATTGGCTCATAATGAATTGAAATCTGCAGATCCTGCCATATCCGACTTATCTAAAGCCTCCCAAAAAGGAAGTGAAAATACAACGGTATATTCCACTTTGGGGGATTTATATTTCCGTGCCCAAAATTTAATCAAAGCAGTAGAGTCTTATGACAAAGCAATAAGTTTAGGCGCAAAAGAAGCTATTATTTATAACAATAGGGGTAAAGCTAAATTTTTACAAGATAAAATTTCAGAGGCCATCTCAGATTATGATTTGGCTCTAGCTCAAGAACCTAATTATGATCAAGCCTTACTAAATAGAGGAACAGCATATTATCAACAAAAAAAATATTCATCTGCCATAGCTGATTTAGAAAAAACTGAGAAGAAAAGTCCTGAGGTAGCAGAAATGCTAGGATTAGCTTATTACAAAACCGAGCAAAAAGATAAAGCTCTGGAAAATATGCAGTCTGCCATTAGTGGCGGTATTAAAAATGCAGAGTTGTTCTATTTCAAAGGGAATATTTTGTATGAAAGAGAAGAATACAGACAAGCAGTCAGTGATTTTCAGAAAGCAGAAGAAGGGGGTATTAATGATGGTGATTTATATGCCAAAATGGGAAATGCTTTTTTTGAGATGGAGAATTTTAGGCAATCCGCTGAACAATTAACCAAAGCGGTTGATAAAGGTGTTTCTGATAAAAAAGTAATTGAGAATTTAGGGAATGCACTTTATGAGGGGAAACAATATGAGGAAGCCAGTAAATTTTTGCAAAGGGCAATTGCTTTGGGTACGCAAAATACTAAAACACATTATCATTATGCCAATACTCTTTTTAGAGAAGATAGATATAAAGATGCCATTAAATCCTATGATGAAGCAATAGGGTTGGGCCAGAGGGATGCCATTATTTATAATAATCGAGGGAAAGCAAAAGCTAAATTGGATCAATTCGAGCAAGCCATTTTGGATTATAATCAATCCCTTTCTGTGGATGAAAATTACGGACAAGCCATATTAAATAGAGGAAATGCCTATTTTGAAATGGAAGCTTATCAAGAAGCGCTCAATGATTTAAATAAAGCAACCGAATTAGGGCAAACAGACAATGATACTTTTGTCAGGTTGGGGTTATGCTACTATAATTTAGAAAATTATCCACATACAATTGAAATGATGACACAAGCTTTTCAAACTGGAAATCAATCTTCGGATGTGTTTTACGGGAGAGGTAACGCCTATTATAAATTAGGTGAATTGGATAATGCGTACAATGATTTAAATCAAGCAGTTACATTTGGTGATGAACATCCGGAAACCTATTTTAATAGAGGGGAAATTAATTTTCAAAAGGAGGAATATGAAATTGCATTATCAGATTTTAATAAGGCAGATGAATATGGAAGTAATGCAGATCAACTCTATTTCTTAAGAGCGAAAACTCATTATGCTTTAGATAATTGGAAAAAAGCATTGGAAGATTTCAACACGACCATAGCATCTAATAAGGAGAATTATGAGGCTTTTGCCTTGCGTGGAAATACTAAATTTCGTTTAGAGGATTTGTCGGGTGCTATAAGTGATTATAATACTGCGATTGATGGTGGAATTAAGGAAGCTGTTTATTTTAATAATCGAGGTAAGGCCAAACAACTTACAGGGAAATTGGAACCAGCAGTAGAAGATTATGATAAAGCTATAGCTACTGACAGTGAATATGCCAGAGCTTACGAAAACAGAGCTTCAGCTAGATATGAACAAAAAAATTATGTTGGAGTAATTGAGGATGTAGATAAGCTAGAAGATTTAGGCGAGGGGAATCCCAATGCATTTTATATTAAGGCGGAATCCTATTATGCTTTAGAGGATTGGGTGGGGGCTATTTCCTATTTTGAAAGAGCTATACAAGCTGATGTCATAAAATCAGACTCCTATTTCAAGCGGGGTAGAGCTTATTTGGAATTAGAAGATTACCAAGCGGCATTAGATGATTTCAATCGGGCGGCAGAAGCAAATCCTTCAAATCCGAGTATTTATTTATACCGAGCCCAATGCTTTCTGTATTTAGGCGATGTTCGCCTTGCAGCGGAGGACTACTCAAAAGCCATTACTTTAGAGCCAGAAAACACCGATGCTTATTACAACAGAGCTATTTTACGCGAGGAAACTGAAAATTGGGAAGGAGCTTTACAGGATTATGACAAAGTGGTGCAGCTAAATCCAGAGGATGCTTCCGCTTATTATTACAGAGGAAATGTAAAAGCTGTACTAGAGAATTATCAACCAGCCTTGAAAGACTTGAATAAAGCCATTGAATTAAATTCAGAGGATGCTTCATTCTACAAATTGAGAGGAAATATTTATTACCAGTTGGAAGATGATATTAAAGCTTGTGACGATTGGAACAGGGCTAAAAATATGGGTGATGATAGTGTGAATTATTATATAAGGCAGTATTGTGAGTAGGGATTCTATATGGAAGTGCTAATCGGAAATTAACTTGTTTGAATTCAGTATTGCTCTGCAAGGCTAAAAATATAAGGTCGTTCCTACGGAACTTACAGATATTTTATTGACTTATTATTACCATAAGTTAGTTTCTCTGGAACTAAGGATAAATTTTTCAATTCTAATTAGTTCATTCACTCGAGAAAAGATATATTTAAGATTAAGGTAACTAAACCTTTATATATATATATATGGCTCCATCGGAGCCAACTTATGGTAACATCAATCTGTTAGTATAACCTAAGCTCTGTAAGAGCGACCTTACTGCTTGACAAGCTTAAATTTCTTTCTGAATCTAAAGCACAGACCTAATTTCCCCATTGTGGCTTAAGGAGCTGTCTAAACTATGCCTAATCTTATACGTTTATTCTTTTGATTTTCTAAATTAATAGAGCCCATGCTGAATTCTATCTTATTTTCACAAAACCCTAATCTTTACATATTCTTACCTTTCTATTTCACGCTGTGGGAAGATTTTAATCTCACTGAGACTGATATTAAAATCATGAAAAAATTGATTAAAGCTCAGCCATGGTTGAAAAAAGAGGAAGCCGATATATTGGAGCAGTATTTGAATCCCAATCAAAAGCCGACAGCCCAAGAACTGAAAAGCTGGAAAAACCAGATCCAATTTATCAAGCCTCAAAATCTAAAAAACTTAACCACCCTTGGAATACAATTGGTAAAGGCCAATCAAAATGGGCATGAATTAAAAATATCTGAAAAGGATCAAGAAGCATTTCAAAAAGCTGAAACGGAATTAGGCTTAATTTTTAATGAAGCAGCTTACCGATTTGAGGATAGTCATTCCACTATTACATCCGAGCAACAATCAAAATCTTCTTTTGATCCAAAATTGATGCAAGAAGTCTTGGATGGTTCCAAAATAGAATTGATTCAAAAAGTAAAAAACACTTTAACTAAACCTGAATTTGCTTATCATCAGCATGAAAAAATAGCTGATCAAAGAGCACAAGTTTTAGAATGGTGTAAATTATTAGCTAAAGAAGGCTACGGTTCTTGGGCTTTTCCAAGAGAATTTGGTGGCAGGGCTGATATGGAAGGCTATTTCACCATCATGGAAACGTTGAGCTATCATGATTTAAGTATGGTCATTAAATTTGGCGTACAATTCGGGCTTTGGGGAATGAGCATTTATTTCTTAGGAACTGAAAAACATCATCAAAAATATTTAAAGCATATTGGCACTTTGGAGCTTCCAGGATGTTTTGCTATGACGGAAACCAATCATGGTTCCAATGTGAGGGGGATTGAAACCACTGCTACTTATAACCATCAGGATAAAACTTTTACCATCCAAACTCCCCATCAAAATGCCAGAAAGGAATATATTGGAAATGCGGCCTTGCATGGACAAAAAGCCACGGTTTTTGCCAAATTGATTATTGACGGAGAAGATTATGGGGTGAATTCATTTGTTGTTCCGTTAAGAAATAAATCAGGAGAGCTACATCCTGGTGTAGAGATTGAAGATTGCGGCCCTAAAATGGGCTTAAATGGGGTTGATAATGGATTGATTGCTTTTAATAAAGTAGTAATTCCAAAAGAGGGTATGCTCGATAAATTTGCTTCGGTTGATGAGGATGGTAATTTCCAAAGTTCTATTTCATCTGATAATAAGCGGTTTTTTACCATGCTAGGAACTTTGGTCGGAGGGAGAATCGGAATTCCTCGTTCTGGTTTATCAGCAACAAAATCAGGTTTGACAATTGCTATAAGATACGGAAATAAAAGAAGGCAATTCGGTCCAGAAGGTGGGGAGGAAGTTCCTATCTTAAATTATAGAATGCACCAGAGGAGATTAATGCCTCTGTTGGCCAAAAGTTATGCCCTCCATTTTGCTTTAAAATATTTGACTAATCGCTTTCTAACCAAATCAGAAGATGAGGGACAAGAAATTGAGGCATTAGCTGCGGGAATGAAAGCTTATGGCACATGGTTTACAACAGAAGCATTACAAGAATGTAGAGAGGCCTGTGGAGGAAAAGCTTACCTATCAGAAAATAGGATAGATGCCCTAAAAAACGACACAGATGTTTATACCACTTTTGAAGGAGATAATACGGTCTTGATGCAGTTGGTTGCTAAAAGTCGTTTGACGGAATTCAAAAGGGAAATGGGGGATATGAATTTTATTACTATTTTTAATTATCTGAGTAAGCAAGCTAAAACTTCATTTACGGAAAAGAATCCTATCACAGTTCGAAGCACAGATGAAAAGCATTTATTGGATTTTGAATTTCATTTGAATGCATTCAAATATAGAGAAAGAGCAATAGTGGCTTCAGCCGGACAGCGTATTAAAAGATTGGTTGATGATGGTATGGATTCCTTTGATGCTGTTAACGTTGCACAACATCATCTAGTAAATGTAGGTCAATCCTATATTGAAAGGAAAGTGTTGGAACGTTTTCAATTGGCGGTTGAAACCACTCAAAATGCAGCTTGCAAAAAAGCATTACAGCAATTATGTCAATTATATGCCCTGCACACTTTAGAGCAAAACAAAGGCTGGTATTTAGAGCAAGGTTATATGGAAGGAGTCAAAACCAAAGCTATAAGGAAAATGGTCAATCAATTATGTTGGGAAATCCGTCAAGATGCCGTTGCACTTACTGATGCATTCGGTATTCCTGATCAATTACTGGCTGCTCCTATTGCATTTAATGACTAGGTCATTTATTTGAAATGGTATTTGAATTTAATTTTTAAAGTTTATTGTAGTTTTCCAATTCATGATTTTCATAAAATAGATTTATGTTAAGTATTAAAAATTTAATAATTTTAAAATTATATTAGATTTAACTAAACCCAATTTCATGATTGATAAACGGATACTATTAATTGTTTTATTTTTTTTATCATTTTCTAGTCACTCACAAAACCTTTTTGAAGGTGAAATTTTAGATGAATCTACTGGGGAACCAATACAATCTGCTGTTATTATTATTCAAGGAAGTACCGTAGGAACCACTTCTAGTTCTGATGGAACTTTTAAACTAGAAAGTGATAAACGAAAGATAACAGTGGTGACTACACATATGTCATATGAAAAAAATGTAACTACAATTTTATCAAGAAAGAATCCCCATACTATAGAACTCAATGAGACAATTTACCAATTGAATGAAGTAAATGTAGGGATAGGAGAGTATGACGGTCCATCAGAATTGCAGAAATTTGATTCAGCTGAGTATTATTCTGAACTCTTAGATGGGTTGGAGAGTAATGAGAATCCAGGTTTTACATTAGTTGAAAAGTCCTTCAATTTTTTTGGTGGGATGGAAAATTTAAAAGCATATTTTGCTGCCAACTTTAGATATCCTGCTAAGGTACAAGAGAAGGATCTTTCAGGAATTGTCTATGTTTTATTTACCATAACTGAAGAGGGGACTGCTAATGATATAGAATTTATGAAACCGGATGGTCAAATAAATGAAGCTGTAAAGAATGAATTAATTAGGTTAATTAATTTAATGCCTAAATGGTATCCTGCTTTTCAAAGGGGAGAACCAGTGCCTGTTCGAGTTGTTATACCATTTAGTTATGCAGCAAATGGAAATGGAGCAAAGAATTAGTTTTTATGTTGAGATAGGCATAAATTTTAAACCAAAACGGTCAATGCTATTTAGGGATCGACACCCATCAAACTTCGAGCTTCCAACTTCCAACTTTTCAATACTCCCCAAACTTCACACTCACCATGCTATTATATTCCATGCCAAGCAGCTCAGCAGCATTTCCTTGCTTAATACCAATTTCCAAAACACCTTGATCATTGAAAATAGCAAAAGCTTCACCACCTTGACTTTCATGATAGTGCTGTTGAACTCCAGTCAATGCATAATTCCTGAATTTAATTTGTACGGATTTTCCTTTGCTTAGAATATCATAATCATATTTCTGAATATCCGTAATAAGATTTCCATAATCATCAATATGCACTACATGGCCTTGGATAATTTCCCTTGTCGCTTTTACTTTTGGTACTATATATCTTTTAAAATCCTCTACTTTCATATCTTCGCCTATTCCATCCAAGTTTTTGGATTTCAATATTTTAACGGCTTTGGAAGCTAATATATCTTTAGTAGGGAAATTACCTTCTAAGTTTTTTTCTGAAGCTATTTTCACCACCTTGTCAGGGTCTTTTTCCCTGATCAGACTAAGCAAACCATTATTACTACCTAAGAAAAAATGATTTTTGATTTCGATGGCAATCAGTGCTTCATTGGGTTCGGATAGGGAATTGACCGCAACCAAATGAACACTACCTTCAGGAAAATCTTGATATACTGATTTTAAAACATGTGCAGCATGAATGATATCATGCTTTTTAATGTTATGAGATATGTCAATCACCTGAAGATTAGTATCTTCACTCAGTATTTTGGCTTTTACCGCTGCCACATAATGGTCGCGCCAACCGAAATCTGATAGAAAAGTGATCAAAGGCATACAAAAAGTCGAATTATTGTTAAATTTGTTAAAAACAAAACTACATAAATTTCAGTACTAACACATTGAGAGAACATAAATAAGAAAATCATTTGGTAGAAAAAGTCATCACTTTAGAAAATGTATCCCTGGTGGATTTTTTAGGAGTTGAAAATCGTAACATTAATGAGCTTTCATCAGCTTTTCCTAAATCTAAAATCATCTCAAGGGGAAATGAAATTAGAATAAAAGGAAGTACGCCCGAGATTATTCGAATCAATCAGATTGTGCATTCATTGGTCACTCATTACCATAAATTTGGAAAAATCACCGAAGACAGTGTGAAGACCTATTTGAATGAGGAGCATGAAGAAAGCCAGAAAAAACTGGATGTTAATGCAGATGAAACTTTGGTTTTTGGGACTAAGGGTTATGCTATTAAAGCCAAAACACCTAATCAAATCAAATTAGTAGAAGCGGTAAGACGAAATGATTTAGTTTTTGCAATTGGCCCTGCCGGTACGGGTAAAACTTATGTTTCTGTTGCAATGGCAGTGCAAGCCCTAAAGAATAAAGAAGTACGAAAAATTATTATAACACGCCCAGCGGTGGAGGCAGGTGAAAATTTAGGTTTTCTACCAGGTGATTTGAAGGAAAAGATCGATCCCTATTTGCGTCCAATTTACGATGCCTTGGACGATATGGTGCCTGCAGAAAAATTAAAATATTATCAAGAAAACAGGGTGATTGAAATTGCTCCTTTGGCTTATATGAGGGGTAGGACTTTGCATAATGCATTCATTTTGCTGGATGAAGCGCAAAATACTACTCCTATGCAAATTAAAATGTTCTTAACCCGAATGGGGCCTAATTCAAAGGCTATTATCACGGGTGATATGAGTCAAGTTGATTTGCCTAAAAAACAAAAATCAGGACTGATTGAATCCACTCAAATATTAAAGGATATTAAAGGAATTGGTATCGTGCATTTAAAAGGTGAAGATGTAGTAAGACATAAACTAGTCAAACAAATTATAGAAGCCTACGATAAAAATGATGCCCTGATTGAAAAAGAACACAAATGATATCAGTAAAAGTAGTTGAAACCCAAGACGAACTAAAACAAATATTTGCTATACGCGAAGAGGTATTTGTGAAAGAACAGCATGTTGCCCGTAATGAGGAATATGATGAATTTGAAGATATTTCTACTCATTTTATAGCTACTGATGAGAACGGAATTCCCTGCGGAACGGCCAGATGGAGATTTACCGATAACGGAATGAAACTGGAAAGATTTGCAGTTTTGCAATCACATAGAGGAAGAGGCGTTGGGCAAGCTTTGGTTCAAGCAGTAATAGATAACATCAAAGAAAACCCGAAAGCTTCAGGCAAGAAAATGTATATGCATGCACAAATTCCTGCTGTATCACTTTATTCACGTTTTGGTTTTGAGAAAGTAGGCGATCAGTTTGAGGAGTGCAATATTATGCATTATCAGATGGAGATGATGAATGATTAATGGCGACATCTTCTGATGCTCATTAAACAATAAGATTTCTTGTAGTAAGAGTTAAAAAGCTCTACAGCTAGTAAACTTTTAGTTCAAGCAATTGGCTATTTCCAGCTTGTTATTTACTTTAGTATATGCAACAAGCTTGGAACCGATACGCCTTTATCCGTTTAGTACTTTTCATGGCACTTGGAATAGTAGCTGGCACTTTCCTTCCTGATTTTTTTAATATTATTCTGATTTTATTTAGTGGAATAGCTGTTTTGTATATTGCTGTACAATTTTTTAGAGGCTATCAATTTCCTACATTTCAATCCGTTTCCTTTGCTGTTTTAGCTTTTTTAATCTGTTTTTCTTTTGGTTATCTCAATGCTTTTTGGAAATCAGAAAAGCATGATGAAAAGCATTTGCTCAAAGTAAATGCAGAAGAGATTGAAGCTTTTCAAGCCATTTTGATAAATGAAGGAAAAACCACTGAAAAAACGCATGGCTTTAAAGTAGAAATTCAACAAGTTTTACTTAATAATGAATGGCAAAATTATAGTGGAAATGCCATGATTTATTTCCAAAAAGATAGCCTTTCAAAAGCTTTACAATATGGTGATCAATTACTAGTCAAATCAAGAATAAGTGAATTAGAGCCCCCGAAAAATCCACTAGAATTTAATTATAAGCGATTTTTAGGTTTTGATCAAATCTATCACAAGCAATATGTTAAATCTGGTAAATGGCTAAAGCTTGACGAAGAACAAGGGAATTTGGTCATGGCTTCTTCCATTAAAACAGGTCAATACTTGGAGGGTATTATGAATAAATACATTCCAAATGATCGTTCTTTAGCCATTGCCAAAGCTTTAACTTTAGGGATTAAAGATGAACTCGATAATGATTTGCGAAATGCTTATGCTGCCGCAGGTGCCATGCATGTTTTAGCCGTAAGTGGCTTACATGTTGGGATCATCTTTTTGATTGTTTCCACTCTGCTTAAGAGGTGGCGAAATCGTAAAAGAGGCAGGGTCTTTTTTGCTATTATCAATATATCTGTTTTATGGGCATATGCCTTTATTACGGGGTTATCACCTTCTGTACAAAGGGCAGCTATGATGTTTAGCTTTATCATTTTGGCTCAAGCCATGAAAAGACAAACCAATATTTACAATACCTTGGCAGCTTCTGCTTTTGTCCTGTTGAGTTTCAATCCATTTTTGTTGTTTTCAGTTGGGTTTCAGTTGTCTTATTTAGCTGTATTAGGAATAGTCTTTTTCCAGCCAAAATTATATGGGTTATTACAGTTTAAATTTGTTTTATGGGATAAAATCTGGGCCATTACTTGTGTTTCCATAGCAGCTCAGTTGGCCACTGCTCCATTGGGCTTGCTTTATTTTCATCAATTCCCGACTTATTTTTTCTTATCAAATTTACTTGTAATTCCTGCAGCATTTGTCATCCTCAACAGTAGTTTGTTTTTAATGATTATTTCTTTTTGGGAATGGGCAGCGGAGTGGATTGGTTATTTAATTGATTATTTTATTCAAATCATTAATTATTTGGTCTTCAGTCTGGATTACCTTCCCAATAGTACAATTGATGGTATTTACATTAATACAGCTGAAAGCTGGCTGATTTATATTGCGATATTCTTTATTGCCTTATTCATTTCAGAGAAGAAAATAAATTATATGAAATTGACAGTTTTGAGCTTGTTTTTGATGAGTGCGAGTATTTGTTTACGTCAATATGAGAATTTTCAAGAGAAGAAATTGATAGTGTATGACACTGGAAATCATCATGCATTAGCTATCAGAAACGGATTCTCACAATATCTTAAAGTGGAAGATGAATTGGCCAATGATAAAAATAAACTTAGATTTCACGTTTACCCAAGTCAATTACATGGTGGAATAGCTGATTTTCATCCTGATCATTTTGAGCCCAATAATCAAAAGGAGCTTTTTGAGGATTTTAATGGTTTGAAGCTAACTATTTGGGAGGATAAACGGATTATACATTGGCATCAGGGATTGGATAAAAATATAACCTTTAAAAAGCCGATTGATATAGATTTATTGATTATCAGCAATAATGCTTTGCAAAACCCCAAAAAGTTAATCGATTTTTTCAAACCCAAGAAGATTATACTAGATGCTTCTAATTCTTATTATAACATTCAAAACTTTAAAGCTAAATTTGAGGAGGAAAATTTAGATTATTACATAGTGCCGGAAGAAGGTGCTTTTGAATGGAAACTTTAGACTATGGAATTAACGAAAATTGAAATTAAAGACAGAATTGGGTATATCACTTTAAACCGACCAGAAAAAAGGAATGCATTGAGTTATGAATTTGTAGGAGAGCTGAAGAAAGCTTTTGCGCAGTTGAAGGATAATGATAATGCAAAAGTAATTGTGCTGAGGGCAGAAGGAAAAGTTTTTTGTGCCGGAGCTGATTTAGCTTATATTCAAGGTTTACAAGACAATACTTATGAAGAAAACCTGGAAGACTCTAATCATTTGAAAGAGCTTTTCTATGAGATTTATACTTACCCAAAAGTAGTGATTGCAGAAATTCAAGGACATGCTTTAGCGGGAGGTTGCGGTTTAGCCACGGTTTGCGATTTCTCTTATACCGTTCCACATGCAAAATTCGGCTATACGGAAGTGAAAATAGGCTTTATTCCAGCCATCGTTAAAGTGTTTTTATTAAGAAAAATAGGAGAAGGAAAATCTAAAGAATTGCTTTTGTCAGGCAAGCTATATGAGGCAATTGATGCCCAAAAAATGGGTTTAGTGAATGAAGTGGTTGAAGCCGAAAAGCTTTCAGAAACGGTTTATAATTTTGCTCAGCAATTAATTCAAAATAATTCCGGACAATCCATGGCGTTTACCAAGCAAATGATAGCTGAAGTACAAGAAAAGGGTTTAGAAGAAGGTCTGCAATATGCTGCTGAGCAAAATGCCAAAGCCCGAGCTTCGGAAGATTGCAAAAAAGGAATAGCAGCCTTTTTGAATAAGGAAACTCCAACTTGGTAATTTCATAAATTATCTTCTCAAACTCTATGCAAAACCCAAAAGCCATTGATGTTCTCCAAAAGTACTGGGGCTATGAAGCCTTCAGAAGTATGCAGGAGGAAATTATCAATTCCGTAACCTCAGGAAATGATACGCTGGCTTTGTTGCCAACGGGCGGGGGAAAATCCATTTGTTTTCAAGTGCCTGCATTAATGAGTGAAGGCCTATGCTTAGTAATTTCACCGCTAATCGCTTTAATGAAGGATCAGGTAGAGCAATTAAAGAGAAGAAAAATTCCTGCAGCTGCAGTTTATTCGGGTATGACTTATCGGGAAATTGATATACAGTTGGATAATGCGGCTCATGGAGCTTACAAATTTCTATACGTTTCTCCAGAAAGATTGAAAACTGATTTATTTCTGGAGAGGGTGAAGAAAATGAATCTGAATCTGTTAGCGATAGATGAAGCGCATTGTATTTCCCAATGGGGTTATGATTTCCGTCCACCTTATTTGGAGATTGCCAACTTTCGAGAATTATTCCCTGATTTGCCTTGTATTGCTTTAACTGCCACTGCGACTGAGGATGTTAAAATTGATATTCAGGAGAAGCTGAATTTCAAAAATGGGAAGCTTTTTCAAAAGAGTTTTGCTCGTGATAATTTGTCTTACTCCGTAAGAAATGTTGAAAATAAAGAAGCAAAGCTCTTTGAAATTTTAAGGAAAATTGGAGGTACATCTGTTGTATATGCTAGAAATCGTAGGCGGACAAAAGAAATTGTTGAATTACTTAAGGAAAATGGGTTTTTAGCTGATTTTTATCACGCTGGACTTTCACAAGCCGATCGAAATGCCAAGCAAGATGCTTGGTTGAAAGATAAAACCAGAATTATTGTAGCCACGAATGCATTTGGAATGGGCATTGACAAGCCCGATGTGCGCACTGTAATTCATTGGGAACTGCCTGATAATCTAGAATCCTATTATCAGGAAGCGGGCAGGGCAGGGCGTGATGAGAAACCTGCTTTTGCAGTTGCACTTTATCATCCTCAGGATTTTAAGGAAATGGAAGAAAAACATGAATTGGCTCATCCTGAATTTGATTTTCTGAAAAAGCTCTATCAGTCGCTGGCTAATTATTTTAAAATTGCTATTGGTTCAGGCGAAATGCAAAGCTATAATTTTGAAATTCAGGATTTTTGCCAACATTATAACTATGAAGTTTTTCCCGTTTTCCATGCGCTAAAAGTGTTGGAGGAAGAAGGTTTTATTCAATTGAATGAGCAGTTCTATCGTCCTTCAGGTTTGCATATCAATTTAGATTTTAAGGATTTGTATGCCTATGAAATTGCTAATGCCAAATTTGAAAAGCTAATTAAAACGGTTTTGCGAATTTATGGTGGGGATATTTATCAGCAAGTAATTTTTATTAATGAGTTGCAAATAGCCAAAATGGCTGAAATGAGTCCACAAGAGGTAGTAAAACAATTGAATTACCTAGATAAGGAAGGAGTCATGGATTATTCACCCAAATCTGATTCTCCTCAATTAACCTTTTTGGAAGCGCGTCATGATGCAAATAAGTTGCCTTTGAATAAAAAGCGACTGGAAGAACGGAAAAAAAGCAAATATGAGAAATTGATGGCAGTGAAAAATTATGTTGAAAATGATTTAGTCTGTCGAACTTTAAAATTACTACAGTATTTTGGAGAATATAAAGAGGAGAAATGCGGAGTATGCGATGTCTGCATCAATGAAAAAAAATCAGTACATCAGGATAAAGATCTGGAGCAGAAAATACTACAAATCCTGAAAGATTCCCATTTGAATATTGAAAGACTTTCAGAAAATATTGACGGGTATGCTAAAGAAAAAGTAATAACTGCTGTGCGAAAATTAGATGATGAAGGTAAATTAAAGATGGATAAAATGGGGATGTTGAATTTGGTGGGATGATAAAACCTTAGATTATAAAGGTTTAAGTATTTGCATTTTCCCCTGAACGGTAATTCTAAAATCATTATATTTGAATATGTACTTATTTGATTTCATAAGGAATAATAGCGATATCTTCGAAGGTATATGTAAAGCACATAAGGTAGAGAAAATGTATGCTTTTGGCTCCTCAATTACTGATAAATTTGACTTTGAAAAAAGTGACGTTGATTTATTGGTTCATTTGGATATTGATAATCCTTTGGACAGGGGTGAAGCTTTAATGTCTCTTTGGGACAAATTGGAGACTTTTTTTTCTAATAAGGTTGATTTATTAACAGCGGACTCTCTTAAAAATCCATATCTCAAAAAAAGTATAGAAGAAACTAAGGTTGAAATTTATGACGGACAGGGAGAGAAAGTACTTGTCTGATATTATCACTTCTATTGAGCTGATTTATTCATTCATGGAAGATATTAATTCTTTTGAAGACTATTGTGATGATTATAAAACTAAATCTGCAATTGAAAGACAATTGGGGATTATTGGAGAAGCAGTAAATAAGTATTTAAAAACTTCAGATGAAGCTCAATTAAATTTTGCCTCCCAAATTATAAGCTTGAGAAATAGGTTAATACATTCTTATGATAATATTGATGATACCATAATATGGACGATTATAAATAGACATTTGATTCCTTTACATCAGGAAGTAAGCAGTAAATTATCCATTTCTTAATCTATCTTTTATTTCAGCCTTGCGAATAAAAACCTTAAATTTGCAGGGAATTTAAATCAAAACTTTTTCATGATCACCATCGCCAAACCGGAAATTGCACGCGCCATATCTTTAGAATTGTTAGATGTTGGAGCTATCCAAATCAGACCTGCTAAACCCTTTACCTGGGCTTCAGGTTGGAAATCCCCCATTTATTGCGATAATAGATTAGCGCTTTCTTTTCCTGAAACCCGTAGTATTATCAAGCATTATTTATCCGATGTAATAAGGTCGCAATTTCCTGACGCAGAAGCAATTGCAGGTGTTGCTACTGCAGGTATTCCACAGGGTGTTTTGGTTGCCGAATCATTGGATCTTCCTTTTATGTATGTGCGTTCCAAGCCAAAAGGACATGGGATGGAGAATTTGGTAGAAGGTAAATTAGAGAAAGGTCAAAAAATTGTATTAGTAGAAGATTTGGTTTCAACAGGTGGTAGTTCTATTAAAGCGGCAGAAGCTCTAAAATCAGCTGGAGCAGAAGTTTTAGGTATGGCGGCTATTTTCACTTATGGTTTTGATGTAGCAGTTGAAAACTTTGAAAAAGCCAATATCAAGTTGGTGTGTTTAAGCGATTACCCACATTTGCTTGAAGAGGCTTTAGTAAAAAAACTAATTCAAAATGACGAGTTAGCCACTTTAAAAGAATGGAGAGATAATCCTTCGGAGTGGACAGCTTCCTAACCCAGCCCCCTTTTAATTCTCCCAAAGGGGGAAGACTCACGGGATTAAATCTGCTTTTTAATTTCAAAAATTGTAATTAATAATTTGTACATAATATTAGGAATAGAAATAAAAAGAGATACAGTTTATTGTTAGTACTGACACTATTCTGTTCGACCAGTTCCCCGCTAGCTAGCGAGTTAGGGGGCTTTTAGCCTTCTTAACATTAGCTACCACTATTGCGAAAAGAATAGTAGCAACGCCCACCCATTGCAGACCAGTCACCTCTTCAGCCAAAAGCCAACTTGAAAAGAAAACAGCTACGGGTAATTCAGCAGAACTTAGAATGCTGCTAAGTCCTACTCCAGTTTGTGGAATACCATAAGCATAGAAAAGGGGAGGGATTACAGTTCCAAATAAAGCAAAGATTAATCCCCATGACCATAATCCAGCAGACAAACTTCCATTCCATAGAAATTCGGGAGGGAAAATTACAAAGATAAAAAGACATGCCCCAGTTATCATCATGGCACTTTTTTGGACAGGAATTAAGGCATTGCCCACTCTACCATTCGCCCAAATAAATACTGCATAGAAAAAGCCTGCTAAAAATCCATAGCCAATTCCTTCTAAGCTAAAAGGTATGTTATCTAAGCTGTAAACATTTCCAGCTAAATAGGTGCCAAAAAGGATGAAAATAACTGAAATCCACTGCATTCGTGTTGGGAATTTTCTATGAATTATGATTTCCAATAACATGCTTATCCAAGTGAATTGCATTAATAGAAGGATCCCAATTGAGGCAGGAAGTTCTTGGATGGATTTATAATAGCATAAACTGACTAATCCGGTGCTTACCCCAGTAAGCAATACTTTCCAGCTGTTTTTCCAGGTAAAATGGAATTTAATATTTTGGAAAATGGCTCTTCCAGCCAAAATAAGCCATAAAATTACTGCTCCAAAAAATACTTGTGCCCCCGTTACTTCTGCCAAAGTAAATCCTTCTTTATAAGAAATCTTCACTAAGGTGGTGAGAACCCCAAAACTACAAGCACCTAAAAATACCAATATGGCTCCTCTAATCATTCCTTTTATTTTTTCGGATTACAAAAATGAGGAAATTTTCGAAATATGAAGTGTGAAAGTTTAAATATAAAAATTGCATAGGTTAAACGATAGCGGAGAAATGCTACAGTTTTCATAATACTCCAAAAGCCTCTTCAATATTTCTATGATTCATGATGTGATTGTTGAGAAGAGTCTGAGATCCTGACTGACGCTAAAAACAATATTAAGTGAGGATGATTTTCGGTTATTATCTATTAATTTCTTTTTTTTAGTAAATATGGGACAAGTTGTAGTATTTAATTTTTAGCATTGCTTAAATCAATTCTTCTTTATTCAAAACAATTCTTTTCCCACACAATTATTGATAACTACCGAATTCAATTAATTTTGAAAAAATTAAATAAGCTAAGATGGAAAATTTTAATATAGAATTACTTTCAAAAATTTGTGAGACCCCAGGAGCTCCTGGGCATGAAAAGAGGATTCGAGATTTAGTGATCAATGAAGTGAAATCTTTGGTTGATGAAGTGGAGGTGGACAATCTTGGAAACGTACATGCCATCAAAAGAGCCAAAAGCAATCCTGAAGGCAAAAAGGTGATGGTGGCGGCCCACATGGATGAAATTGGTTTTATGGTGACTCATATTGATGATAATGGCTTCCTTAGATTCACAACCCTTGGTGGTTTTGATCCTAAAACACTTACTGCCCAGCGCGTAATAGTGCACGGAAAGAAAGATGTGATAGGCGTGATGGGATCTAAACCCATTCATGTGATGACAACGGAGGAAAGAAACAAAGTAAGTAAAACAACTGATTATTTTATTGACCTTGGAATGAAGAAGGAAGAGGTTGAAAAGATTGTTTCAGTAGGAGATGCTGTCACCCGTGAAAGAGGCTTGATAGAAATGGGCGACTGTGTGAACTGTAAATCAATTGATAACCGTGTTTCTGTCTTTGTTTTAATAGAAGCCTTAAAAAGCTTGAGAGATCATCCTTATGATGTCTATGCGGTCTTTACGGTGCAAGAAGAGGTAGGGTTGAGAGGTGCTAATGTAGCGTCCCATAAAATAAATCCTGACTTTGGAATTGCTTTGGATACCACTATCGCTTTTGATTTACCGGGAGCTCAAGCCCATGAAAAAGTGACTTCTTTGGGAGCTGGAACAGCCATTAAAGTATTGGATGCCATGACCATTTGTGATTACCGAATGGTGGAGTTTATGAAACAAACGGCAGATCGAAATAGCATTAAATGGCAACCAGAAATTTTAACTGCTGGTGGCACAGATACTGCAGGTTTACAAAGAATGGGTAAAAATGGTGCAATAGCTGGGGCTATCTCTATTCCCACTAGAAATCTTCATCAAGTAATTGAGATGGCTCATAAACAAGATATATTGGATTCCGTTCAATTATTGAATGCTTGTTTGGAAACTTTAGACAAGTATAACTGGGATCACTAAATTTAGAATATCATGAGAAATAGTCTGATTACATTTATAGCTTTGGTTTTATTTAGTTTTTCAGCTAATGCGCAACAAGATGACCCGATCAATATCACGGGTGTAATTTTGGATGCGGAAAATATGGAGCCAATCCCATTCACTACTGTCTTAATTGGAGACGGAAAAAGTGGTACAGTAGCAGATAATTCAGGTTATTTCTCATTTTTGGCTTTTCCTGGTGATACCGTCACTTTCAGAAGTGTCGGTTATCAAACTTCCACTTTCATTATCCCGAAATTATTGGAAGGAACAACCTATTCTCTAATCGAATTAATGGTGCGGGAAAATGTACTTTTAGATGAGGTAAAAGTATATCCATTGCCTGATGCTGATTATTTTACCAATACCATTGTGAAAACAGAATTAACGGATGTTCAGAAAAGACAATTAGATGATTTTAAAAAGGATCTAAATAACCTACTGGAAGAACAATATAATCAAAATAGCCCCTATTACGATCAGTGGAGATATGCCCGATTATATGAAATGACAGGAATAGTACCGCCTAATAACTTCCTAAACCCTATGACCTGGAGTAATTTCATTAGGGATTGGAAGAAGGACAACAAGAAATAAAACTCGCTACTTTCAATAAGACCTTCCATGTTTTTAAAATCTGGAAGGTCTTTTACAATTACCCATACCATTACTTGGCACCTCTGTCTTCTAGCTCCCCGCTATAATATAAAGCTATTTTCCGGTCTGACCTTCGATCGTGACCTAAATCGAAACATAAAAACTTCAAAACTTACTCACTTCAACACCTAAATCCCTATCATCACAAAAGCACCCCAATAAATTGGGTCTTTGTATTCGTTTCTGATTTCCTTTTTGGCATCTATAAAGGCTTGTCTTTTATCCCCGCTTTCTAACCAGTTTTCATAAAAATTGACCATCAATTTTTGAGTGGCTTCATCTGAAACTTTAAAAAGACTCATGACCAATGTTTTAGCTCCTGCTACCAAGAAGGATCTCTGCAATCCAAATACGCCCTCGCCTTCATGCACTTCTCCCAAACCGGTCTCGCAGGCAGAGAGTACCACTAAATCAGTTTTGTCCAAATTGAGGTTCATGGCTTCATAGGCTGTTAAAATGCCGGGTTCTATATTATAATTATAGCGTGTTTTGGCCAATAAATCCCCTGAACCTTTAAGCATTAATCCTGTATTTAATAATGGATTATCACTCATTTGATTGTTTTCAAAAGTGTTGCCTGTATTCCTATCCTCTTTTTCTGTAAAGAAACCATGAGTGGCAATATGGAATACCTTTGGGCTTTTCATTTCCTTAACAGTTCCCTCTGCCGCTTTTTCATCCATATAGTGTGATGTGGACCAACCATTTTCATTGAATAATTTTGTAAGCTCATTTATTTCCTTTTGTGTACCTGGCAAATCACTAATTTGAGTGGCGCCAGACCTGAATTCGCTGATATATTCATCTCTTGAGGCCAAATAAAACTTTGGATCCCCAAACAGGAGCGCTGTTTTTTCTTCCTGGGAAGTCACGCTGTCTTTTTTCTTCAAGTATAAATCCTTGGTGTTGCTGACTAAAATTATGTTTGATTTATCCAAAAGATATTGATTATCACCAATGGGAATGGCCTCTAAATTAATCTGGTTATAAACGCCATCTGGCGATAGATAAATGGTTTTATTCTCTCCGATTTTTTGTTCGATCGGCTCCCAAAAGTTTTTATAGGAAAAGTTGTCCGCTACCCTAAATTTAATAGCATTTCGGTAGTTATTAAAGAATTTGGATTCCATATCCTTTCCATTCTCCATTACTACAAATTCAGGCTTACTTTTTTTCTCATTTTTGAGAATAAGCATTAAATAAACCACCGAATCTGTAATGTAATGGTCGAAATATCTAAATCGAACCATTTCAATAGCCACTTCATTGGGTTGCAAGGTCTCTTTTATTTGCTCCCAATTGTATTCTTTTTGAATAATCCCCTCACTAAACAACTCGGATTGTTGGCTTAAGGATTTTTCTATCAATTCCACTTCTCGGGCCAATTGACCCAATTTTATATTTTCATTTTGAAGTTGCTCCTGACTCATTGAAATAGCATTAGAAAGCACTTCTTTTTTATCGAGCCAGTCAAAATATTGGGCTTTTAAAGTCGAATCATTGCTGTTTAAAATCCTTTCCCTCATTTTAATGGAGCTACTTAATAACAAGCCTTTGGTTTTAAGAGCATTGTTATAAACTGTTTCTATCATTTCGGGATAGCGGTCATGCATGGTCAGGGCCATGGTATTGAAATAGTCGTAATCATTTTTGATGGTGTTCCAATATTTGGTTTTTTCACGCTCACTCAAAGCAGGGAAATAATCCTTGATAAAGCGGTTGTAATTATTCATTACTTCTTCAATATAGTTCTTGGCCTTCCTTTCGTTTCCGTCCATGTAATAGACCTTACTCATACGAGAAGTGGCTTTCACATATTCAGGGTGCTGGTCATTAAAAAACTTTTCGTTAAGCTTTTGACTGTCTTTATATTCGCTCTCAGCATCATTCCATTTTCTTTGCTTATAGAAAATATCACCCCTTAAAATATGGATATCGGCTGCTTTAATATTGTTTCTTCTTCCAGCTTTTTCTTTCCATATATCCTCTGATTGTTCCAAAAAGCTTAATGCATCCTGCAGTTTGTTTTCAGATATGAAAAAGCGCGCCATATCTTTCAGTAGATCGGCATAGAGCGGACTTTTATACGAAAATCTTTTACCAATAATCTCTTTGGCTTCAAATAATAAGTCTTCTATTTTTTGAGTGTTTTCCTCTCCTTCATAGAACATGACTATGGCCAATTTCGAAATAGAGGTAGCAACATCCACATGTTCCCTGCCAAATTGTTTTTCCAGAATGGTGATAGCCCTTGTATAAAATTCCTCAGATTTATTATAGTCGCCTAAAGTTTCATATAGTTCCCCTAGTAATAATATAGCGGGGGCATTTTTTGTGGAATTTTCACCAAAGACCCTTTCTGATATTTCTAGTGCTCGCCTGCCCAATTCTTCTGTTTTGGTATAATCGCCTTTAATAAGCTGAAGTCTTCCAAAATCAACCATCGGGAGAATCAGTTTTCTGCTGTCATTGCCATACAGATTTACATTTCTTTCCAATGCTTTTGCTAGAATCTCCTCAGTTTCTCCATATTTACCGACCTTCATATAAACAGAAGCCAATTCTTGGGAGGCAATTAAAGGATTGTATTCTGGGCTTGGTACGGTGTTGGAGTAAAGTTTTTGGGATAATTCCAGCGCATCTTCAGCTTCATCAAAAAAGCCTTTTATTGACATAAGCTTTGCATAAGTCTCCAATGCCATGATGTAATAGACCACATTAAAGTCACTATTGAAATTTTCTAAAATACGAAGAGATTCAGCAATATTGACTTCCGCCTTTTCATATTCCCCGATTTTAATTTGTAAATCGGCTATCAAATTCAACTCTTTTCCAAAATCGATATCTTGATTATCATATTTCTCTCTAGTAACCAGTAAAGCTTCATCCAATAGATTGGAAGCTTTTTCGTATTCATCATCAATTTGGTAAGTAGTGGCCAGATGGTTTAGCAGATTAACATATTTATAATGTTTATCTGTGATTTGGTTCTCTATCTTACCAAAAAATTGGCTGTCATATATTTTAACGGCCTCCTCAAATTTGTCGGTGTAATCTACCCAATGATGGGCTAGGTCCAATCTGCTATAGGCTGTTGTAATGCTCGTATCCCCATAAAGTTTTGTTTTTATATTGATGATTTCTTGAAGATATTTTTCAGCGTCTTGATACTGATTTTTGGCAGAAGCCACCTTTACTAAAGTATTTAATAGATCGATCCTGATAGGGTGATCTGATGGAAGAAGGTTTTTATCTGCTTCTAATTTCGCTGCTGCTTTATCTACTTTTTTAATTTCACCTTTTCTGAGGTTCGATTCAAAGGATACATTAGCAAGCTTGACAAAATGAGAACTAGTTTTATCAAAATTGGATTTGAGAATTTTTTCCAAATCTTTGTAAAAAGCCATAGCTCTATTAATATTGTTCTCCTTTACGGTATTGAGTATTAATCTTTCCAGATATTTCAGTGTGGTCGGATGATTGGTTCCGTTTGCAGACATGGAATATATGTAGGCATCGGTATAATAGCTGTAGGGTAAATCCCTGGTTCCGTTTTCCTCTAAAAATTCTGCAAAATGGAATAGATGGTCAACAAAATATTTATTCCTTTTTTTAAGCTTGTCTTGAATCCAACTTTCACCTGTGGAAAAGGCGGAATCTGCCCTTCTGATTTCCCCTTTATGCCTCAACGCATTACTTTTTAAAGTAATCATCCGTGCAGCATCCTCATATCTCTTGTCTAATTCATCATTCTTAAGCTTTTTGTCTTTGTTTAAAGTCCTTTGAAGGAAAAAGGATTCTTCTGCATTGATTAATCTTAATGCCCGATTATAATCTCCTAAGGCAATTAAAATTTCAGCTTTTTTGAGTTTTAATTCACTCATATAAACATCATCAGCCGCTGATGAATTTTCGAATATATCAATTGCTTTTTCAAGATAATTGTAGGCCTTAACGTAATTACCGTAATTCACCATGTTCTGCGTGGCATCGGTAAGGTTTATCCCATGGCTAATGGAATTTTCACCATTGGTCTTTTCACTTATTTTGATGGCATCCTCGTTCAGTAGGTAATAATTATTTAATTGACCCATAGCCCAATTAAATTTTGCCTTTTTCAGCTTAGCAACTGCAACAAACTGGTTTTCAGGGCCGAATTTATTTACACTTTTACTTTCTAATTTATTGGCAAACTTTATTGCCTTTTCATATTTTCCCTTTTCATATTTTTTATCGGCTTTTTCTACATATTTATTATATTTTTTTACGCTTTGGGCATAAACATGGGCTTGGCCGAATGTCGTTAAAAGTAAGCCGAGTATTAATATTTCAAAAAGTTTTTTGACCGTATCCATAACGATTAGATTATTGCAATTTTTTATAAGATAAAGATAATAAAAATATATTGATATTTAGTTTATGAAATTAGATTGTTAATCATTTTTTTAAATAGTCCTTCTTTATCTAAGTTAATAATTGAGAAAAAACATTACAGCTTTGTTAAATATGATAAATTAGGGATAAAAGGTTTTCTTCCATAGACTAAATATTTTGGGCATAAGCCAAAGCAGGTATTTGATTTTAATCATAATTCTAATTCCTTTCTGAAAGGAATTCCTTCCATAATATTATTAGTTTTGCAACTTGAATTGGTATAAATGAATTCTCAAGATTTTAAAGAACATTTCAAGCGAAACTATCTTCTTGCTTATCCGGTAGTGCTAAGTCAATTAGGGCATGTTTTGGTGGGAACAGCAGATTCTGTAATGGTTGGAAGGGTCGGAACAGCTGAATTGGCTGCTGTGTCTGTAGCTAATGCAGTTTTCAGTGTTACCATGATGTTCGGAATAGGAGTATCTTTTGGATTGACTCCTTTAGTTGCGCAATCAGATGGGGAAGGAAACCATAGATCATCTATGCGTTTTATGAAGCATAGTTTTGTCATCAATGTTATTTTTGGAATAATACTCTTTTCATTCTTGTTGTTTGGCGGCTATATTCTTGATGTTTTAGATCAACCAAAAGAGGTCGTGGTTCTGGCCAAACCTTATTTGGCTGTGATAGGCTTTTCTTTATTGCCTTTTATGGTATTTCAAACTTTCAAGCAATTTGCAGAAGGTTTATCGTTGACAAAACAAGCGATGTATATCACCTTGGGTGCTAATGTCATCAATATTGTCCTAAATTATATTCTCATTTTTGGAAAACTGGGCTTTGAACCGATGGGTTTGTTGGGAGCTGGCTGGGCCACACTAATTTCGAGGATCATCATGGCAATAGGCATGGTGTATTTTGTAAGACACTACAGAAAATTCAAAGTTTATTGGAAATATTTCAAAGTCACAGTTTGGAATGCTGTCTCATTTAAGCAATTGCTTAATTTGGGTGTGCCCACAGGCTTTCAATATATTTTTGAAGTGGGAGCTTTTGCCTCGGCCGCCATCATGATAGGGTGGATGGGGAAAATCCCATTGGCATCTCATCAAGTGGCCATGAATTTAGCCTCCATTAGTTATATGATGGCCACTGGCATATCAGCAGCCGCCACAGTGAGGGTTGGTAATCAACTTGGACAACGTGATATCCCCACCATGCGAATTGCGGCTTTTACTTGTTTTCTCATGGCCATTATTTTCATGAGCTTTACGGGCTTGTTATTCATGGGCTTGAATGATTATTTGCCTATGCTTTACACCTCGGATCAGGAAGTAATTCCAATTGCTTCTTCCTTATTGATCATAGCGGCACTCTTTCAGCTATCCGATGGGGTTCAAGTAGTTGGCTTAGGTGCATTAAGGGGAATGGGAGATGTAAAGTTGCCCACTGCCGTAACTTTTATGGCCTATTGGGTAATTGGCCTACCTTCAGGATATTTGCTCGCATTTGTTTTGGGCTTACAGGAAAAAGGGGTTTGGTATGGATTGTTAATCGGCTTGAGCGTAACAGCAGTAATTTTATTTATTAGGTTCAACAATAAGACCAAAAAATTGGCCATCAAAATGAATCAAGATATAGCAGGATGATAAATCCAGCCTTCGTCTTTTGCAATATCTATAAGATTAAAGGGGATTTGATCTTCAATTTTGGGAATTGATTGTGTATTGCCATTTAGCCCTAAGCCAAAAATTGCACATATTACGGCATCAGCAACATCTGTTTTTTCTTTAGCTTCATTGAAGTAATAATCGAATCCTTCAATTCCATTGAAGATTTTATTCCTAAGTATGTTTTTGAAATTATGGAATATAGCATGATTCCGTAAGTTGATGCTTTTCAGTAATCCCGGATATACTTCTATCGCATTAATGTGATTTTTTTGATCAAAAGGCAAAATGGAAAAGTGATCAAATTTTGATTTTAATTCACCAATTAATGATATGGCCACAGTGGCATTGCTGGTTAAAAAGCTGAAAGAAGCACTTAGAGGGGTTTTGCCAAACTGTTTTTTGATATATAAATCAGTTGCTCTCCAAGCAATTGGATTTGCCTTTTGTTTGTTTTGTATGGAATTAAAAATATTGATTGGGTTCTGATTAATAATTTCTTTGAACAATTGGGGAAATTGTAATGGTGCATCTATCCCTAATGTAATCTTGTGACTATCCTGATAATCATGTATGATTGTTTGAATTTTTTCTTTTAATTGGTATATATTTACATTTGAAGCTAATAAAAGCTTAATTTCATCTTCAGCAAATTCCAAAATACATAATCCATGATTTTTACCGCTCCAACCTCCGACATCCCATCCAATAGAAATTTCCTTATATTTTAGTTCTTTTGACATTCGCTATTTTTAGGTCTTAAAGTATGAAATATTTTTTTAAGCAGATATACACAGTTTGGTGCGCTATTGTTTTCGTTGGCCTTTTCTTATTGTTATTTCCTTTTTATTTGATCATCATTTCCAATAATTCTTGGCATAAGCATTGTTTTTATCTCAATAAAATATGGGCCAATGTAGCTTTATTTTTAGTGGGGATAAAAACACAAATTGAAGGACTTCAATTTCTGGATTCAAAAAAACAATATGTCTATTGTTCCAATCATTTTTCCTTATTAGATATCGTAAGTTTTGGCTTTTCGCCTAATCCTGTGGTTTATATTGGGAAAAGCTCCTTAGCCAAGATTCCTTTATTTGGCTATATGTTCAAGAAATTGCATGTCACGGTTGATAGGTCAAGTTTAAAAAACCGATATGAAGCATTGCAGATAGCATTAGAAAAAATGGGAGATGGACGTTCTTTGGTGATGTATCCTGAAGGAGGTATAGTTTCCAAAAAGATTCCTCAAATGGCCAGGTTTAAAGATGGAGCATTTCGTGCTGCCATCAGCAAACAAATTCCGCTTGTGCCTGTGTCCCTTCCGGATAATTGGATAATTTTACCGGATGAAAAAATCCCGTTGATTACGAGACGAAAAATGAGAATGATTTATCATCAGCCTATTCCTACCAAAGGACTCAATATGGAGGATGTACCTTCGTTAAAGGAAAAGGTTTATGAGGTAATTGAAAATGAATTAAAAACTCGACTGAAAAATGAGTATTAATAAAAAGACCTTAGAGAAAATTGCCCATTTAGCCCGATTGGAGTTTGATGAAAAATCCGAAGGTAAAATGCTGAAAGATATGAATAATATGCTTTCTTTTGTAGAGAAATTGCAGGAACTGGATACGGATAATGTTGAGCCCTTACAGTCGATGACATTTGAAATCAATCAAATTCGAGAAGATAAAGTAAAAAACCAATTGGCTCATCACGATGGTTTAAAAAATGCCCCAAAGAAGGATAAAGACTTTTTTAGGGTACCAAAAGTAATTGAATAAAGGAAGGATGAATAATTTGAATTTTTGGAAAGATTGGCGTAAGAAATACAGGGGCATCTATCAAGTGCTCCTTTTTGTTTTTTTTATATCAATTATTTACAGTTTTTACTCGCAGTATAATAGTTATGATTTGGCTTTCCCCAAAGACACTGTCAGGAAAACACAAAGCATAGAGCTCAGCTTGCATAATGTTCAAGATTTCGTATTTGATTTACAAATCCCCGCTCGTAGTTATATTGTTTTTCAGTCTTTTCTTTCTCTGGATTCAGGTTTTCAGTTAAGCAATACCTATTTGCTGATAGCAGTAATATTTTGCTGTTTTAGTTTTTTAATGACCGCTTCTACCTATTTGAGCAGATGGTGGTTTATTATTTTTCAGTCCGTTTTTGTGATATGGATTATTACCCTCAAACTTCAATTCTTAAATATATTTGGTATTGATAATCAGCTGTTTACGTTTGTCTTTGTAGGGCTGGTTCTTGTGGCTGGTTATTATTTTCATGCTTTTAAGGAGGATGCAGGCCTATTTCAAAGATGGCTGATTTTTGCTTTAATCCTGATAGCTTTACTTTCCTTGGTGATCATCGGTTCTCAAGTGGAGGCACCGGTAGTATTTATGGCTCATCATGGAATCATTATTCCTGTTATTTTGGCGATTATTTTTATTTTTAATGTCGCCTATGATATTATTCTCCATATCCTTTATTTATTGGCGGCAAAGAAAAGTCCTGATGGAAGCTCAAACCTCATGCACTTCCTGATTATATCCTTACTTTATTTAATATACGTTGGGCTGACTTTTGCAAAGAATGATAATCTGATCAATATAGAGATTATTTACCTCAATGAATTTGTACTCTTCGGTGTATCGGCTGTTTTAGGTATTTGGGGTTTTAGAAAAAGAAGTGAATTGATTGAAAAGCAATTGATATTTAGACCATTGGGTGGCTATGTATATTTAGCAATGGGGATTATGGCCTTTTCAGTATTGACCTGGGTGTTTAGAAATGGGAATGACCCTCTCATGGATACTTTCGAGGACATGATTATATTTTCTCATCTGGGTTTTGGCGTTCTTTTCTTCTTTTATGTCCTCTATAATTTTGTGGCTTTGCTAAAAGCCGGTCACGGTATTTACCCAGTGGTATTTAGGCCAGTCAATATTCCTTACAATTTGGTTCGGGCTGTGGGTTTCGGAATTGTGGTTGTCTTGGTTTTAAGGGTATCTTATTTACCATATTATCAAGCAATATCAGGTTATTACGTTAGTTTGGCTGATTACTATCAATACATAGGAGAGGAAGAGAAAGCCACTACTACCTATAAAATTGCCAGGCAATATGCGGTTACCTCCCACAAACACAATTTCGAAATAGGAAAGCGGGAATACGAAGCTAAAAATTGGGCGGAAGCTTCTACTTATTTTTCTCAAGCCAACTTCAAGCGCCCAAGTGTGCAGGCCTACCTCAATAAGGTTCAATCTCAATTAAATGCAAATCTTGTTTTTGAGGCACTATTCACATTGGAAGATGCTCAAAAAGATTTTCCAGATAACCCTTTTGTGTTGAATATAAAAGGATTGGTTTATGAAAAATTGAATAAAACAGATTCCTCTTTCATTTATTTTGATGCTGCTGAAAGGGCGGCCAAAAGGGGAGTAGCTGCTGAAGTTGCTAAGGTGAATAGGCTTGCGCTATTTGCTAAAAAAGGAATCGATGAAGAATTGCCTCATCAATCATCCTTAAGTGAAGGCTCTGTGGCTTACCAAGCCAATTATTTAGCCTTGGCCAATCGAAAGCGGGAGTTTATTGACAGCATAAAATTGGAAGCAAGTAAGGTTCCTGAAATCTTAACTTACAATGACTTTTCCTTTATTTTTAATTATAGTATGAACAGGTCTTTGGACAACCGAGCTTTTAAATCAGATACCGTCAGGTGGTTAGCTAGGTTTTCTGAAAATGAATCTTTCAGCAAATCACTTAAATATGCAACTGCTTACCGATTAAATTACTCGGGGAAAATTAAGGATGCCTACAGTTATATTTATGAATTGGAAAACGAAAATATTTCAGATGCAGGCTTTTATTATTTATTGCACGGAATGTGGTTGATGGAACAAAAAGCTTATGCAGAAGCGGCCGAGCATTTTGCCGAGGCGGCCGATTTAAAAATGAGCAAGGCCAATACCTACAGGACTATTGCCTTGATTTTAGATGAAAGATTATTTGAAGCGGCACAGGTATATGATAAACAATTAGAATCAGAGTCAATTTCTCCGGAATTATTACAGAATGACCCCTTATATCAATTCCTACAAGCTAAGCCTGCTCAGTTGCCAGATAGCTTTAAATATCTATGGCTAAAAACCAATTCCTCTTTGCAGGCGGGTGAAAGAGATTCCATGGAGAATGAATTAAAAAAATCACCATTCCTTTCTTTGCTTAAATTAAATAACGTAGAAAATTTGATCAAAAAGGGCGAGGAGCAAGAGGCAAAAGCATTATTGTTGAACATCAATTTGTCTGATAAAGAAAAGGGCTTAATGATTTATCGAAATAACCTTTTGGCATTATTGGCGACTATTTCTCGTGATGAGGAATTGGCAAAGCAGGTGGACGAAGCCAATTTATTAAAATATCCATATAATTATCAATTGGTTTGGGAAGCATTTCAACATAGGGATAACCTCGATAAGTTGGGCAGAATAATGGAAAGATTAGGAAATGAAAATCCATATTTTGAATCGGCAATATTGTTAAGTGCAAATTATTTTAACGAGCAGGGGAATCAGGATAAGGCTTATGAAATTTTGGTTGAGTCGAGTCGTTTGAACACAGGCAGTACGGATCTCTTAAAGGCTTATGCTTTACAAGCAATTAGCATGAATTTAAGTTCTTATGCAGAAAAGGCCTATAATGACTTGGCAAAGCAATTGACCCTGGAAGAGTGGGAGGAATTTGCTCAAAAATATGAAACTATTAAAGAGGAAGTGGAACAAACACCTTGGTAGTTTCCGTTTATCACAAATCAATTGTAGAAACCATACTTCTGAATTAAATTTTGCGTTGAAACTATCAATAATCAAATATAATAAATGGGACAATCAGTTATTCAAACTAAGGATATAGCAAAAATATACAGGATGGGGACCGAGACAGTAGAAGCACTGAAATCAGTTTCTATCAATATCGATAAAGGGGAGTATGTTGCTTTTATGGGCCCTTCAGGTTCCGGGAAATCAACTTTAATGAATATTATTGGATGTCTGGATACCCCGACTCGCGGAACCTACCAATTGGCAGGGCAGGATGTGAGCGAGACTTCAGAAAATGACTTGGCTGAGATCAGAAACAAGGAAATTGGGTTCGTATTCCAAACCTTTAATTTATTGCCTCGACAATCTTCATTGGAAAATGTGGCGTTGCCATTGGTTTATGCAGGCTTTAGTAAATCAGAAAGAGAAGAAAGGGCATTAGAGGTATTGACAAGCGTGGGGTTAGGAGAAAGGGCTTATCATAAACCAAATGAGCTCTCAGGTGGTCAGCGACAAAGGGTGGCCATTGCCAGAGCATTGGTGAACAATCCTAGTATTATTTTGGCAGATGAGCCAACGGGTAATTTGGACAGTAAGACCTCCTACGAAATCATGGAATTATTTCAATATTTGCATGACCAAGGAAATACTATAGTGATGGTAACTCATGAAGATGACATTGCGCAATATGCGCATAGAATTATAAGAATGCGAGATGGATTGGTAGAGAGTGATAACATAAATAAGGATATTTCAAGGACAGGAGCTGAGGCAGTATAATTGGTTTCTTGGATTATTCATATTTAACCTAATATAATATTAGCTAAATTCATTGTAAATCTAATTAATCCTACTTTGTTAATTTAATCTTTAAGATGAATTTTGACAGTTTTGTTTAGAATTACAAATATGAGAAAGTAGGGTTAAATTTTATGGCATTAATTGTACTGTTAAGAGTTCTTAAAATTATTCAATTTAATTCCACGGATGTGTTGTAAGTCAGATTGAATAATTTTAGATTTGAATATGAACGAGATTTCCTACCCCATAAAGTTATTGATTGCTGATGACCATGAAATTTTGGCCAGTGGAATGTCATCTATTCTGTCCAAAAAGGAAGAATTAAAGATATTGGGAACTGTTTCAAACGGCCAAGAGGTGCTTGATTACTTAGCCAAAAATGAGGTGGATGTTGTGATCATGGATTTGAATATGCCGGTTTTAAATGGCATTGAAGCCACGGAAATCATCAAAAAGAGTTTCCCTAAAACAAAAGTTTTGATCCTTAGCATGTTCGACCGAGAGGGCTATATTCAAAATGCTTTAGATGTAGGGGTGGATGGTTATGTTTTGAAAAATGTAAGCGAGGAGGAAATCATTTCTGCCGTGAAAAGATTGATGGAAGGTAAAACCTATTTCTCTCAGGATGTAATGGCAAAAATGGCCCTAAAAATGCGGGTCTATGGTGAATCTGAAGGGGGAATAAAATTAACCGATACCGAAAGGAAAATATTACAATTATTAAGTGAAGGAGATACCTCCGGGGAAATCTCCGATAAATTGGATTTGGCATCTAATACCATTGCCTCTTACCGCAAACTTTTATTACAGAAATTCGAAGCTAAAAATGTTTCCCACATGGTGAAAATGGCTTATGAGAAAGGTTATTTAGGATAAAATCCCAGTTCTTAAAATGAAATTTTACATCATAGCCGGTGAGCGCTCCGGAGATTTACATGGTAGCAATTTAATAAAGGCCCTAAAGCAACAACAGCCCAATGCCGAAATCCGCTGTTGGGGTGGTGATGCCATGGAAAAGGCTGGTGGGGAGTTGGTGACGCATTACCGAGAAATGGCCTATATGGGCTTTTGGGAAGTTTTCAAGCATTTGGGAACCATTCGTAAAAAAATTACTTATTGCAAAGAAGATATTTTAGCTTTCAAACCGGACGCCATCATTTTGATCGATTATGCCGGTTTCAATCTGCGAATAGCCCAATTTGCTAAGGCACACGACATTCCTGTTCATTATTATATTTCTCCTAAGGTTTGGGCCTGGAACCAGAAAAGAGCGCTTAAAATCAAAAGGAATGTAGATTATATGTACGTGATCCTTCCCTTTGAAAAGGAATTTTATAAACGCTTTGATTTTGAAGTGGATTATGTGGGCAATCCCTTATTGGATGCGATCAGAGACTTTAAGCCAAGTGAAAGTTTTGCCTTTAAAGCTCAAGATGTGATTGCTGTGTTGCCTGGTAGTCGTCAGCAAGAGGTGGAGCATATGCTGGATAATTTGCATAAAGTTACCCAAAAATTTCCTGAAGAACATTTTGTAGTAGCAGGGGTGAAAAACCTAGATAAATCTCTCTACACTAAGGTAGAGAATCAGAAAAATGTAAATTTGGTATTTGAGGAGACTTATGATTTGCTTTCCTATGCTAAAGCAGCCTTAGTGACTTCCGGTACTGCCACCTTGGAGACGGCCTTATTTAATGTTCCACAAGTGGTAGTGTATAAAACCGGTAAAATTTCCTATGCCATCGCAAAAAATGTGGTAAAAGTAAAGTTTATATCACTGGTCAATTTGATTCTTCAAAAAGAAGCGGTAAAAGAATTGATTCAAGAGAAATTTACTTTGGAAAATCTGGTAGTAGAATTAAAAGCGATACTTCCGAATGGAAATAAAAGAGATCAAGTTCTAAAAGACTATAAAGTTTTAAAAGATCTGATGGGAGATGAAAACACCTCCCAAAAAACAGCAGATTTGATTATTAGTCGCATAAATCATAACCTTTAAATCGATTTTTTTTACTATTATAATGCAATTATAAGTTACTCCTTATAAATCTTAGCAATATGCTGTTCCCCATCTTTTTCCACCACCAATCGGTATAAGCCTTTTTCGAGAGACTTCATATTGATTTCATGACAGAGTGCAGTACTTTTATTGGAATAGACCAGCTTCCCATATTTATCATTCAAACTGACTGTATATTCACTGGATTGGCTTATCGCTTTTTCATCTTGCTCTATTTCAACGGTCAAAGTTTCTGCTACCGGATTGGGTGAATATTGCATGGCAAAACCAATGCCTCCACCACCGGGACCACAGCCACCAGACTGATAAACCAAATCAAAATAGCGGGTCACCCAGCCACTATAGCCACAGGCATTTTCCGCCCTTACCCTGATGTAGCGATAACCATAATTATTCAAGCGCACAGTAACGGAACTATAATAAGTGGGACTTGGATTAGTAAGAATAGGACCCGCATCAGTTTCCCAGTGATGAGCAAAAGCTGAGCCACCATTCGTTACATCCACATAGCCAGCATAAAAATCCCCTGTTTGACTGGCAGAGCTTACGCATATTTCAGATGGAACTCCGTCTAAAGAGAGATTATAACTGATCGGATGATCACCTAAATCTCCGGTTGGGTTTGCTGGCGACCAACCCAGAAAAAATTTCTTATAGGAATTTCTCCACAGTCTGTTATTATATTGGCCTCCAACCAGCCAGTACCGCTTACAAATGGATTACTAGCATTGATGGTAGCCTGATCATTGGTGGAAATTGAAATATTGATATTGGAACTTGAGCTCCAATTGACGGTTGATCCCGGTGGAAGGTTATTGAGATTAAATGTGCTGTTGAAAGTGCAGACTAGGGAGGGGCCTGTCATGTTCGGCAATATATATTCGAAAGCCCCTCTATAACCACCTGAATTTAATGTGGCACGCATTACTGCTTTCTGACCGAAAGTAAATAAATTTTTACATGCATCATTGGTATAATCCATGTAATTCATATACATGTCATTGCTTCCACATGAAGATTGAACAGTTGTTGGACATTGACCACCATAGTGATTGCCTTGATTTGGTGTATCAGCAATATCATCACTTTCAGTGCATAAGCCACCATCATCTCCCCATATATGTTTTAATCCTAGCCAGTGTCCAGTTTCGTGAACAGCTATCCTCCCCAAATCATAATTAGGTAACAGTGTACCTGTGT
The DNA here is from genome assembly GCF_051117495.1 of Marivirga sp. NCBI lineage: Bacteria > Pseudomonadati > Bacteroidota > Cytophagia > Cytophagales > Marivirgaceae > Marivirga > Marivirga sp. The sequence goes on along the minus strand of NZ_JBNPEF010000014.1, from coordinate 125,396 downwards.
TTCCAAAAACCTCATAATGAATTACTAAACCATCAGTATTTGGACTGGAAGAATACATCCAGGGGAATTGTGCATAGCCACCTAGATCATTTGCAAGATTGCATACCCAAATATTTAAATATCTGTTTGTATCCCAAGGGTCTTGGCCATTTGTAGTAGTTGACTTTACGTCATCGTTATCTGTAAAGGAAATTCTTGAGGTAGAAGTTCGAGTAATACCATCAGTCATATTCCCGCTGGGGTCACTTGTAGCAAGGTAAAACTGAATTTCTGTATTGGTGGCTAATCCTGAAAATTGAGCAGGTGTTTGGTTTCTGTCAGCATTTCGTCTTCCAAAATCTTGATTGAGGATTTCAATTTGCGAACAGATTTGTTCATCACTAATGTTTTCAGCCAATGTTCTAGATACTACATGAACCACCACTGGAATCATTATTATTCCCGAATTGGGATTGAAATTGTTTATTGCAATTGATTCATTTCCATAATTCTGTGTCTTATTTCCGACACGGTTGTAAAAAGATTGGACATCTTCTCTAATTTCTTGAGAAATTTTGGATTCATCATACACAGTCCCACATATTTTTTGGCTATAGGATGAAAAATTGACAACTGCTAGAAATACAAGAATGAAGTATTTTATCATAATTAATCTTGATTTGATTCCGATATGTTTTTAATTATGAAAGGAAAAGGTGTGAATACAAATGAACCAGATTCTAACGTGCATCTTTTTTTCATTTCACCACTGAAGGTTATCTCTAAACCTACGTTTTTTAAGGATGTATTTAATTCCTCGCATGGTTGAAGGCTTAATTTATTATCTTCTAAATTTAACGTTATATAATACATGTCTTTAAACCGAGAAATAGTGCCTCTAACATTTTCGTAAATTTCAATGGTTTCACTATCACAACCACAATCTTCAACTTCTGCGGTATCCTCTTTGCAACTAAAGGAAGTAAAGCATAATATTCCAATAAAGAATAACATTCTATAAATACTTTTCATACTTTTAATGTTTTAGTCAAAATCATAATAAAGATAAAAATGTAATTTCATATATACAAACGTTTAAAAAAATAAAACGTAATTTTTAATATTTATTATAATCTGAAAATGAGAAATTTATAATTTAAAAGTCAACCGTTACTCCTTACAAATCTTAGCAATATGCTGTTCCCCATCTTTTTCTACTACTAGGCGATATAGGCCTTTGTCAAGGGACTTCATACTGATTTCATGAAATAGCGCTGTACTTTTGCTGGAATAGACCAATTTTCCATATTTGTCGTTCAATTTCTGTAACTCTTTGGTATCGATCAGGATTACTTTTTTGAATTGTTTTTAAATTCATTTCAGAGCCACAGATATGTTGTGCTGAAACATTATTGATAATCAAAAACATGAACTGGGGCTAATAATGATCTTATCATTTTTTAATCAGGTTGATGCTCAATAGAAGTGATTTCGAATTTACAACCCCATGATTTTCTAATTGAAGGAAGGCTTATAATATTACAGCAGTCTGTTTTTCTACCCGAAATAATAACCTTCATTCCATCTGTATAACTTTTATCTAATTCACATGGTATTAATACCGTTTCATTTGATGTAGAATATCCTTCCTTATCCAAAAATTCAGGATTAATATCTAAGAACATATAATCAAGATTATATTTAGTATTTTGAAGTTGAACAATTTTAGCAGGAATATTATTAATTTCTTCTATTGAAGTAGCCTTTTCACATATATTATCGCAGTTTGTAAAGGTATCTTCTTGTGCACAGCTAACATTTATCAATAAAATAAATAAAACAAAGGTTTGAAATGGATTATTCATTATATAATGTTTTAGTCAAAATCATAATAAATATAAAGACACAAATTAATACATACAAACGTTTCAATAGGTAAAACTAAAATTTTATTATTTATTATAAATTGAAAATGAGAAAGTTATAAAGTGTGGTCAGAATGAGTTTGTATATGGTTTAGAGTTTTAGATCAAAGCTGATTTCCCCTAAAAAAATCAGCAATACCCATTCTTTTTTTACCCTCTGGCTGAATGACTTCCAATGAGAGAATTCCAGGATTGCACTGAATATGTAGATAGTTTTTATGATCTGTTATTAGTTTACCAGCTTCTCCTTTTGAATCCTTGTTAATAATGGAAGATTCATGGATTTTATATTTTTTACCGTTAATAACTGCCCAAGCGGTAGGGAATGGATTTAAGCCCCTTACATAATTGTAGAGCTTTTCTGCTGGTTCTGTCCATTTTAGTTCTGTATTTTCCTTAAAGAGCTTGGGTGCATGCTTTAAAGTTTGCTTTTCATCTTGTTGCTTTAGCTCATAGCTCTCATTTTCAATGGCGTTCACTGTTTTTAATACCAATCCAGCACCTTTTTCCATAAGCCTGTTATATACTTCACCAGTAGTATCGGTGTTGGAAATAGGTTCTTTTTCCTGCATGATAATACTTCCCGTATCTATTTCATGTTTGAGAAAAAAGGTAGTTAAACCCGTTTCAGTTTCACCATTCATAACCGCCCAATGAATGGGGGCGGCACCTCGGTATTGCGGAAGTAGGGACGCATGCAAATTGAAAGTTCCAATTTCCGGCATAGACCAAACCGCTTCCGGTAACATCCTAAAAGCCACCACAATTTGAAGACTAGCCTTTAATGAAGCTAATTCAGCTTGAAATTCAGGGTCTTTCAGATTAGTGGGCTGCATGATTTTAAGGCCTGCTGATTCGGCATATTCTTTTACTGGAGATTGAGATAATTTCTGCCCACGGCCTTTTGGTTTGTCAGGAGCGGTAATGACAGCAGCAATATCATAATGGTTTTCTACTAATATCTTCAAGGAAGGCACCGCAAAATCCGGGGTGCCCATATAAACGATGCGTAATTTCTTCATAGAAAGCAAAGTTAAAAATATGGAGGGGATTTTTAGCGGATTTATTAATCCAATCTCTTATAATCAGAATTTTCAGTTTATTTCAAATCTCAACTTGTAATAACTCCATAGTTTTCAGATATTCATTTTTCAACCTACTATTGAACCTATGAAGGAGGATTTTTTGCACTACGTTTGGCGATATCAGAAATTTGATAAAACTGAATTAGAAACTTCTGATGGTGCCAAAGTAAAAACGATTAAAACTGGTTTCGCTCATGCTAACTCAGGGCCTGATTTTCAACAAGCTAAAATATTGATTGATGATATGGAATGGAACGGGGCGGTGGAAATTCATATCAAATCTTCAGACTGGAATCGGCATAATCATCAAGAAGACCCTAATTATGAAAATGTGGTATTGCATGTAGTCTGGAAAAATGATGATCCCATTCAGCATCCTGATGGAAGTAAAATCCCCACAATCGAATTGAAAGATAGAGTAGATTATGATCTGATTGAAAAGTATCAAAAGCTACAAAGTTCACAGGATGAAATTCCTTGTGCCGGACATTGGAATGGAATAAGCAGTTTTCATAAATCTGAAATGCTGGAAAAAGCATTAGTGGAAAGGCTTCATCAAAAGTCGGAAAAGGCAAAGACACATTTCGAAGAGGGAACTCAAAATTGGGATCAAGCCTCTTATTTTATGTTGTTGTCGGCAATGGGATTCAAAGTGAATCAGCATCCCTTTGAGCGTTTAGCTGAAATCCTTCCCTATAATTTAATTAAAAAATACAGAGGCAATATTTTTCAATTGGAAGCCTTGCTTTTTGGGGCATCAGGTTTTCTGGCTGAGGATTTTCAAGATGAGTATCCTAATCAACTCAAGAAGGAATGGGAGTTTTTAAAACATAAGCATAAAGCAACTTTAGGAAGTGGAATGCATTTGCATGAATGGCGATTTCTTAGATTACGACCAGCCAATTTCCCGACTATCAGATTGGCGGAATTGGCACAAATCCTCCATGTTTTTCCTTCACTATTTGATGCATTTGTGACTGATATGGATTTAAAAAATATCCAAAAAAGATTCAAAGTGAAGGTATCTGATTATTGGCTCAATCATTATCAATTTGAAAAGGAAAGTAAATTTCGCAATAAGCAATTAGGTCAGAATTCAATTAAAACGCTGATTATAAACTGCATCCCACCATTACTGGCACTTTACGCCAATAGCGTGGGAGAGGTTAAGTATATGGATAAAGCCCTTGCCCTCCTAAATGAAATAAAAGCAGAAAAGAATTATATTACCAAAAAATTCTCCGCATTGGGAGAGGAAATTCAATCAGCATTTGATTCACAAGCCATGATTCAACTTCATAATGAGTATTGCCAACCTAAAAAATGTCTGGATTGTAGCATAGGCTTATCCATTTTGAAAGCATGATAACTGTTTTCATTCATATTCTCATTGTATCTGCAGTTTTTGTATTGATTAATAGAAAGCTATCAGGAGTTGATGACAAAATAATCTTTCTCACTTTTACACTTCTAAAAATCAGTTGTGGGATTCTGATAGGCTATTTGTACTGGTCTTATTATGGAGGAACTGGTGATACGATATACTTTTATGAACAAGCCCAAGCCTTATTTCAATACTTTCAAACTGATAGAATTTCATTTTCAGAATGGATAGGTTTTTCACCTGTAAGTTTGTCATACGCTGAATTTTCCGCTCAAAACGAGCTTAGGACTTTCTTTTTTGTACGATTAGTGAGCTTTCTTTATGCTTTCACTCAGGGCAATTATTTCACTATGAGTATTTATTTGAGTTCCTTTTCGGCTTTAGCCACATGGGCTTTTGCTTATCAATTGGTTAAATTTTGCAATGCATATAAATTTATCATTTATATCGCCTTGCTTTTTATTCCCTCTATCACATTTTGGAGTTCGGGCTTGTTGAAAGAAAGCTTAATGACAATGGCTATTTATGCCTTGGGGTATTTTATTCTTAAATGGCAGACTGATTACAAGAAGTGGGGATATTTGTTTCCAGTGATGCTTAGCCTCTTTATTCTATGGGAACTGAAATATTATGTACCGATCACATTACTTCCCATTCTAATATTAACACTTCTTTTTAGTCGTCAGGGCTTCTTACCCACACTTCAATTCTCGAAAAAACTGATCCTCTACTTGGTTTTTTTAATTGTCGGAGGATTGGCGCTTGCTTTTATCCATCCCGTTTTTAGCAGTGGGCGTTTTTTTGAATTGATTCGAATTAGTCACGATGTAATCGCAATTAATTCAACTGAAGCTATTATTCAATTTCAAAATACAGAAAGCAATATCCTTTTTTTTATACAAAACTTACCCTTAGCTTGGTTTACGGGTATTTTCCGACCTTTTTTTTGGGAATCATTTAATGCCTTTTCCCTGCTCTGGACTATTGAAAAGGGGATTTTTACAGTATTGATAATTTATGCCGTATCCCTTTCCATTAAACTTAAATTCACACCCAATGAAAAATGGTGGGGAATAGCCATTATTGTTTATGCTTCTGTCTTGTCTTCAATTATCACATTAGCAACTCCAAATTTCGGGACATTAGTCCGATATGAAGTGGCTTATATGCCTTTTTTGTGGTTGATGGTTTTGTGGGTTTTAAATAAATATAAACTCCAAAAGACAATCTAAACCTAATTTTACTACCCCCATTGAAGGTGTTTTCACCTTCAAAAATCTGTCTGAGTAGTTTGGGTGAAAACACCCAAACGAGGGAAAGATAAAATATTATGAGATGTGTTTATGTGAAAAATTTTACTACCCCCTATTGAAGGTGTTTTCACCTTCAAGAATCTGTGAGTAAATGAGAGTTTTTCTAATAAGCTTTTTGGATATTATCAGTTTGGGTGAAAACATCCAAAAGGGGAGGGGTTGTGTTTTTACTATTTGGAATAGAAAAATTATTTTGTACTTACTCTAAAATAGAAAGCGCTTTATTGCGCAAGGAATGATTAAGCCTTAACTTTGCGTTTTGAAAAATAAATTATGGATAAAAAACCAGTTATAATCTTAGGTGCAAAAGGTATTGGGCCTTCAGCAGCTGAAATCTTTAAGAGCAATAATGTTGAAATTTATTGCTTTTTGGATGACGATAAAGAGATGCATGGCACTGAAATAGATTTCGTATCTGTTTTAGGTCAAACGGATGATGACGGTTATTTAAAATATATTGGTAAAAAATGCGATGCTTTTGTGGCGGAAGACAATATGAAAGCGCGTAAGAAGATGACCAAAATGTTGAACGATCGTAGAAAGACAATGCCAGCAAATGCAATTCATGCACAAGCTATTGTATCGGATTCAGCACATTTGGGTTATGGAAATTTTATCAATGCAAGGGCTGTATTAGGCGCATATTCAAAAGTGCCTAACCATTGTTTGATTCATTCTGGCGCTATCATAGAATATAATGTAGAACTTGGAGATTACGTACAGATTGGGGCTGGAACACAGCTCAATAGTGGGGTAACTGTTGGAGAGGAAACATTTATTGGTTCTGGGGTTACGGTTGTATCCGGAGTGAAAATTGGCAGAAAAGCCAATATTGGTGCAGGTTCAGTTGTGATTAGAGATGTGAAGGACGGAGAAACCGTTTTTGGAAATCCTGCACAAACGATTGAAAATTAATTAATTACATTTATAAAATCACCTTATTTACACTAAGGAGGAAATTATGGAAAATAAAGAAAATCAATACAAAGTAATTCTTTATTACTGCTATGCGGAAATTGAGAATCCTGATCAATTCAGGGATGAGCATCATTTAATGTGTTTAGAACTCGATTTAAGAGGTAGGATCATTATCTCAAAAGAGGGGCTAAACGGCACTGTTTCAGGTACCACAGAAAATGTTGATGAGTACATGAAAAGAGTAAAATCAGATCCAAGATTTGCGGATACTGATTTCAAAGAGGATTTTCACCCCGAACATACCTTTAAAAAGTTGAATGTTAGGCACAAGCCTGAAATCGTCCATTCAAGTCTTTCACACATCAATCCTAGAAAAAGAACAGGAGCCTATGTGGAGCCTGAGCAGTTCAGGGAAATGATTAAGAATGAGGAGGATATTGTAATTTTAGATGTTCGATCAAATTACGAACATGAATTGGGTCGTTTCAAAAATGCTGTTACCTTAGATATTGAGAATTTTAGGGATTTCCCTGATAAAATTAGTGAGTTGAAGCAGTATAAAGGCAAAAAAATTGTCACATACTGCACAGGCGGAATTAAATGTGAGAAGGCAAGTGCATTTTTATTAGAGCAGGGATTTGAAAATGTGCATCAATTACATGGTGGAATTATCAAATACGGATTAGAAGCAGAAGGAGAAGATTTCGAAGGAAAATGTTATGTTTTTGATAACCGACTTTCAGTTGATGTCAATAAGGTGAATCCAAAAGTGGTTTCAAAATGCTATGTTTGCGGAACCCTTTCGGATAGAATGGTCAATTGCGCCAATCCTGAGTGCAATGTTCACGTTCCGATCTGTGAGAAATGCGGTTGGGAAATGGAAGGTGCTTGTTCCGAAGAGTGTAAGGAGCATCCTGAAAAAAGAGAATATAACGGAACGGGTTATTACCAAAAGAATACTAATGGTTATGATCCGTACAAAGGGTTTCAAGGTAAATTGCAAAAAGCAAAATAAAATTGGTTTAGAAACTTGTCAGCTTTTCAATCGGGCTTTAAGTGGTTGGTGTGCCATCAAACATGGATTCTTCCCCGGTCGGTGGCACACCGCCCTGAAAAGATAAGTAATAATATAAGTAAACATAACAGGGTTAATCAACAGTTATTTGAATCACATTAGTAAAATTTTTTAATATGGAGAATAAATATCCTGAGTCAGAATTAATATTGAATAAAGACGGTTCTGTTTATCATTTAAGCTTAAGACCTCAGGATATTTCAGATGTCATTCTTACAGTAGGAGACCCTTCTAGAGTTCATAAAGTGAGTCAATACTTTGATAAAATCACTTTTGAAATGAACAAAAGAGAGTTTATTACTCATACAGGAACTTATAAAGGCAGAAAGCTAACCGTGATGTCCACAGGAATGGGGACAGATAATGTTGAAATCCTCATGACGGAATTGGATGCTTTGGCCAATATAAATCTGAAGAAAAGAGTAGATAAAGTCAAAAAAAAATCATTAAAAATCATTAGAATTGGTACCTCAGGCGGATTGCAACAAGATTTGCCTGTAGATTCGTTATTAGTTTCCCAATTCGCCATTGGATTGGATACATTGATGCATTTTTATCCTTTGGAAAGAACAGAGGCAGAATCAAATGTTGAATCTGCTTTACAACTGGAAGTTAATTTACCGTTTCGACCTTATTGTGTGGAGGGTTCTTCCAGCTTACTTAAGCATTTTTCTGATGATATGAACATAGGCAATACCGTCACCTGCCCAGGATTTTATGCTCCTCAAGGACGGCAATTACGCAGTCCGATCCGGTTTCCCGATATTGCAGAAAGACTATCCATGTTTCATTATGGAGATTTATGGTTAACCAATTTTGAAATGGAAACGGCAGGTTATTATGCGATGGGAAGGTTGTTGGGGCACGAAGTCTTGAGTTGCAATGCCATTGTGGCCAATAGGATGACCCATCAGTTTTCCAAGAATTCTGACAAAACTATTGATAATTTGATTAAGATCGTTTTGGATAAAGCCTCAGAATTATAGAATTCCGAAATAATACAATCATACCTTTATAGTACTGAATCAACAGTTAATCGAAAATGATTGATTTTATGAAGATATTACACTACTTTAATATCTGATTGAACCAATTATGAAACTTTTATATCTGTTAATAGTACAATTTTTAAGCTTCCAGCTATTTGCACAGAATCAGCTAAAAAACACCGATTTTAAAACTTTAACCGTAAATGATGGGCTATCTCAAAATATTGTGGAAGCTATCTATCAAGGAAGTAATGGTTTTCTATGGTTAGGAACGCAGGATGGTCTTGACAGATTTGATGGACAAAATTTTGTTTCTTATAATTATAAAATTGATGACTCCACCAGCCTAAGTAATAATTATGTAAAGGACATAGTAGAAGATTCGAAAGGTAATTTATGGATTGGAACTTATGGCGGAGGCTTAAATAAATTCGATAAAAAGTCTAATTTCAGGCATTTTACTCACGATAATTCTGCTAATGCTATCAGTGACAATGTAGTTTATACAATTTTTCAATATTCAGATTCAATTTATTGGTTAGGAACAAAGAATGGGTTGAATAAAATCAATATTACAACTGAAGTATTTACTAATCTTAATACCAATCCAAATACATTTCCCAAATTAAATAATGCTGTAATTTATTGTATTTCCAGAGCTAAAAGTAAGGATGAAATATGGGTGGGCACTCGTGAAGGATTGCATAAAGTCAATGTAAAAACATTTGAAGTACAACAATTCCTCAAAGGAGATAATGGACTTTTGGATGATGATATTAGGGATTTATATTTCGATTCCAATGGTACACTTTGGGTTGCTACCAAATTTGGGGGAATATTTTATAAAACCGAAAACAAAAAGCAATTCCAACAAATTGATTTAAAATTTATTGATGAAAGTTCGATTTATGCACGCAAAATTTACCCTAATGATAATGGAGGTGTTTGGTTGGGTACTTTCGGTTCAGGCCTTTTTTATATAGATCATCAATTTAAGACAAAATATCATTTTGAAGAGGAGCAGTATAATCCTAAAGCATTACCTTCTCATAATGTGGTTGAAATATTTCAGGATGAATCATCCAATTATTGGTTAGGTACTCATGGTGGAGGAATTACATCTTTCAATTTGAACCAGAAAAAATTTGATTTATATCAGCCGGACGAAAATGACTCATTTAGTATTTCAGATGATGCGGTAAATTATATTTTTGAAGACAGTAGGGGAGACATATATGTGGCGCATGATGCTGGTATCGATTTAGTAACGGAAAGTAAAGGTCAGCTTAGATTTCAGCAGATTATAAGTAGTTATTCAGGGCTTCCTGATGACAGAGGTTGGTTACTGTTCGAAGACTCTGACAACATTTTATGGGTAGGCTTGTGGAATTTTGGTCTATCGAAGTACAATAGGGAAACTGGTGAATTGAGATCCTATAAACATATTGAAGGTGACACAACCTCTATCACTACTAATTTTATTGAAAGTATTGCCGAGGCACCCTATGGTAAACTTTGGATTGGTCTTTTGGGGGATGGTGGATTAGTGGTGTTCAATAAAGCTACAGAGACTTTTAAAAAATATCTACACGATTCAAACAGGCCAAATTCCCTTTCAAATAATAGGGTGCATAAAGTTTTAGTAGATAGTAAAAAAAGAATTTGGTTAGCAACAGATTTTGGTTTGGATTTATATCAACCAGAAACTGATGATTTTCAACATTTTAGATATGATAAAAATGATACCAATAGTATCAACTATAATGTGATCAGAACTATTAAAGAAGATCAAAATCAAAATATTTGGATTGGTACAGGTGGAGGCGGAATTGCCAAGATGATCGAATCTAAAGATGGTGTTATTTTTAAATCTTATACAAAGGAAGATGGATTGGTTAATAATAATATCACAGGGATTACAGAAGATTTAGACGGAAATCTTTGGATCACAACCTATAAAGGCATTTCTTTTTTTAATCCGATGACAGAAGAATTTAAAAATTACGATGTTTCTGATGGACTTCAAGGTGAGGAATTTGTTAGGAGATCCATTGCAACAATTAGCGATGGGAGAATATTTGCAGGTGGGTTTAATGGTCTAAATGTTTTTAATCCTAAGGAAATAAAGAGGAGTGATTATGAGCCCAATATCAATGTTGTCGGAATTGATATTATAAATGAGAGCGGTAAAAAGTCAATTGTGGATTTTTCAGTAGATTCTATATTATTAGACCACCAAGATTATTTGTTGTCTCTTGAAATTGCCACCACAGATCTGAGTTCATCTGATAAAATTCAATATGCTTATTATTTAGAAGGCTTCGATAAAGATTGGATTTATAATAAAAACAGAAGACATTTTTCCTTTACAAATTTACCAGCCGGAGAGTACAATTTAAAAATTAAAGGAACTAATGCGGATGGTAAATGGTCCGATAAAATAAGAGAAATTTATATAAAAGTGGATCCTCCATTTTGGGCCACTAATTGGTTTAGGGTGCTTCTTGTAGTTTTTGTGTTAATGCTCGTGCTAGCTTACATACAATTACGAATAAGGTTTTTCAAAAACCAGAGGCGAAAATTACAATATAAAGTAGAAGAGAGAACCTTAGAATTAGAGGAAGTAAATAGGAGTCTGTTAGAGAATCAGTCTTTGGTGATCCATCAAAAGGAAGAAATAACTGAGCAGAATAAGGAAATTGAACATAAAAATGCTATAATTCAAAAACAAAATGATGAATTAAAATTAAGCAATCTTCAGTTGGAAGAAATGGTGGATGAAAGGACAAAAGAGTTAAGGGAAGCAAACAATGATTTGAAAATTGCAAAACATGAATTCGATACTTTTTTCTACCGTGCGGCACATGACCTAAAAGGACCTGTTTCTACAATTTTAGGACTCTGTTATTTGGCCATGAAAGAAACTGATGAACAAGCCTCAAGATTTTATTTCACCAAAGTAAATGAAACTGCAGAAAGGATGAATAATATTTTGTTCAACCTTCAAAAAATCAATAAACTGAAGCAGCAAAAAGTAGATGTGCAAATCCATAATATTCGAGATTTAATTATAGAGGCATCTAAAGAAAATATACCTGACAATGAAGATTGGCAACAATTTATTGATATTGAATTGGAAGCAAGGGACCATGAAATTTTAACTGATTCAATCCATTTAAAAGTGATTTTCTCCAATCTGATTAATAATTCAATTAAGTTTACTGGCAGGGGTGAAAAGCCTAAAATAGTGATTGAATTCACGAAAAGTATAAAGGACAATACTTATCAAATTATTTTTGAAGATTTTGGTTCAGGAATTGATCCTGAAGTAAGAGATAAAATCTTCAATATGTTCTTTGTGGCAACTGAACAAAAAAGAGGAACAGGATTGGGGCTTTATAGTGTGAAGTTGGCAGTTTCTAAACTGGGTGGCCGAATTAGTTTGGATGAAAATAAACCAGCCTGTTTCAGAATAGAATTACCCATTCCTCATTATCAAAGGGTTTTGACTAACTAAAAATTCATTTCACTTCCGTATCCCAAATTTTTTCTGCCTTTTTACCAATTAGCCAAAATGAAACCGCAATTATTCCGAAGAATATAGCTTTATGTAATTCATCCCAAAAATATTCAAAGTAGCGCGTATAAAGGTTAAGGAATATAAAAGAAATCCCGATGTTTTTAAGTAAGCTATCTTCTTTCTTAATGCCAATTACTATTGCTCCAAAACTAACTAAAAGTAATATTAAGCTATACCACCATAAATGGTATTGTCTTATTTCTAGCCACTTTTCATAGCTACTGTAATTTCCAAATATGGTTAAAAACCATAAAGCCAAGAAGAATATGATCAGACCGCTCCAATAGGTGGGCTCTATAAAAGGTTTAAAAACTTCTGTTTTTTTAATGAAATAGGTGAAAGCTAAAATGAGCGCTCCAAAAATTGTAAAGCGCATAGGGAAATTCATCCCTATAAATAGGTAATTGTCTTTTCCTAAGTTATGGGTAATGGCTCCGAATGCGATTACCAATGCCATAATCCCAAATAGCCAAAGGAGCTCTTTTTCTCTGAAGACCGCAATGGCAAAATATAGCATGGCTAATCCTAAAATAAATACACTAGGATTTTCTTCCCTTCCAAAAAGATAACTTATAAAACCAGTGCTTATGGCCAGAAAAATAGCCCCAAAAAAAGTAAAGACTTCTTTACTGTATTTTCTTCTTTTCTTTTTGAGATTGTATCTATAATCAAACCAAAAGAATAATGCACCTAAAAATAGAAAAGTAAGGGATTTGGTGACATAAGAGGTGGAAATCAAAGAATCAATTAAATCTAATAAAGCTTGATCTGCAAAAATGCTAACAACCGCAATTAGCAAACTTACCACTGCGAAGAGAAAAGAATAATAAGCCAGGGATTGCCAGTTGAATGATTTGATTTCAATGCTTTCATTAAGCTGTTTCGACTTTTCTGAATCAATCAATTCGTTTGATTCCCAATGATTGATGGCTTTATTAATAACCTCTTTATCTTTTTTGCTGAATTGCATTTGCTAAATATAAGTTAAGGGAAATTAATTTCGAAAGATTTCCTTAACCTTTATCCTTTTTAGTGCCCGCATATAGTTCGTATTCCAACAGCCTACATTCAATTTTAGCATTCATAAAAGGAATTCTTCTTTTAGTCCGTAAGCCAATTTTCTTGGCTAAATTCATATTTCCTGTAAAAATATAGCCAGTTTTTCCTTTGCAGTCTCTTTTGAAAAAATCCCCTATTTGGGCATAGACATTTGCTAATTCTTGTTCTTCGCCTAATCTTTCCCCATACTCAGGATTCAAAATCACAATTCCCTCACCTTCAGATATAGTGCTGTCTCTAAAGTCTTTTTTCTCAAATGTAATAGCATCAGCCACTCCCGCTTCTTCTGCATTTTGTTTGGCAGCTTGAATGGCCATTCTGCTGTTATCACCTGCTATAATATCACATTCAATAGGTTTTTCATTTATTTTGGCTTCTTCTTTGAGTTTCTCCCAATACTCCAAATCAAAATCTTTGAGATAATGAAAACCAAATTTCTGTCTATTTAAGCCGGGAGCTTTATTGGCTGCGATGCAGGCTGCTTCAATGGCTAATGTTCCAGAGCCACACATAGGGTTAATGAATGCTTGATTGGGTTTCCAGTTTGATGCCAAAATCGTGGCCGCAGCTAATGATTCATTCATTGGGGCCTTGCCTGGAATTTTCCTATAGCCATGTTTTGAAATGGTTTCTCCAGAAGTATCCAAATAAATAGATACTTGATCCTCCATCCAATGTAAAAACACTACCATTTGATCTCTCAAAGGCCCAGAATCAGGTCTAACACCCGTTTTATCTTTTAAGCGATCTACAATAGCATCTTTAGCTCTTACATTGGCAAATTGAGTATTTAATATTTTTTCGTTGTTCACATAGGAAGTAATACATAAATAACCGTTCTCATCTAAGTAATCTTCCCATTTGATTTGATAAAGCTGTTGATATAATTTATCTGGATGGTTGGCTTTAAATGATTTGATAAGAAAAAGAACCTTATTGGCTGTCCTTAAATGTAGATTCAACTTCATACAATCATTCCTAGTACCTTCCAAGGCCACATCCAAAGGCCCTTCATGGGTGACTTTGTATCCAAGAGATTCTATTTCTTTTCTAAGAATAGGAGCGATATAAGGGGGACAGGTGAGAACGATTTTGCTTTTTTCCATGGGGCAAAGTTAGGGCAGTTTGTATTAATAACAATATATTGAATTAGTGTAAGTGAATTGTTTATTGACTTTATTAGTTTTATGACTAATTTGTCAATAAAATTAATTTAATGGAATATGAATTTTAAAGAGTTATATAAAATTGCTAAGGAGTCATTAGAGGAATTATCACCTTTAGATGAAGCTGATTTTAGATTAGAGCAGGCAGAGTATAATGACCATGATGAGACATGGGACATTGTGGTTTCTTATCTGGTTGAAAATATAAATAAACCAGATTCGCCTCTAGGAGCCCTTTCTACAGGTTTTAAATATCAATATCATCGAGTTTATAAAAAAGTGAAGATTGATAAAAATAAAAATGTAAAGGGTTTTTATATGTTTGAGAAGGTATGAAATTGATTGATTCAAATGCACTTCTCGTTCTAATTTTGGGTCTTATGAGCCCCTCTTTAATTAACAAACACAAAAAGACTTCTATCTATTCCAGTGAAGATTACGAAAACCTTTTAGGGGTAATAGGTAGTATTGAATCCTTAGTTGTATTGCCAAATATTTGGACTGAAGTGGATAATTTATTGAATAAATTTAATGGAAACCAAAAAGAGATATATGTTGAAAAGATTATACAAACCATAAAAAATACAACAGAGCAATATCTCCAATCAAATCTTATTGAAGAAAATTATGCATTTTATGATCTTGGTTTAACAGATACATTAATTCTGGAGCATGCAAAAAATTGCGAGCTATTAATAACATCAGATTCAACTCTTTCGGACTATGCAAGAAGTCAAGGTGTGGAAGTTTTTGATTTAAAAGAAATGGCTAATTATAGATTAAAGTAAAAATAGAGTTTACTTTAGAAAATTATATTTGAGGCTCAACAGTAACTTAACTCTATATTTGAGAAAATCTATTCTACAAATTGTTGTCAGCCATTTCCATTCAATTTTGATTTCCTTTATATTCGCAATCCAATTTGAAAATTAAGATTATGAAGCAGTGGTTTTTGTGCAAAGTGAAGTACCAAAAAGAAGATGAAAACGGAAGATTAAAATCCGTAACAGAGCCTTATTTGGTGGATGCCGTTTCTTTTACGGAAGCGGAAACTCGCATTTATGAAGAAATGGGGGAGCGCGTGAGAGGTGAATTTATGATAACAGGCATAAGTAAGAGCAAAATAGTGGATGTATTCCATTATGAAGATGCGGATGTTTGGCACAAATGCAAGGTGGTTTATTATGTGGCTGAGGAAAGCGGGAAAGAAAAGAAAATTGTGAACCAAATGATTGTTACTGCCAAAAACGTAAAAGAAGCTTACGACAGAATTTATTTAAGCTTGAATAATATGTTGGTTTCCTTTCAAGTGCCAGAAGTAGTGGAAAGCCCAATTATTGAAGTTTTTAATTATACAGGTGAATTATCTCCTGAAGGCTCAGAAGTACAAGAGGAGGTTTCAGAGGAGGATGTTGAATAATATTAAAGCTTTTCCAAAGTACAATTCTTTGGAAAAGCTTCAATGCTATTGAATATTTAAGCTCCAGTCGTATTCGTAGAAATCCACATTATAATTTTCAGGGATTTTGTTTTTCCTATATTGATTAATATATGATAAAGCATCATCAGCCTTCATTTTAAAATCCCTTTCATACCATTTGAATATTTTAGAGATTTGCACCAAATTTTCATTTGATTTTACTTTAATAAAATCAGCATTGTTAATTGAATTAGATGTTCTTTCATCTAATTGCTCATCTAATTGATCGGCTGAATATGCGAAATTTGCCAATTCAGGGCAACTAGCGGCCGCACATGAAAATGCAAAATGAACCCGTGGGTCTTGAAATGGAATAATGACCTTTCCTTTTTCAATTTGATCTAAAGTAAGCATTTCGCCACCCACATTATGCTTTACTTTATCAAAAAACCCATTTTTATCTAAAGCGGATTTAAGTGGGAAATACTCAGTTATTTGTCGGATAACTATGATATTATATGCGTTAATATATAATGCCTTGGTCTCATTTTTACTTAGTCCATCAATATTAACTGTTTCTAAGGATTTGTATAATTTATTCACATCCTCAAAATTGTTTTTTAATCTTTTGTAATCAACCTTTCCTTCTTGAACATACTTTTTCAAGAACGCATCTAATTGTTTGTTAAATTCACTAGTTTCTTGTCTGAATGCCATCAAGCTTAAGCTTGATAAAAGAATGGCAACAATGGTTAAGTTTAAATTTCTCATAATTATTATGTTTATTAGTATTTACGAGAAGATAATAATTTCGGATTACTTTTTATTGTCTTCCTATTGACAAATGATTAGCTTTATTAGCTTTAATATTGAACTTTACATCCATAGAAAACTAAATTATATCCTATGAGGAATATCGTCATCATTGGAAATGGCATTTCAGGAGTCACTACGGCAAGGCACATCCGTAAACATAGTGATGATAATATCACCATTATTTCTTCTGAAACAAAGCATTTCTTTTCCAGAACTGCCTTGATGTATATTTATATGGGGCATATGAAATATGAAAGTACAAAGCCTTATGAAGATTGGTTTTGGAAGAAAAACAGAATTGATTTAGTCTATGATTATGTGCAGAAAATAGATTTCCGCAATAAAAAACTTCAATTAAAACAATCTAATGAATTAGAATATGATGTATTGGTACTGGCGGTAGGTTCTAAATCAAACAAATTCGGTTGGCCAGGTCAAGAATTAGAGGCTGTTCAAGGCTTGTACAGCTATCAGGATTTAGAAGGAATGGAGAAATATTCTCCTACAACAAAACATGCGGTAATAGTAGGAGGCGGTTTGATTGGAATTGAAATGGGGGAGATGTTCCATACACGTAATATTGAGGTCACTTTTGTAGTTCGTGAAAGTAGCTTCTGGAATAATGTTTTGCCTCCTGAAGAATCGGAAATGATTAATCGACATATCCGAAAGCATGGGTTTAAATTGATGCTTGAATCTGAGATTACTGAAATTTTAGATGATGGAAATGGCAGGGCTAAGGGAGTAAAGTTAAAAGATGGCGAGGAACTAGAAGCACAATTTGTTGGCCTTACGGTAGGGGTTTCCCCTAATATTGATTTTTTAAAAGAGTCTGAATTGGAAACCGGAAGGGGAATAAAAGTCAATGAATATTTTGAGACCAATCAGCCAGATGTTTATGCCATTGGAGACTGCGCTGAGTTTGAAAAAGCACCTGCTGAAGATAGAAGGCCAATCGAACAAGTTTGGTACACAGGCAGGATGCATGGGGAAACTCTAGCAAATACTATTTGCGGAACAAAAACCGCTTATAAACCTGGGGTTTGGTTCAATTCTGCCAAGTTTTTGGATATTGAATATCAAACTTATGGACAGGTAGGCAACCAGCCTGATGAAGAAACGGAAGAGCATTTTTATTGGGAGCATGAAAGGGGTGAAAAGTCTATTCGCTTAGTTTTTCATAAAAAAGACAAAACATTAAAAGGCGTAAACTTAATGGGCATTAGATATCGTCATGAGGTTTGCGATAAAATGATAAGAGATAAATGGCCTATGAAAAAAGTCTTTCAGAATTTGAAAGAGGCGAATTTTGATCCAGAATTTTTTAAGCGATATGAGGATCAGTTAGTCGGGATGCATAATGAGCGGTACCCCAATGATAAAGTAAAATTGAGTAGTCAGAAACTTTTTGGGATATTTTAATTATTGAATTATGGGCGATTTTTTATCGGCAAAAGGGTTAAGTAATAGAGTTTTATTAGTGGTCATTGTATCATTCAGTATTCTGACCGGCTATTTTATTTATAATTCCTATCACCAGTTTCTCAGTAATTCAGAAGAGCAGGTAGTCGATAGATTATATAGTATAGCTAAAACGGCTTCTCTGCAAATTGATGGAGAAGAAATGGAATATTTGATTGATAAGTATGCTGAGAAAGATGCCATCAAAACTAATGAGCAGGATTCTATTTATCAAAAAATTAACCAGCAGTTGCTTGAAGTGGTGAAAGCAAATGAAATGACTACCTCACTATATACGATGGTCAGGTCAAATGAAGGACCTTATTTTGAATTCATTGTTTCTTCTAGTGAAACACCCTATTTCCGGCATACTTATAAAGAATTTCCTAAGCAATTGCTGACAGATTTTGAAATAGGTGGGAAGTTAAATGTTCATAGCAGTGAAAATGGTATGTGGCTTTCAGCTTTTGCCCCTGTGAAAAACGAGGAGGGTGAAACCGTAGCCGTTATTCAGGCAGATAGAAATTTTGAAGAATTTTACGCCATGGCAAAGGAAAAGCTGATCAATGATTTATTGATTTCACTTGCAATTTTTGTGGTCATCCTACTTGTCGTTTTAAAATTTTTGAGGTCTATTATCAAAAATGAGGAGGAGCAAAAAAGAGAGCTGGAAACTTCTTACAAAATCATCGCACACAAAAATAAAGATATTTCAGATTCCATCAATTATGCGAAAAGGATTCAAGATTCTTTTATCCCCACTGTAAAAGAAATCAAATCAATATTCCCTCAATCTTATGTGTTTTTTAGGGGCAAGGATGTGGTAAGTGGTGATTTTCCTTTCATGGTGAAATTGATAGATAAAAATATTGTCTATATAGCAAGTGTGGATTGTACCGGACATGGTGTGCCTGGAGCTTTAATTTCGATTATTGGTAACTTTTTATTGAATGACCTGATCATCAGTAAAAAATTAAATAAACCTGGGGAAATATTAAGGCATTTGCACTTTGGCGTGGTGGACACTTTAAACCAGGAAAAGGAAGACTCCTTATCTAATGACGGAATGGATATAGCCTTAATCGAAATTGATGCTGAAGCAAAAACCTTGGAATTTGCCGGTGCGCACCGACCATTGATTCGAATAAGTAATGGTGAATTGGAGGAAATAAAAGGTTCAAGGTTGTCCATTGGAGGCACGCATTACACTTCCAGGGGCAAGAAGATGGAGTTTAAAAACTATAAAACTACCTATGAAAGTGGAGATAGTATTCACTTTTTTTCGGATGGTTATCCAGATCAATTTGGAGGGCCTGATAATCTGAAATTTGGACAAAAAAATATGAGGGGTTTTTTCAAGCGACACCAAAATGAAGATATGGAAACTATAGGTCAAAAATTAGAAGAGAATTTTGATGATTGGCGAAATGGCCATAGACAAATGGATGATGTATTGGTAATGGGAATAAAATTTTAAAATGATATGAAAAGTTTAAAAGTGATACATAAAATTGGTTTAGTTGTTTTTACCATTGGTTTTTTTACCTTTTTGTCATTGTTCTTTATAGGACAGTATCAATTAGATAAAAATAATTTGAAGGAAGTTGTGGGTGAGCAGTCTTTTCCTACTGTCAATAAATTTGCAGAGGATATTTATGAGCGAAAATATACGAGCCAATTTGCTTTTGTAAGTGATTTTAAATCTGTTTTAAATCAAACCAATAAAGAGATTAAATCAGAATATGAAATTGAATCTTCCATAGCAGGAGAAATAGCCAAAGCAAATAATGGTAAGACATTTGAGCAAACTGCCATAGAAAAAGTATTGGGTGAGCCTTCCAATGAAATAAAAGGATGGCAAATTAAACAGCTAAAAGATTATACCGGCTGGATGGAAGGCAGGGAATACGAATCTACAGATGAACTGAGGGCTCAGTTGGAGAAAGTAATTTCGGATGTCAATAATTCCATTATCTCTCAAAAAGGGTTTAGTAAGGATAATATCAATAGTAAAGCATTCACTATTGCCAAGCAATCTGAAGTGGGGCCAGTTGCCCAAAATACTTGGTTGTGGTTATTTCTGGCAATAGGTATCCCAATTATTGGAGCCATTATGTATTTATTGCCTAAGTTGAAAACAGAGCATGCAGGAATTAAAAATGATGGAATATTTCATAGTGCCCTCAAAAACCGAGGTTGGATTGGGATTTTATTAGGCACTTTTCTCATTAGCTTTTATGTGTTCCTTTACTGGTTTCCAGAATATATGACTTCTTGGATAGTGATGGTGGACCCACTGAGTAAAATGCTCAGTGGAAACCCTGCCAGTCAATGGTTTATGTACGGATTTCTTTATACTTTGGCTATTTTGGTAATGGGTATTAGAATGATTATAAAATACAGACACAGTCCATATCAAATGATTAGAACTGTATCCGTTATGTTCTTTCAATTGGCTTTTGCTTTTGTAATTCCAGAGATATTAGTCCGATTGAATCAACCTTATATGGATCTTAAAAATATGTGGCCATTGGATTATACCTTCTTTTTCGATTATCGATTAAATGAAATGATAGAGGCAGGAACAATTGGTTTGTTTATGCTAGGCTGGGGAATAGCTTTATTTGCAATTGGAGTCCCTTTATTTACTTATCTATATGGAAAAAGATGGTATTGCAGCTGGGTTTGTGGCTGTGGGGGTTTGGCGGAAACTTTAGGGGACCCATATCGACAGCTTTCAGATAAGTCCTTAGGTGCATGGAAAATTGAGCGGTGGTTGATCCATGGTGTTTTGGTTTTCGCAGTAGTGATGACCGCTGCAGTGTTGTACACTTTCTTTACTGGTAGTTCAGATTTATTGGGAATCAATACTTACAATATAAGAGCAACTTATGGATTTGGTATAGGTGCTGTATTTTCAGGTGTAGTAGGTACAGGTTTTTATCCTTTCATGGGTAACAGGGTTTGGTGTCGATTTGGGTGTCCTTTGGCTGCATATTTAGGTTTGGTTCAGCGTTTCAAATCTCGATTTAGAATTACCACAAATGGAGGGCAATGCATCTCATGTGGGAATTGCTCTACTTATTGTGAAATGGGTATTGATGTTAGGTGGTATGCACAAAGAGGTCAGAATATCATCCGTTCTTCTTGCGTGGGCTGTGGAGTTTGTTCTTCTGTTTGCCCAAGAGGCGTATTGAATCTGGAAAATAGAGATGAAGATGGAAGATTTAATCAACCTTCTTTGATTGGGAATGATAGTTTTGGGGTTCAGAGTTAAAGGAAAAGGAGTTTTCTGGAATTTTTAATTTTATAATTTTGTATTATATTTGTGATATACAAATATAAAATAGCCATGAATATAACAACAACACTTCCCAAACATGTCGTTGATTTGTTGGCCAAAAAGGCTAATGAATTAAATATGCCTAAGAATAAATTGATAGAAAAGGCCTTAACTGTCTATTTAGAAAACATAGAAAAGGCAGAATATGCCAAGTCATACAAAATGGCAGGAGATGATATAGATGTCATGATGGTTGCAGAAGAAGGTATGCAAGATTACTGGAAGCAACTCAAAGATACTGATGAAGCATGAAGCAGGCTGAAATTTGGAATGTCAACTTAAATCCTGTTAAAGGAAGTGAGCAAGCAGGATTTCGGCCTGTTGTCATTTTAAGTGGCAATTTAGCGAATGAATTTTTACGGACAGTAATTGTTTGTCCGCTCACCACCAAGATTAAAGAATATAAAGGCAATCCTGTTTTAGTACCGGATATTAAAAATGGATTGAAGGAAAAGTCAGAGATTTTGGTTTTTCATATCCGCTCTATCTCAAAAGACCGATTTGTTAACAAATTGGGAGAAGTTACGCCAGATTGTATGGAACAAATGAAGAAGACTTTAGGGGATATTTTAAAGTATTGATTTTTTTTCTACTTCTCTAAAACCCCTTTTACAAAATCACTCACCAAATAAGAAATTAATTTTCCAGTACTGTTATTTTTTAAACCAGTCTCTAATTCAGTAGCTGCTTCACAGACATGGAAATATGCTGGATGTAAATTACGAGCTGTTTGGTAAGAGTAGTATCTAGCTTCTGTGGTGGAAAAACCAGAGGGTGTCATAGCTGAGCTTAAAACTCCTTCAATGCTGTCCATATCCAATTCAATTCCGCAGGCTTTATTTTGGTTGAGTTGAATGAAATCATTTAGCGCATCTTCAAAGGTGATTTTTTTCCGTAAATAAATATCTTCCCAAAAGTAGTATCGAATGCCTTTATGTTTTGCCATTTCATCCAACATATTTTGACTGTTATAATTTTCATGGAGACCTAAAATGCTATAATCAGACATAAATCCTTCAGCTTTTGCAGTACTGAATGGATTACCACTATGCCTACCTTCCAAAGCCCTGAAATCAGCATGAGCATCTAAATTGATTACATTGATTGCATTTTTCTTTGCAAGACTCACTCCTTTAATAATGGGAAACGCATTGGCGTGACTGCCACCAATTATAACCGGGATTTTCCCAGCTGATGAGATTTCTTGAATAAGGGCAAAAACTGCATCATCAATAACTGGGACTAGGTCTCTAAAGTCTTTTACAGATTTAGCATTTTCAGCCAATTGTTGAAAATTAAAATTTCCCAAAAGGTGAATGCTTTCTCCATTCAATTTGTGGGTATGCTGAATATTAAGAAAAGCTTTTAGAAATGATACCCATGCTGTGTGGGTTCCTGCTACTCCTAAATTTCCTTTAACACCGATGGACTCTTCAATTCCTAGAAGAATAAATTTTGCTGCAGAATTCTTAAAATCAGTTCCATAGCTTATTTTCTCCCCAATTTTGGTTTCTCCTTCTCTTGGCTTTAGGTAGCTATTTAAATCTTGTTCCTCAAAAAAATGAAAGTGATTTATATCCATTTTCCTTTAATCATTACTTTTTCGATATTCTGAGAGCCAAATGCATAGGGTATATAGGCTAAAGAAGGAATATCTTTCGTGAGGATCAAGTTAGCTCTTTTTTCTTTAGTAATGGAACCGACTTCCTTTTCTACTTCCATGGCATAAGCACCATTTAAAGTAGCGGCATTAAAAGCTTCCTCGGGAGTCATTTTCATTTGAATACAGGCTAAAGAAATCAACAATGGAATATTTCCACTTGGGGAAGAGCCTGGATTATAGTCTGTAGCCAAAGCAATGGCAGCGCCTGCATCAATTAATTCTCGAGCAGGAGGAAAGCCCATTCTTAAGAAAAATGCTGCAGAAGGTAGCAAAGTTGAAATGATTTCATTTTCACCTAGTAACTTGATTTCTTCTTCACCTAAAGTTTCTAAGTGGTCAACTGATAAAGCATTGGTTTTAATTCCTAATTGAACTCCACCGCTATTATTCAATTGGTTGGCATGAATTTTTGCCTTCAAGCCGTATTTAGCTCCAGCGTTTAATACTTGTTCACTTAATTTCTCATCAAAGAAGCCTGTTTCGCAGAAAACATCAATGTAGTCTGCCAATTTCTCATCTGCTATGGCGGGCAACATTTCATCTATGATAAGCTTTACATAAGCTGCTTTATTTTCTTTATAGGGCTCTGGGAAAGCATGTGCACCTAAAAAAGTAGATTTAACTGGAATATTGACCGTTTCTTTTATTCTCCTGATTACCCGAAGCATTTTGAGTTCAGCTTCCAAACTCAATCCATATCCGCTTTTTATTTCCAAAGCTCCTGTTCCAAGCTGTATCACTTCATTTACACGAACCATGGCTTGTTCAAATAGCTCATCTTCGGAAGTTTTAGCCAATCGTTTAGCTGAATTCAAAATACCGCCACCTTTAGCAGCAATTTCAGCATAGCTTAAGCCTTTGATTTTGTGTACAAATTCATCCTCACGGCTACCAGCAAAAACAATATGCGTATGAGAATCACAAAAAGTAGGCAAGATAGATTTTCCTTTGGCATCGAATACTTCTTGATTTTGTTCAGTATTCAAGTCCTCCATTTTACCATAATTCAAAATCTTACCGTCTTTTATTTCTAGGAAAGCATTATCTATAGCAGGAAATTTTCCTAAGTTGTTGCCTCTCAGTAATTCTGTTTTCTCTCTTATACCGTATAGCGATTTAATGTTCGTAATAATCATTGAAAAATAGTTCTTAGTTCTATGAAAAAGTAATTAAAAGAAAAGAGGCTTATTGAATAAATAAGCCTCTGTCAATAATTCTAAAATTCTGCGTTGTCTGGGGTTCTCGGAAAAGGAATCACATCCCTAATATTCCCCATACCAGTAACAAAAAGCATCAATCTCTCAAAGCCTAAACCGAAGCCACTATGTGGAGCTGTACCGAATTTACGGGTGTCTAAATACCACCACAATTCATCCTCAGGAATGTCCATTTCTTTCATTCTTTGGGTAAGCTTATCAAGTCTTTCCTCTCTTTGAGAACCACCAACTATTTCACCTATTCCCGGGAATAAAATATCCATAGCACCTACCGTTTTGTCATCATCGTTCTGACGCATGTAGAATGCTTTAATGTCTTTCGGGTAATCAAACAGAATAACTGGCTTTTTAAAGTGCTTTTCAACCAAAAATCTTTCGTGCTCTGATTGTAAATCTGCTCCCCAGCCTTCAATGATGTAGTTAAATTTTTTCTTTTTGTTTGGCTTACTGTTTCTTAGGATTTCGATTGCATCCGTATAACTTACTTTCTCGAAATCATTATCTAAAATGAATTGTAATCTTTCCAATAAGCCCATTTCCTGACGCTCATTTTGAGGCTTTTGTTTGTCCTCATCATCGGCTCTTTTGGCTAAGAAATCCAAATCTTCTTTACAGTTTTCCAATGCATATTTCACCACATACTTTAGCATCTCCTCTGCCAAGTTCATATTGTCATTCAAGTCATAGAATGCCATTTCAGGCTCTACCATCCAGAATTCAGCTAAATGACGGGTTGTGTTGGAATTTTCAGCTCTAAAAGTCGGGCCGAATGTATAAATTTCACCTAAAGCCATTGCACTTAATTCCCCTTCTAATTGACCAGAAACCGTAAGATTAGTTTCTTTACCGAAGAAATCCTGCTTGTAATCTACTTTTCCATCATCCGTCATTGGGATATTATCCAAATCGAAATTGGTAACATGGAATGTTTCTCCTGCACCTTCCGCATCATTAGCTGTGATAATAGGGGTATGAAGGTTATAGAATCCTTTTTCATGGAAAAACTGATGAATAGCAAAAGCTAAGGAATGACGAATTCTAAATACCGCACTAAAAGTACTACTTCTCATTCTCAGGTGAGCTTTTTCCCTCATGAATTCCATCGAATGCTTTTTGGGCTGCAATGGATATTTTTCAGGATCTGCTTTTCCTAATACCTCTATTGATTCTGCTAAAATTTCCACTGACTGTCCAGCTCCCTGAGAAGCTACCACTTTTCCTACTACACTTATAGCAGCACCTGTGGTGATATCTTTAATAATATTTTCTGAAATTATTTCCGGATCAGCCACAATTTGAATGTTATTAATAGTGGAGCCGTCATTAAGCGCAATAAAAAAAACAGGTTTACCACCTCTTTTTGTTCTTACCCATCCTTTTACATTTGCCTGTTGTTCAGTAGCTTCGCTAGCTAATAGTTTTTTGATTTTAACTCTTGCCGGAACAGTCATATAATTATTGCGTTTATTTTTTATGAAATTTAATTCGCCAAAATTCGATATTATTGGCTTTTTATCAAAGATTTTATGTGGTTATAATCAATTTTTTAATGCTTAATTCGATTATTTAAAATAAATTTGAGTGAAGATAACTGGCACAATTTTTAGTGAAATAGATTTATGCAGAAATTAGTACTCTCACAATCTTTAGGACAGCGTTTGTCACCTCAGCAAATTCAGTTTATAAAACTGTTACAAGTGCCTACTGCTGAGTTGGATACAAGAATTGAAGAAGAGTTGGAGATCAATCCAGCTCTTGAAGAAGGTAAGGAAGAGCCCGAAGAGGATAACTATGAAGAGGATTACGAGGAAGAAGCTACCGATGATTTTGATATAGAAGATTATCTTCATGACGATGAGGCTGGTTATAAAATGCAAGGTGATGGAAACGGGCAGGAAGAGGAGAAGGAAATGCCTATTGCTATGGGTACCACTTTGAATGACCAATTGATGACGCAATTAGGTTTTTTGGGCTTAGACAAAAATCAATATAAAATAGGCAAACAATTAATTGGTAGCATTGAAAGCGATGGCTACATCCGAAGGGATATCAATGCTATTGTAAATGATTTAGCATTCTCTCAAAACGTGAATACTGATGAGGATGAAGTAGAGAGTATTCTAGCTAAAATCCAAGATTTTGATCCAGCTGGGATTGCGGCACGAAATTTACAGGAATGCCTGTTACTTCAACTGGAAAGAAAAATTGACCAATCAGATGCGGTAGAGTTAGCTTACAGAATTATAGATGAATGTTTTGAGGAGTTTTCTAAAAAGCATTATGAAAAAATAGTGAAGAAGCTTGATATTGAGGATGAATCATTATTTAAGGATGCAATCGATACCATTAAGCGTTTGAATCCTAAGCCGGGTGGTTCTGGCTCTGGGGCAGTCAGAACACAATTTTTAATGCCCGATTTTATTCTCACCAATCAGAACGGAGAGTTGATCATTACTTTAAATTCAAGAAATGCACCTGATTTGAGGGTTAGTCCCTCTTATTCTGAAATGCTAAAAGCCTATGATAAAGGTGATAAAAAGGATAAAAAATTAAAAGAAACAGTTGGATTTGTAAAGCAAAAACTGGATGCGGCCAAATGGTTTATTGATGCAATAAAGCAAAGGCAATTTACACTCTTGAATACCATGCAAGCCATTTTGGAATATCAATATGAATTTTTCAGAGAAGGGGATGAAAGCAAATTGCGTCCCATGATTTTGAAGGATATAGCCGAAAAAATAGATATGGACATTTCCACCGTTTCCAGAGTCGCCAATAGCAAATCCGTTCAGACCGAATTCGGAATTTATCCGTTAAAATATTTCTTCTCTGAAGGAATCGCTACAGAATCCGGGGAAGATGTAAGTTCCAGAGAAGTGAAAAATACATTAAGAGAATTTATTGATAAGGAAGATAAGAGCAAACCACTATCAGATGATAAATTAGAAAAATTATTGAAGGAAAAAGGCTATAAAATTGCCCGAAGAACAGTAGCAAAATACAGAGAGCAATTGAATATTCCAGTGGCCAGGTTAAGAAAAGAGTTATAGTGGGAAGATTTTGGGCACATTTCATATCAATCATTTTTCAACCCTTGCTTATTCCAAGCTATATATTTTTAGGAATATTATTATTTCTACCCTATAGTTTGAATATGGCAAGTGATCTTGCGTGGAAGTTTATGTCTATGGTTTTCATGACTACTTTTCTTATTCCATTGATGGGGATTTTGCTTCTAAAATTCACCCGTAATATCAGTAATCTGAATATGGAGGATAGAAAAGAACGAGTTTTCCCTTTTTTGTTCAATGCCATTTTTTATGGTGCCACAACTTATCTTTTTTGGGAGAAATTTAGATTCCCGAATTTGGTTACAGTTATTTTATTGTCCATAACTATCAGTATCATTCTCTTGACTATTATTACAATTTGGTGGAAGATTAGTGCTCATGCCATAGCTATTGCAGGAGCAACGGGAATATATCTGGCATTATTATTTAAATCCGAGCCTTCTGATTTTTACTATGCAGTGGCTTTGTGCTTTTTGTTTTGTGGATTGGTGGGGAGTGCGCGTTTAAAACTTTCCGCTCATGACAGTAAACAAGTCTGGCTTGGTTTCCTACTTGGCTTTTTTGTAAATTTCCTCACAATTTTGATTTTTAATTAAACAGTGCCTGTTTAGCAATTATTAGAGAAAGTTATCAATATTTGATATTTAGTACTAATGATTAAATATTTGTGTAATAAATCAGTATCCATAGAAAGAATAAAAATAATGTACGAGTTTTTAAAATACGACCTTCAAGATGGTGTTTGCACCATCACTTTTAATCGCCCGGATTTTTACAATGCTTTTAATGATGGCATCAGTTATGAATTTCAAGACGCACTTAAATCTGCAGGAAAAGACCCTGAAGTTAGGGTGGTGGTCATTACAGGGGAAGGGAAAGCCTTTAGTTCAGGACAAGATTTGAAATCAGCCAGGGATGAAGATGATAAAATGTTTTACAATTCTCTGGAGAAAAGGTATAACCCTATCATAAGAGCGATGAGGAAGCTTCCAAAGCCCATCATTGCTAGATTGAATGGAGTGGCAGCTGGTGCCGGATGTTCACTGGCTTTGGCTGCTGATATGATTGTAGCAGCTGAATCTTCTAAAATGATTGAAGTATTCATCAATATTGGCTTAGTGCCGGATTCTGGTTCTTCATTTTTCCTCCCAAATTTGGTAGGTTATCAAAAAGCATTTGAATTATGTGCTATGGGTACAAAAATAACAGCTCAAGAAGCTTTTGATTTGGGGATTGTGAACAAGATGGTGAAAGATGAGAAATTGGATGAGGCAGTAAAATCCTATACAGATTATTTCGCAAAAGCACCTACCAAATCTATTGGCATGATCAAAAAGATGCTGAACAAAGCAGCCACCTCTAGTTTGGACGATATGTTGGAATACGAAAAATACTCACAACAAATAGCGGGAAGTTCGGAGGATTATAAAGAAGGAAAACAAGCATTTTTGGATAAGCGAAAGCCTGAGTTTAAAGGTAGATAATTATAATTTTTCAGTATGATCACATCAAAAGCCTGAAGATTTTAAAAAGTCTGCAGGCTTTTTTTATAGTTTGGTCTTTACTTTATCCCAGGCTTTAATCTGCCAATAAATCTTACCGGTGCTCAAATGGTTGTTATTTTTATCATATAATTTGATTTCACATGGTATGACAACTGCTTCTTCTGTTTCCAAGGGTCTTTCCACTTCATTTTTCACCCAATGGTCATCGATTGAAAATTCAGCAAAGGCATCCATTTTAGCTTGGAAATGATAATCCATTTCTAGTTTTTGCATAATGATGCGGTATTTTTTTACATCCAGTTTATATAAGATCATCAAACCAGTAGTGTATTCCGAAATAGTCGCCATAGCACAGGCATGAATACCTTTAATATGATTTAGATTCCTTTTTTTATAGGGTAATTTGGTTTGGATTTTATCCTCAGAAATTTTTATGATCTTAAATCCATGAGGTTTATTAAAAGGGATCATTCTACTTAATCCTTGGTTTAATAACCATAAATAAAATCTTGAATGTTGTGCTTTATTAACGATGGAAGTCAAGTTCATTAAATTGCGTGTTTAGTAGATTGAATTGAATTTGAAAATGATTTTTTGAAAATATTTTTCATTTTATGAAGCAATCTCGTAGAAATAGCCCTATTTTTCAACTGTTGATAAAAATTTATTATGCATGCTGAGTTTTTGGGAAAGAGAAAGTTTATCAAAATATGATTATATTATCATAGGAGGTGGGATTGTGGGTTGTTCCACAGCCTATCATTTGAAAAAGAAAAATCCTAAAGCTGAAATTTGTATAATTGAAAGAGGCGTGTTTCCTAGCGGAGCCAGTTCAAAAAATGCAGGCTTTGCATGTTTTGGTAGTTTAACTGAATTAGTAGATGACCGAAATGGGTTAAGTGAAGAAGAGCAATTAGCACTAGTGGAAAAGAGGTGGGAGGGGCTTCAATCATTAAAAAGTATTTTAGGAGAAAATAATATTGGATTTGAGCCAAATGGTGGATTTGAATTGATTCGGAAAGCAGAATTGCCTGCTTTGGAATATTTGGATTACTATAATGATCTTTTAAAAAGCGTATTTAAAGAGGATGTTTATAGATTGGAACCAAGCCTGATTCAAGAGTTTGGCTTTAATGGAAATCAGCTTGAGACTATAGTTTCCAATCCATTTGAAGGTCAGATTGGTACTGGTAAAATGATTAAAAGCTGGTGGGCATTGTGCAATGAAATAGGTGTGAAAATTATTACTGGATGTGAAATATTGGATTTTGAGGAAAATCAAGATTTTGTAAATCTAAATTGTAAATCAGGAAAACATTCGGTTCATTTCCAAGCAAGAAAATTAGCAATTTGTACTAATGCCTTTGCTCATAATTGGTTTGAAAAGGAAGATATCAACCCTGGCAGAGGGATGGTGTTAATTACACATCCCATAAAGGAATTAAAATTTAAAGGTGTTTTTCATTACGATGAAGGCTATTTCTATTTTAGAAATGTAGGGAAGCGAGTGTTGATTGGTGGAGGAAGAAATTTGGATAAATCTAGAGAGGATACCACTGAATTTGGAATTAACTCCAAAATTGAGTCTGCAATCATAAATGACTTAAAGCAATTGATTTTGCTTGATCAAGAGTTTTCCATTGATATGGAATGGTCGGGAATCATGGCTTTTGGCAAAACGAAATCACCGATTATCAAAAAAGTGTCTGATAAGATAGCTATTGGCGTTAGATTGGGAGGAATGGGAGTTGCCATTGGTACTCAGGTCGGACAGGAATTACACGAATTGCTTGCTG
Organism: Marivirga sp.; assembly: GCF_051117495.1. NCBI lineage: Bacteria > Pseudomonadati > Bacteroidota > Cytophagia > Cytophagales > Marivirgaceae > Marivirga > Marivirga sp. Next base: position 94,631 of record NZ_JBNPEF010000014.1, on the reverse strand, counting down.
ACTGATAACTTATTTTTATTATATTTCGAATTCATTTTAAATTAATATTTTGATTTAACTTACATGACTGACAAGCAGCCCAAGCCAAAATTACTCCAAGCCTTAATTCCTATAGTTTTTTTAATCTCACTTTTAAGTTTAAATGTTTACTTTTTTGGTGATGGAACATTGGATGGTTCCAATCAAATTGCTTTAATCTTATCTGCTGGGGTTGCAGCCATCATAGCATTAAAGGTTGGGTTTAAATGGACTACCATGCTTGACGGCATAGTGAGTAGTATCAGTTCTGCTATGTCATCCATTTTGATATTGCTTTTAATCGGATCCTTGGCAGGCACTTGGTTATTGAGCGGTATAGTTCCGGCTATGATTTATTACGGCTTGAATATTTTGAACCCCACCATTTTCCTTTTTGCTGCTTGTATTGTGAGCGCGATAGTCTCAGTTGCTACAGGCAGTTCTTGGAGCACCATTGCCACTTTAGGATTGGCCTTATTAGGAATTGGTCAAACTTTGGGGTTAAGTGAAGGTGTTGTGGCTGGCGCCATTATCTCGGGTGCTTATTTTGGAGATAAAATGTCCCCATTAAGTGATACCACGAATTTAGCGCCTGCGATGGCAGGAACTGATTTGTTCACCCATATTAAATATATGGCTTATACCACTATACCATCTATAAGCATTGCCTTAATTATTTTTTTGGTTTTAGGATTTTTGAATAGTTCGGAAGCTGATATAGAACAAGTAGCTTTGGTTCAAGCGGCCATTCAGGATAAGTTTAATATTAATCTTTGGTTATTTTTGGTGCCGGCAATAGTGATTTTCATGATTGTAAAGAAAATTTCTGCTATTCCGGCATTGTTAATAGGGTCTTTGCTCGGAGGGGCTTTTGCCATTATTTTTCAGCCCGGAATTATCGAAATCATATCGGGTGGTGGGGCTAATTTTTTCGAGCAGTCCTATAAAGCAGTAATGCTTTCCATGTATGGAGATATAAGTATTACTACAAACAATGATATGGTAAATGAATTATTATCTACAGGTGGTATGGCTGGAATGCTCAATACTATTTGGTTGATTGTTTGTGCCATGGTTTTTGGTGGGGTTATGGAATCAACTAAAATGCTTCAAGTGATTACCGCTTCTATTATTAAACTAGCAAATTCTACCGGCTCATTAGTAGCTTCTACTGCTGGAACTTGTGTGTTTTTTAACGTAACAGCATCTGACCAATATTTGGCAATAGTAGTTCCAGGAAGAATGTTTGCAGAAACTTACAAAGAGCGAGATTTAAAACCAGAAGTTTTAAGTAGAACTTTAGAAGACTCAGGTACTGTTACCAGTGTGTTGATTCCTTGGAACACTTGTGGAGCCACGCAATCATCGGTTTTAGGTGTTTCAACTTGGACATACGCACCTTATGCGTTTTTCAATATTATAAGTCCATTTATGACTATATTATTCGCCTATCTAAATATTAAAATAAGAAGATTTACTGATAAATGAATTTTGTAAAAGAAATTTCAAAAGAAAAAATCAATGATTTACCACTTTGGAAATTCGAAGGGGAAATAACATTGGTGGAGAAAGATGAAGATTGGGAAGAAGTAATTCCCAAATTGTGGAGAGCTGAGAAATTGGGTTTTGACACCGAAGCAAAGCCTGTTTTCAGAAAAGGACATTACAATCCTGTTTCACTGATTCAATTGGCTACTGAGGAAGAGGTTTTCCTCATTCGTAATTTAATGTGTGGTTTTCATGGTGAATTGGTTAGGATATTTGAAGACCCATCAATCATTAAAACAGGAGCCGCCATTCATGACGATTTAAAAGACCTTCAAAAACTAAGAAAATTCAGACCCTCAGGCTTTGAAGATATAGGATCAATCGCTAGAGAAAATGGAATGTTGCAAAGCGGTGCTAAAAATTTGACGGCAATATTTTTGGAAAAAAGAATCTCCAAAGCACAGCAAACCTCTAATTGGGAAAAAACAGAATTGACCCAAGCTCAATTAGATTATGCTGCAACTGATGCTTACTTAGGGCTGAAAGTTTATGAGGTTTTTGAGAGAATAGGGTGGGTTTGATAAAATATTACACTTCAATTCATCTTTACATGTTTGCTTCTTACAATAATTTAAACAATTAACAATAGTTGTTATACTAACAATTTGTTTACTTTGTAGTTAAATTGGTGGAAGGAAATAAAATATGGAAATCTCAACTAAAAATTTTCAGCAGTATTGTAATAGTTTAGTCGCTTATAAGCGTAGAAAAACTATTCCCGTAAAAGTGGGTGATGTTACTATAGGAGGTGACAATCCCATTGTTTTGCAATCCATGACCACTGTTGACACCATGGACACAGAGGGCTCCATTGAGCAATCCATCCGAATGATTGATGCGGGTTGTCAGTTGGTAAGAATTACGGCCCCCTCCATCAAAGAAGCTGAAAACTTGAGGGCCATTAAAGAAGGTTTGAGAAAAAGAGGATATAATACGCCTCTAGTGGCTGATATTCATTTCACGCCTAATGCAGCTGAATTAGCTGCTAAGATAGTGGAGAAGGTAAGGGTAAATCCTGGTAATTATGCCGACAAAAAGAAATTTGAGAATATAGAATATACAGACGAGAGCTATCAAGCGGAATTAGATCGTATAAAAAAGCGATTTAAACCCTTGGTCAAAATCTGTAAAGAACATGGTACTGCCATGAGAATAGGCACCAATCACGGTTCGCTTTCTGATCGTATCATGAGCCGCTATGGTGATACCCCATTTGGTATGGTGGAATCCGCATTAGAATTCATTAGGATATGTGAAGAAATGGAATACTACGATATTGTAGTTTCCATGAAATCTAGTAATCCGCAAGTGATGGTGCAGGCCTATCGTTTATTAGTGCAAAAACTTGATGAAGAGGGTTTAAAACCTTATCCATTACATTTAGGAGTTACGGAAGCAGGAGAGGCAGAAGATGGTCGTATTAAAAGCTCTGTTGGAATAGGCACTTTGTTGGAAGATGGATTGGGTGATACCATTAGAGTTTCATTAACAGAAGAGCCAGAAGAAGAAATCCCAGTTGCCAAGGTTTTAGCTGATCGTTATAATGATAGAGGTGATCATGAGGAAATCCCACTGATAGATAATTGCCTTTTCAATCCCTATGAATATGAAAAACGAAGCAGCCGACAGGTAGCCAATATAGGAGGAAAAGAAGTGCCTATTGTAATGGCTGATTTTTCTTTGAAGCAAAATATTACACCGGCTTCATTTTTTGGAGTAGGTTATAATTACTCAGTTCCCTTAGATAAGTGGTCAATTTCAGACTTTGCTTGCGATTATATTTTCACCAATGACAAGACAGTTGATTTTGAAATCCCAGGAACATTAGGAATAATACATTCGCATAAAACCTGGCTTCAGGAGAAGGATAAAGAACGAAGGTATCCATTCATTAATCCAAAAGACTATTTGAAAGGGGTTGAGCAACATCCAAAATTGAATTTCATTTATGCCATTTTATCGGACTTGACAGATGAGTTTATCAATAAACTTAAAAATGATTCAACAGCAGTATTATTGATTGATACTTATAATAAGCATGGAATGGCTGAACAGCGGAGATTGTTCATGGAATTGATGCAAAAGGCCTGTGATGTACCAGTTGTAATAGGAAGAGCTTATCAAGATTTATCGCTAGAGAAATTACAGTTATACTCCGCTACTGATATGGGCGGTTTATTGATTGATGGTTTTGGTGATGGTGTTTTCATAGCCGCTGAAAATTGTGGGGGCGATAAGGCTATTAATGAAACTGCTTTTAATATTTTGCAGGCGAGCCGAACTAGAATTTCCAAAACCGAATATATTTCCTGTCCATCTTGCGGAAGGACACTTTTTGATTTGCAAGAAACCACGGCCATGATTCGAAATAGAACCAATCATTTGAAAGGGGTTAAAATAGGAATTATGGGATGTATCGTCAATGGTCCTGGGGAAATGGCGGATGCTGATTATGGTTATGTAGGTTCCGGAAAAGGTAAAATCACGTTATACAAAGGACAGGAAGTGATGAAAAGGGGAGTCCCTTTTGAAAAAGCGGTGGACGAATTGATAGAGATTATTCGAAATGATGGCAAATGGTTAGAACCAGAAACAGTTTAGCATGGTTAGAGTTAATAAGATAAAATTAATACATGAAATAGTCATAAGCCTAGCATACCAATCGAAATGAATATAACAGGTTGTCAAAGCTTGGTTTACTAGGCTTGTGAATTTTGACTACTCCAAAGTCTGTCCCGATTTACCGGGATGGCAATTTAAAAGCATAATATACACATGAAAGAGCAGAGAGATTTAGAGGATTTAAAAAAAGAATCATCATCAGATTGGAAAAGCTATTTTCAGTTAGGTGATATCGTTTCTTATTTCGGAAGATTATTTGGTAAAAAAGACCCCAATGCACCCAGCAATTTCAATTTGAAAATGATGCATGGGATCAATAAAATTTCAATCGTATTATTCCTTATTGCGGTGATTGTGATGGTGACTAGAGCCATTATGAGGTCCTAAATTTAGATATTTCATTAATTTTGCTTGCTAAAGCAAATCGTTTAAAATGAACATCGAAGAATTTAGAAATTTTTGTATCCAAAAATATGGTGTTACTGAAGAATTACCCTTTGATGAAAATACTTTAGTTTTTAAGGTGATGGGAAAAATGTTTGCGCTTATTGATGTTGAATTGTTTGAAAGTGTAAACCTAAAGTGTGACCCCGAACAAGCTATAAAATTACGAGATAAGTATGATGCAGTTAAGCCCGGCTATCATATGAACAAAAAACATTGGAACACAATCGAATTTGATGGAAGCTTATCTGATCGAGAAATTTTCCATTGGGTCAACCACAGTTATGATTTGGTGGTATCCAAACTTCCTAAGAAGCCTCGAGAAGAAGTAAATCAGAACAGATAAAATTCCACTCTTCTATTGAGTTCCCTACCTTCAAATTCATCATCATTTGTGGCAATTGGTCTTTCTTTTCCTTCGCAACTAATTTCAATTCTGTATTGATTAATCCCCCTGTCAATTAATGCATCTTTAACATTGTTCGCCCTATTACATGATAAATCAATATTGATATTCTCACCGCCAATTGCATCTGTATGGCCTTCGATTAATAATTTGAGTTGAGGATTTTTTTCCAATTCCTCACTTATCATATCTAATAATATATTAAATTTCCCTTGAAGTTTATCCGAATTAAATTTGTAGTAAACATTTCTGTTAATTTTCATCCCTTTTGACCCTGCATCCAATAATTGAATATCTTCTTCTTTCCCAAATCCTAGTTTATTTCCTAAAGTGGATAAAAAGCCTCTATTATTCCGCTCTTGTTCCTTCTGATAATCCATTTCCTGATTGATTGTGACAGCAGATGGTTGGGCGTTTTCAGCAATGGTAGATTCTTCCGTTACATTTACAACTTCTTGCGATTCAGAGGTTTTCGTATTAGTGGGTTCTTCCTCCACCGCTTCGTTGTTTTCGCTAATTAAATCTTCAGATTCTTTTTCTACTCGAATATTTTGTTCCTGTTTTTGTTTATTTCGATCCCTTGCGGTAATAATTTTTTCTTTAATTTCAGAAGATAATGTTGCCCTCCAAATATTTCGATTTGTCGCACCGGAAGGATATGAATCATAATACAAGTAATCAAAGCTAGGATCAATTGAAACAAAGGTTTCTTCAAATTTTGTATTGATGACATTTCCTAAGTTTTCCGGTTCAGTCCATTCATCCCAACCCTCTCCAGTTCTATGTGCCATGAATAAATCGGCTGCTCCATTGCCTTTGTGACCATAACTAGCGAAAAACAGTGTGTTTCCATCATTTGTCAGAAAGGGTGCGAAATCTGCTTTATCACTGTTAATATTCTTACCCATATGCATTGGAGTGCTATATCTCTTTGAATCTTCTTGATAAACACTGTAGTATAAATCTTGATCCCCTTCAGAGTCTTTTCGCTCCACTGCCATTAAGATTACCTTATGTTTAAAATTATAATCGAAATCAACATAATTACTATTATTATAATAACCATCTATTGGGAATTCCTTAGGATCGGTACTTCCTTTAGTAAATAGCGCAAGTTCTGAACTTACTCCCCTATACCGGGCATTTACAAATATGAGGGAATCATCATTTTTACTTGCCCTAACGAGGTCATTGGCTTTTTTATCATTATAATCCTCTCCCAGATTTTTAGGTTTAGTCCAAATACCCCTTGAATCGAAGGTACTGACCCAAACATCCTGAAAATCTTTATCACCTCTGATATTTTCAGGATGAAATCTTCTGTTGATGTAAAGTTTTTTACCATCATCAGAAATAATGGGCCTGACATCTTGATATTGGCTGTTTACATTTCCGGGGATACCTTCTATGCTTATTTCATCTTGCGCAAATGAATATAAAGGAAGTAATATATATATTAAGGTTATAAGTAGTCTCAATATTTAAATTTTAGTTGAATTCTTGTAGAATATAATTTTAAATATAAAAAAAACGAAAATGTACGGTTTAAAATAAGTTTTTTCGACTAATGGTACTTTATTGTATATGAATTTATGAATAATATTTATAGTGTCATAAGCTGTTGTACATTTTTAATATGGGCTAAAAAGTATAAAAATTTCTATTTTACCGTTTTGATAACTTAATTTGAAAATTCATTTTTGAAACATGATCATAAAGAATGCTTGTAAATAGGAAATAAACTCAAGATACAGGAATAAAACAATTGATTTTGGGGAGTCATTCTCAGCTATTTTTTTTATTCTAATTAATATATTTTAAATTGCATTTTATTTATAAAAGTAAATGAAAATTTTCAAAGGCATTATATTTATATACTTTATCTTATTAAATACTAATTTAATGGCTCAAGATAGCATTTCATATTTGGCTTTAGGCGATTCTTATACCATAGGTGAGGCAGTTGATAATGATAAGACATGGTCTAGTGTTTTGAGCCAAAAACTTAATCAAAAGGATGTTGAAGTTCAATTGGATAAAATAGTGGCTACCACGGGTTGGACTACAGATGAACTACTAAGCGCTATTAATAACGATAAAGATTTAGAAAATGCTAAATATGATTTAGTAAGTCTCTTGATAGGTGTCAACAATCAATACAGAGGTTATGGTATAGAACAATATAAAGAGGAATTTGAATTATTGTTGAAAAAAGCAATTGACTTAGCTGGGAAAAGGGTGAACAAGGTATTTGTTGTAAGTATCCCCGATTATGGGGTAACCCCTTTTGCAAAGGAGAATAATAAAAATGATGCATTGATAGCTAAAGAATTGGATGAATATAATAAAATAGCTAAAAATATTTCAGACAAATATGGCGTTAAATTCTTTGATATCACCCCTATATCCTTAAAAGCAATTTGGGATGGAGAAATGATAGCTAAAGATAAATTACACCCTTCTGCAAAAATGTATGCTGAATGGGCAGACTATTTGGCACCGGGCATTTACCAATTATTGAAATAAGAATGTTAAAGCACTTCCATATATATATTATTGTATTACTTGTATTTACGGCCTGTAAAGACAAAATGGTGTGTGCTGCATTTCAGAGTAGTTATATATTAGATGAGGAGGAACAAAAGAAAAGGTTTTCCTTATTTGAAGGGGATTCCTTAGTGTTAACTGCCTCTGCTTCCACAAGCAATTATAAAACCAATATTTATGGTATTTCGGAAAAGAAATACGGTTATTGGAAGGAACAGGCATTGCTGAAGGTCAAACAAAAAGAAGTATATAGCAAGGAAGTGGACTCTTTATTGGATGTTCGGAAAAAGGGTGTTCCAGAGATGGCAGAAGGAGGAGATATCAAAGAGAAGTCTCCATTTACTCCTGAATTGGATTCCGCTCAACGTGCTCAAGGAGCTGATGCTTGGGACAATACCAAGCGGTTTAAATATAATGTTGATTTTGTAAATTATATGTTGCTGGTGGGAAATGATGTGTTGAAAGAACAAGCCGTCCAAAGAGATTCAGCAAAAGCCAGAACGGAAAGAGAAGAAGTAACGCAAGCTTCGGATTCCACATCAAACGAAAAGAAAGGATTCTTCGGAAGAATTTTTGGGAACAAAAATAAGGACGCCTCGAAAGAAGAAACCGAAGAGCAAGAATCAGAACCCGAATCCGAATAATAAAAAAGCCTTATAGATTATACAAGGCTTCTTTTAATCGGAAAAACATTTAAAATAGTTCCTATCTATCTTCTTTCAGTTTTAATAATGAAGATTTTTTTAATGCTTTAAGTATTAAATAAATTAAAATTGAAATTGCAGCAGCAATAATGAGATAAATATTAAAATTTTGAGTTCCTTTCAATAATTCAGCCAATACATCAAAAGCGCAAAAAATGATAAAAATGGCAGCAAATCCATTTTTCTCTTTTTTAAAAACCTTTTTCCAACTGAAAGATAAATTGGGCTTAACAAAATTCTTAAAATTTGGGATAAATGCAGGTGTTTTCGCTGCCCAGCTCGTATAAACCTCGCCAAATTTTCTTCTTAAGAATTGTTCTTCCGCAAACATTATTCTTTCGTAATATACCCAATAGAACAAAATAAAGGCTATAATAAACCATAAGTTTTCAGTTAACAAAGCAGGGCCCAACCACATAAAAAAGTTTCCCACATAGAGCGGATGCCTTACAGTTGAATAAATCCCGGTAGTATTTAAGGTATCAGCTACTTGCTTTCCAGTATTTCTACCTGAGGTATTTTTAGGAGTATGACCTACTGTATAAGCTCTAATATATTGTCCAAATAAACTTACGGCAATACAAAAAATCAGAAAGTAGTTCTTAATATTGGGGTCTTGAATAAAGAAAAGTTCTGGATTTAACGAGGCATATAAATAGATACCCATCCCAATTAATAAAATTAAAACGGGTAATGTTCCCCTGTATTTGAAAAGCCATACACCTTGTTGTTCAAATTCTTCCTGTAATGCCATTAATTCTGATATTCAATTTAAAAAGTTGCAAATTAACTATTATATAACCAATAAATTAAGCTAAATCTCATAAAATATACCGTTCATTTAAAATCTCACAATTAATTTGTAATTCAAAGAGTTTAAATTCAATTTTAGCATTAATTATCATTGTGATTTAAAGAATTAATAAAATGAAAAATATTTTCCATACTGTAGTCGCCATAATACTCATTAGTGCAACTGCTCAAGCTCAGGAAGCTCAATTCCCTATTGTAAAAGGTTATGGAGGGATTTATGAGATTGAAAATGTAGTAGAAGAGCTTGAGAAAGGTGAAAAAGTTAAAATTATAGTCGAATTAGTTACGGGAAATGAAACGCCAGAGAAGCATTCTTTTTGGGTGAACAATATAGCACGTTTAATGAACCTTCATGGTATTGAAGGGGTGTCCCCAGGTGATTTAAGCGTAAAGGTAATTGTGCATGGTCCTGCAGTTTTTGATTTACTGTCAGATGGTAATTATTTTGAAAAGTACAGAATCCCCAAAAATCCTAATCTTCCTGTTTGGGAAGCTTTAAGTAATGCAGGTGCAGATATTATCATTTGTGGCCAGTCATTAATAGCTAGGGATTTAGGAAGGAATGAGATTTGGGAATATACCCAAGTGGCAACATCTGCTTTAACCACTATCACTAAAAATGTGGCAGATGGTTATGTTTTGATTAAGTTTTGAAGTGAGTAATAACGTGTTGAAGTATTTTGGTGTTGAAGTGACTCGTCTTTAAAAAGCTTACAGATTCAACCAATAAGTAATTTTTAAAACTAAAGCTCTATTTTTGGTATTTTCCCCTGGAATAAAATCTACGGGTCCGTTTGGTACGAAATTTTCTGTGTAAACCAGGAATATATCAGAAGCTGGAGCAAAACGCCATTGGAACCGCAAGTTATAATTTACATTATCAAATCGGTTATTGTATTGTGCAAAGCCCGTGAAGAATATAGCATCGGTCATGGTAAGGTCTAATCTTGGCCCTAAAAGATAAAAATTTGCATTGCCAAAGCCTTCTGCTAGTTCGATTGAATTAAAATCATATCTTATTGAAAAAGATCCGTAAGGTTGAAAGCGGTAGCCAACATTTCCATTGACGTTAAATCTGCTACCATTATAAAAACCACCATAACTGGTGCTTACATCATAATTCAATAGTGATCTTCTGTCTGAGGTATAATTTGCTTGAATAACATTCCATTCATAATCTGTCCCCTGCAATAACAAGCTGTCATTAAATGGTGCTATCGGGCTGAAGTCAAAAAACATATATTCATAATTTCTACTCAAATTAATAGAAGCAGAAGAAGTATTGGTGAAATTAAAATCATGCGACAGACTGAGAGAACGATCGGTTATTCTGCTAAAATCCGAATTGGTAGTGTAGGAAACATCAAAACTTACGCTATGGTTAATGATTTTATTATTTTCAGGATAGAAAATATAGCTTGGGCTTAAGGAACCTTGATTGTAGCCAACTCTTGGTACAAATCCCATTTCTGCATTAAAGCCATCTCCAATAGCAGTATGAACCCATCTAACAGAATAGTTTCTTCTTTGATAACGTAAAAAAGCTCCGTGATTATAGGTACCGTTTTTATTCCAATTATCGAAAGAGCGTTGATAATAGAAATCTCCTGCCCAACGCGTATCTTCTGTAAACAGGTTGAACTCTGCCCCTAAAACTCTATTGTAAAGTTTATAACTTGTAGTAGTATCATTTCCTTGAATCTCCCTTCTGGCTACTTGCGGATTATATTCGCTTATATCTTTGCCTTTTTCTACCCCTAAATTTTCTTTGTTGGCAAATACTAAAGCTACATTAGATCTTTTCAGAATATTCTGCTGAAGTGCTAAAACGCTATAATTTTGATAAGGCAGTTGTAAATCATCCCTTTTATCAGTCAGCATGTTCAAAACGCCTATTCTTAGTTTTTCATTGAGTTTACCGCTCATTCTGGCTCCTCCCAAAATAGGTACCTGTTCAGAACGCCCTAAAGTATCGGTTGTAATACCAATTCTCCTAGAGAAAAAAGCCCTTGATTGTGGAAAACCAAATTTGCTAAATAGATCAGCATTCTCTAGGAAAAATTGTCTTCTTTCAGGAAACTGAACTTCGAAACGACTGAGGTTAATTACTTGCCTGTCCACTTCCACTTGCGAGAAATCAGGATTCACAGTCAAATCCAAATTTAAAGAAGGGGAGAGGCCGATTTTTGCATCAAAGCCCGCATTGGCATTTAAGCCTTTTTCCAATTCAGGCTCTATGAAATTTTTATCATAATTCCCTAGCGCATAAGGAATGAATGAAATATTGGTTCCAGCAGGGGGTGGATTTTCAGGCCATTTTACTTGTCCTGAAAAAGTAAGTGCGGAAGGGGTATATTGTTGTTCAACTGCAATCCATGAGCTTCTTTCGTTCCTTTTTAGGTGGTTTCGGAAAAACTGCATATTCCAAACCTTATTTTCATCACTATACCTTATGGATTTAAAAGGAATGGCAATTTCTGCCACCCAACGATCATCATATCTTTTTACGTTTGAATACCACTTATTGTCCCAATCTTCATTCACATTGGTTCCTTCATCTATAGTGCCTTCTCTTTGTACACCATAAGGCGTAATGCCAAATGAAAATCCATTGGTGAAATCATTATAGGGATCTATATAGATAGAGAAATTTTCATTAAGTGGCCAATCCCAATCCCTTCTTAAAGATTGGACTACATAACCCTCCTGACCATCAAAACAGGTGATGGCAAAGTAGAAGTTCTTATCATCGTAGGTCATCCTTACTTCTGATTCCATGGCGCTTGGTCGGTCATCATAGGGGATGTTCATATAGAAATTGGTGGCCACTTCGGAAGAGGACCATATGGATTCATTTAATTCACCATCTAAAACAATATTTTCTTTTGTCTTCTGAAGGTTGTATTGTGTTTCTTGTGCCTGGTTTTGGGCATTACAAACTTGTATAAATCCCAAATATAATAATCCTAATATGAGTAGAATAGTCGTTTTCATCAGGTGCAATACTACTAAAAGTAAATAAGGTTATAGAGTAAAATTTTATAAATGGATTTATTTGTTTTTTGAACTAGATTTACTCACAATACTCCTTATAACATCATCAATCTCATGAGCAGATTTTAAAACATTTTTTAATAAAAATGAACACTCTTCATCCACCTCCATAATATGAGCCATATGTTTTTCTTCCAACCTGTTGATAATTCCCATCATTCTGGTTAATGGTGCTCGAACCAAATGAGATTGTTCCCAGGCTATATCCTTTAATTGTTGGTTTTGTTCTTCTATCTGCCGGATATAGGATTCTGTTTCGCTCAAATCAATGGACATTAAAAGTGTGGCGTCTATCCCTTGATAATCAATGGGATTGACATAGAGCTTCACTTGGATTTTATGACCGTTTTTTAATTGATGCTGATGCAGGTTACCATCTCTTAATATTTCATCTGCATTGTAATTTTTTTGTAAATCTATTTTATCAAAATCAGGGTCGATATCTTGCATGCACATTTCCAAAAATTCTTCTTTATTATATCCATATTTATCAATGGCGGATTTATTTACCTCAAGAAATACACTTGTTTTATTATTGATCACCCAAATTGGCTGTGGGTTTAATTGAAAAAGCTGTTGGTATCTCCTTACAGAATTTTCCAGTTGTTTGTCAATATGTTTTCTTTCAAATGCATAGGTGATGCTTTTTCTCAGACCTTTGCTGGTGATTTCATTCTTAAGTAAGTAATCGGTACAACCCAAGGTTAAGGCTTGAATAGCCGTGTGGATATCATCTTGGCCAGTTAAGATGATAATGGGTGTAGAAGGTGCTAAAGCCAAGATTTCCTTTAATAATGTGTCTTTTTCAACATCCGGTAAGCTTAAATCCAACAATATGATTTTGTAAGGGATGTTTGGCTCCTTAAGGAAAAGTTTAGTTTCCTTAAAATCAGATGCTATATCAAGGTTTAATTTCGGAAATTCATCTTCAAGATAATCTTTTACTAAAATTTGATCACCTGGATTATCTTCTATGAGTAATACTTTCAGTCCGTTATTTTTATTTAATGACATAAGTAGGGGATTTTCTTTATAGTATAGAATTGACCTATACTTGGTTTAAAAAATACTTTCTAAAGTTCTGGCTTTGTTATTTTAAGAATCAAGTTTTTTACTAATACTAAAATGGATAGTGGTCCCATATCCTTCTTGACTTTCCACCGTGATTTCACCTAAATGAGTTTCCACAATTTTTTTACATACGGCTAGCCCAATTCCATGGCTCTCATTATCCTCTTGATGTACCTTCTGAAAAATTTTAAATACTCGGTCAAAATCACGCTGAGATATGCCAATGCCATTATCGGCCACAGAAAAAATGTAACTGAACTCATCTTCTGAGGATTTGAGCACTATTTCAGGCTTCTTTTCTGAACGATATTTAATGGCATTTTGTATTAAGTTTTGTAATAATCTTCCGAATAGGATAGGATATGCTTTGAAATCACCAATATTATCATTCACGCTAATAATGGCATTGTTTTCTGTTATAAGCTTTTGAAGCGAGAATTTCACTTCCTCAGTCATGTCTTTAAGGTTAACGGTTTTCAATTCCTCATTTAAAACTCCTGACCTAGAATATTCCAATAAAGAGTTGATCATCTGGTTCATTTTATCTCCAGCTCCTGCTGCCATTCGCATGTAATTCTCTAATTTTTCATTCAACTCTCCCTTCGATTTTTTCAATATTAATTCTAATATGCTTTTAATATTTCGGGCAGGTTCCTTTAGATCATGTGAGGCAACATAAGCAAATTCCTCTAAGGATTTATTCAAATCTGTTAGCTTATTGTTTCGGGATCTTAGTATTTGGTTTAACGACTCAATTTGGTTTTCAAATTCTTTTTCACGGCTTATTTCAGCTTGAATGGAAAAGAAACCTATAGGTTTTCTGAATCTATCATGTAAAAGTTCACATTGAATGTTAGTCCAATACTTATGTCCTTTGTCAGTGTAATTAATGATATCCACCTCAAAACCTTTTCTTTCTTTTATGGCATCACTCATGATTTTTACCGTTTTAGGATCTGTTTCTTTTCCTTGCAAAAATTCTCCCGGCTTTTTCCCTAACACATAAGACTCCTTATAGCCAGTTAATTTTAGAAATGATGCGTTCACATAATTAATTTTGCCTTCTAAATCGGTAATGATAACCGCATATTTAGTCTGTTTGGCAATTAGTGATAGTTTTTGAATTTCTTCCTCGAAATATACTCTTCTACTAACGTCCTTACTAATGGCTAATATTTTAATTAATTCACCTTCTTCATTATTTACGGCCTTAAATCGAGATTCCAACCATTTTGATTCCTTCTTTCCTGTTTTGATTTCAATTTGAATAGTAGCCGTATTTTCCCCTTGCTTTATTTTTTTAAATGTGCTTTTCCATAAGTTTCGGTGGTCTTTGTCTTTTATAAATTTATTCGGATTTATGGTATGTAAATTTTCAGGATTCACACCTAAAATTTCTTTTGAAGCAGGTGAAATGTATTCTATTTTTCCCTTCAAATCAAGCAAACTAATCATTTCACTAGATTGATTTATAATTAATTTGGATAGCTCAATTTGAGTTTCGAAATCCTGATTAATTTGATTTAAAGCATTTTCAGGAAGTTGTATTGAATTATTGGCATGGGAAAAGGATGTGATTTCCACAAATGATATTACGACTCCTTTAATCTCATTTTTATTAGTTCTAAATGGAGAAACCCTCATCATAAATTGCCTGTCGTTGGGGTCTTGAATGCTTGTTTCAAAAGGCTGTAAATCTTTATGAACTTCCTCTATTTTATCCGTGAAATTCTCTATTTGAAAGCGTGACCTAAAATGACTGATATGCCTGCCCTCATCATGTGGCATCAGATTAAGTATGTCTTTAATTGCAGGGGTAAACTTTCTAATATTGAGTTCAGCATCTAAAAACAATATCGCAATATTGGTACTGTAAATCAGGTTGTTTAAATCATTATTTGAGGCGGTTAGTTCTTCTACTTTTTCTTGAAACTCTGCATTTACAGTATATAATTCCTCATTTACCGACTCTAATTCTTCATTTGAACTTTGTAGTTCTTCATTGGAAGCTTGTAGTTCTTCATTACTTGATTCAAGTTCCTCTACAGTTGTTTGAAGGTTTTCTTTATTTGATTTTAATTCTCTTTCTAATAGCTCAATTTTCTCTTTGGAGGCTAAATCTAAATTGATAGGTGAAGTTTTATCCTTCTTTTGTATGCTTTTGTTCCCTTCAAACAGTGCAATAATCAATACAGAACCATCATCACTTTCAATTTTTTTGAAATAAATATTAAGGAATTTTGTCCCATATATTTTCTCCATTTCCGGTGTGATCTCTGCATTATTTAAGCTTACTTCCTTGTCTTCTTGAATAATTTTATTGGCAGCGACCTCAAAAGTTAAGCTTAAATTTTCAGGCAACATTCTAAGGATATTGATGCTGACTACGCCTAAAGGTAATTTGAGCCATTGATTGGTTCTTCCGGTGGTATGAACCAAATCAAAATTCCGATTAAATATGACTGCATCAGGGACATATTCTTGAATTAAAAAGTCTCTGATGTTTTCCAACATTTTTTTAGGAGAAACTGAAAATTTATTGCTTTCCGAATCGGATTGATTTTGGCCTTGTGAAGGAGTCATTTTCATCCTAATGGGTTTCTCATTGTCTCCTTTAACCATAGGTTTTAATACCTTTTGATTCTTCTTGTTTTGGAATATTTTATGTTTTTTATCAAACTCTTGAAATTCAGTATCTTTTTCACCAACTGATTCACTTGAGCCTAACACTAGGAATCCGTTTGAATTCAATGTGAATTGAAAGAGTGAAAAAAGTTGTTTTTGAATATTAGGATTGAGATAAATTAAGAAATTCCGGCAGCTGACTACATCTATTTTACTAAAGGGCGGATCCTGAATGATGTTGTGAACTGTAAAGACAATCATATCCCGGATTTCATTCGCAATCTTGTAGCCTTCCTTTTGATGGATAAAATATGCTCCTAAAATGTTGGGTTCTATTTCATTCGCAATATTTTCCGGAAAAAAGGGATTGCTAGCCGCTTTAATGGCCTCAACATCCAAATCCGTTGCAAAGATTTTTACATCATATTGAAGATTATTTTTCCTTAGATAATCTTTTATTAAAATGGCTATAGAGTAGGCTTCTTCCCCGCTAGAACAAGCGGGAACCCATACTCTAATATTTTTGGTTTCTGATGTTTGATTAATTAATTCTGGAATGAGCCTATCCCTGATGGCATCAAAAGTTTCCGTATCTCTGAAAAAACGGGTAACGCCTATAAGTAATTCTTTTGCCAATAATGCGCCTTCAGAATTATTCTTTTTGAGATAATCTAAATATTTATCCAAATCGGTGAAGCCTTGAATACCCATTCTTCTGACCGTTCTCCTGTACATAGTGGAGAATTTGTATCCTGAGAAATCAATTTGGGTTTGATTTTCAACTTCTTTTAAGATATTCTTGATTTGCTTGCTGTTTTCTTCGGTTTGAAAATCAAGTAATGTTAACTTTTTATTGCTATTAAAGAATATATCAAGTTCTTTAGGTAAGTCCTCAATGGCACATACTTTATCAACAGAACCTGTATGGATGGCATTTTTGGGCATTCCATCAAATTTTGATGATTCCGGATCTTGAACTAATACAATTCCTCCTTTTTCTTTTATAAATTTAATTCCTTCCGAACCATCACTTCCAGTTCCTGATAAAACAATGGCTGCTGAGAGTTCTTGGTTATGCTCTGCCAAAGATTGGAAAAAGGTGGTAATAGGAAAACTTAACTTTTTATCTTCTTTATCGCTTAATTTTAATTTATTTCCAGAAAGAGTGACAAATTTTTTGGGTGGATTAAGAAAAATCGTATTGGGTTCAATGTCCATTCCATCTTCAATAACTTTGATGGGCAAATTAGTGTGCCTTGCCAACAACTCATCCATCAGGCTTTTATGGTTGGGGGCTAAATGCTGAATGACCACATAAGCATAGCCTGCAATATGGTTAGCATAGTTGAAAAATACTTCTAAAGGCTCTAGACCCCCCGCAGAAGCACCGATGCCTATAATGGGTGTTCGGTTTGTTAACATAATTTTAATTCTTTGGGATAGTAAAATAAAAATTACTGCCTTTTCCAAATTGAGACTCTACCCAAATGGTACCTCCGTATTTTTCTACTATCTTTTTACAAATTGCTAAGCCTAATCCAGTCCCAGCATATTCAGATTTGGAATGCAGTCTTTGAAATATCTGGAATATTTTATCTTGATGTTTCGGGTCTATCCCTATTCCATTATCCGCTATTTTAAATTGGTAGTCATGTTTAGATTCTTTCAAACCAATCTCAATTTTTGGCTTGCTAACATTTGAAGAATACTTAATAGCATTCCCAATCAAGTTATGGAAAAGTTGCCTTATGGCAGTTCTGGAATAATAAATTTCAGGTAATTCAATTACATCCAAATCAATATTTTTGGTATTTAAACTAGAGTGAAGCAAGCTCAAGACTTCTGCCAATTCTTCATTTAAGTCTAACTTTTGAAGTTCTTCTTTTTGGCTCCCTGCTCTAGAGTATTCCAATAAATCTATGATAATTTGTCGCATTCTATGAGCACCATCTACTGCAAAATTGATATAGGTTTGGGCTTTATCATCTAATTGACTTTCATATTTATTCTTTAATTGGGTCATAAAGCTGGACACCATTCTCAAGGGTTCTTGCAAATCGTGGGAAGCTATATAGGCAAATTGCTCCAATTCTTGGTTGCTGTTCTCTAACTTTTGTGTGTATTCTTGAAGTTCTTGATTTAATTTCTCCAATTCCTCCTGCTGTTTTTTCTCTAAAGTTATATCCCTGAAATAGATGGAGAGGCCTCTCTTTGAGGGATAACTTCTGATATTAAACCATTTCTCCAAGGGTTCATTATAAAAATCGAAGGTTCTGGTCTCATTATATTTTAAGGCTTTATCACATTCTTCTTCTGCTATGGTTCCTTTTGCATAGCGAAACAAATCCCATTTATTTTTACCTATTGCATCTTCCTTTTTTATATTCAATAATTTTTCCGCCTTTTTGTTAAAGTAGATGAAGTTATAATCTTTGTCCACTGCCAAAAACGCATCAGATATACTTTCTAATATTTCACTTTCTTTTTCATAAGCTTCCTCCAAGGCTTGGGTGATTATTTTCCTTTTGGTTATATCTTTATAATATACTGAAAATCCATCTTCGCTTGGGTAGATACTTTCATCAAACCATAGATCATAAAATTCATAATAAAATTCAAATTGAGCTGGTTTACCAGTCCTTTTTACTTCATCTAAATAATTTTTAAAAACTGATTTTTTAAGCTGTGGGAATGCTTCAAAAGCATTTTTTCCTATGAGGTCGTTTTGATCTTTCCTCATGGTTTTAAGAGCACTTTTATTGACATAAGTGAAATTATAGTCCTTATCTAAAGCATAAAAAGCATCTGAAATGCTTTCCAGTATATTTTTCTTTTCTTCCAATGTTTCAACTATACCTCTTCTGTTCAAAACTTTATCCGTAACATCTATCACGGTGGAGATCATGAGGTCTTGTTCAATAACTGGAATGTTTTTGGCATCTACATACCTGGTTCTTCCATCTTGTGTTTGAATTTTTAATTCACTCCACTTCATCCTTTCTAAATCCCCACTTTCGATATCAGCAAATATTCGTTCCTTGATTTCTTTTCGATATTCGGGATCACTATATACATTGTTAAAAAAAGAGCTCACATCGGTTAATTTGCTTTCTGGCCAACCGTAAACGGAGCTAAATTCGCTATTCATTAAGGCAAGTTTACCAGTACTGATTTCATTTACAGCTACACCCATTGGGATGTGTTCCAGTATATTTTCAACCAGTTCTTTTTGTTTATTGAGTTCAAGTTCAATTAATTTTTTCTCAGTAATGTCGGTACTATGGCAAACTAATCCGATAATCTTTTCATTTTCATAGATAGGAGTTAGGTTTGCATGAATCCAAGCTGGTTTAACATGGTCATTTTCTGAGGGAGGGATTTCTATATTTATTTCATTTCCTTTAAAACATTGATCATATAAAGCTTTCCATCTATCAATATAATCTGCAGGTAAGATCGGGATTTGAAGCATATTTTGACCTACTTGTAGATCAAAACCTAAATCATTCAAAAAGCGCTTTGTCATGGCCTGATTACTTGCCAATAAATTGTAATCTTTGTCTATGCTCCAGATAAGGTTTTGTGTCCCGTTAATAAGCGCATGAGAGGATTTAAGGATTTTTTCTCGTTTACTTTCCCTTTTTTTAATTGCAGTAGATTCTTTTGCAACACAATAGATTAATTCCTTTTTTTTGTCATATTTAGCAGACCAAACTAATGGAACGAGATATCCTTTTTTATGAACATAATGGTTTTCAAAATAAGTTACTTCTTTTCCATTAATAATTTCTTGGTCAATCTTTTTGGTGGCTTCTAAATCTTGTGGGGCTACAAAATCCAAAAATAATTTTCCTTCTAATTCTTGAGGTTCATATCCCCATATTTTTTTACTTGCTTTGCTTACTGAAACGAAATAACCTTTTTTATCAATAGTACATAGGATATCCAGACTTAATTCCATGAATTCATCTAAGGATATCTGGATTGGGTTGGGCATGCTCTGTTGTTAAAAAAATAAACTATAAAAATATTATTATGTAATTACATAAGTTATTAAATATAGTTATAAGTAAATTCTTTTACAAAGGGAACGATTTTTAAGCTAGGGAAAAAAGCTATTTGCGGTCATACACTACATAGTCAAATTCAAAAGCATGCCTATCATCCTTAGGGTGGTGTTCTCTACTTAATTCTTTCCAGTCTGATTTGTCAAATTCGGGAAAATAAGCTTCTGCATCGGGGAATTCTGCATCAACCTCCGTGATATACATCCTATCCGCATATTTTAAACCTTGTTGATAGATTTGACCACCTCCAATGATAAACAACTCCTCTTCATTATTAGATTTAGCAAATTCAATTCCATCTTTAATATCATGAAATACTTTTACGCCATCATGCTCCCAATCTTTATTTCGGGTGATGACGATGTTCACTCTTTTGGGTAGGGGCTGATATTTCTCGCCCAGAGAATCAAAGTTTTTTCTCCCCATCAAGATATGATGGTTTCTAGTCTTGTCTTTAAAATATTTTAAATCATCTGGCAAGTGCCAAATCATATCATTGTCTTTTCCTATGGCATTATCATTAGCCTTTGCCACTATCATGGATATTTTCATTCTCTGTTTTTTTATTTTTCAAATTTCAAACCATCCAATACCTAAAGTTGGAAACACCTTCAAGTGGGAGTGGTTTCATATTCCAATGTTTTGGTTTCAATACTAAAACAAATATGATAATGTTCAATTAAAACAAATATGATTTTATGATAAAATTTTAAGTTCATCAATCTAATTACCTGTATGGCAATTGAAGCTAATCTTTTGGAGATGTTCTAAGAAAGCTGTAGATAATGTCAGCCCTATGGGCCTTAGGCCTGTTTTTCAGACATTTTGTTACCATAATATAGCCCCGAAAGGGGCTAAAATTATCTGAACCTTTTTATTTTTTTAATACTTTTGAATTGATTAAATAAAATTGAAATGAGACATGAAAAAAATTGAGGCTTTCAATTCCATTGTTTTCAATCATTTACACTAAAGATAGTAAAATACCTTAAAAACCAAAGTCATACCATGAATAACTGATTTAGAATCAGCTATCCTGATAAGGAAAATGAATTAAGCATGGCTATAGCATTTAAAATCAGTAAATGTTAGATTCTTTTCAGATTTTATTTAATAATGAATGCAATAAGAATCATAGATTTTTAAATCTAAGTCCCATTCGAGACGACATTATGGTAATAATAAGTATAGCAGAAAACCAAAGCCCCGGTAGGGGTGACATTATTCTCTGAAATTAGAAAATAAATATCGGCTAATATGATCATGGATTTTAATTATAGGGCTCATAAATACTACTGTAATTTTGTAAAGTAAATAAAGTGTTCTTAGTTTTAAATTTTGAAGATATCAACCATGGCAAATACCTATTCCCAAATCAATATCCAATGTATTTTTGCTGTAAAAGGACGAAAATACTTATTAACAAAAGATATTAGGACTGAATTGTTTAAATACATGTATGGCATTTTGGAGAATGATGGTACTTATCCTTTAGCTGTAAATGGTTGGAAAGACCATGTGCACGTGTTTTTTGAATTGTCTCCTAAAATGTCAATTGCAGATCACATGATGAAGTTAAAATCATCTTCATCGAAATGGTTAAATAATCATTATTTTAATAATCGAGAATTCAATTGGCAAGAGGGATATGGAGCTTTTTCCTATTCAAAGTCGCAAAGGAATAATGTAATAAAATATATACTAAATCAAGAGATTCATCATAGAAGTGTTTCTTTCAAGGAGGAATATCTAGGGTTCTTAGAAAGATTTAAGGTTGAATACGATGAGCGGTATATTTTTGAGTTTTATTGATTTTCAAGCTTTCCTAAAATAATGTCACCCCTCGCGGGGCTTAGGATAGTTTTTTATTCATTTTGTTACCATAATACTGCCCCTCTGGGGCCAAAGTATATTATGATTTTGTTATATGTTATTCTTTTCTGGACTCAATACTTTTATTTTCATTGTTTAAACCTTAAAGTGTATCGCATTAAATTAAATTCATTGAAGATAAGAGATATGCAAAACAAAGTCCCATTGGGGGCAATAATATGGTAAATTAGTAAAAAGCGCTTAACCGAAACCCCTTTTTGGTTCATATAATCCACTGAGAATAGATTTATAATCAGTCTGTTAAAGTTGATCATGACTTTTTAAGTTGCTTTCTTCTTTAGTATTTTAGCAAAAAAACTGACTATTGAATAATAGTATTCAGATATGCAAAACAAAGTCCCATTGGGGACGACATTATGGTAATAGTTAGCCAATAGCACATAACCCAAGCCCCGTTAGGGGTGACATTATTAAAAAACATCATCATATGCTACCTCTAGCAATCCAAAATTTCATCAACTCTCTACACCAAGAAAGAATCCACCAATTCTCATCTGTGGGAGGTGGAAGTATTAATGAAACCTATCGCTATGCTGTTGGAGATGAGGAGTTCTTCATAAAATATAATAATGAAGTAGAAGGTATAATTGAAAAGGAAGTAGATGGACTTAAGGCAATAGCTAAATTAAATTGTATTGCCACACCAGAAGTAATAGCCTTTGAGAAAATGGATGGGTATGAAGTGTTAATTATGTCGTACATTCAAGGCGGTTTAAAAACGGCAATTGCTTGGGAAAATTTT
Source organism: Marivirga sp. (assembly GCF_051117495.1). Taxonomy (NCBI): domain Bacteria; kingdom Pseudomonadati; phylum Bacteroidota; class Cytophagia; order Cytophagales; family Marivirgaceae; genus Marivirga; species Marivirga sp. The sequence continues at coordinate 72,077 of NZ_JBNPEF010000014.1, read as the reverse complement.
GGAAAGCAATTAGCAGCAATGCATCAAAACCCAGCTCCTTATTATGGATGGCATCAAGAAAATTTTATTGGCAGCTTACCTCAAAGCAATGAAAAAATGGATGATTTTATTGAATTTTTCATTCATCAAAGACTAAAACCTCAAATCCGTTTGGCTCAGCAACATCAGTATTTTGCTTCAAAAGAACTCAGTTTATTCGAAAATTTATTTCAAAAACTAGATACAATCCTACCCGACACCGAACCATCATTAGTGCATGGTGATTTATGGAGTGGAAATTTTATGATAGGAGAGCAGGATACTCCCTATCTGATAGATCCATCTATTCATTACAATTTCAGGGAAACTGATATTGCCTTTACTTATCTTTTTGGAGGTTTTGATAGCAAATTCTATGATTCATACCATCACCACTTTCCATTAGAACCCGGATTTCAAGATAGGATTTCGCTCTACAATATTTACCCGCTATTAGTGCATTTGAATCTATTTGGATCTGGATACTATGCTTCAGTTATGAATAATCTTAAGCAATATGTAAGATAGTGTTCGCAGACGGAATTTTTTATGTTCATTAATGAACACTTTTAGAATTTATAAAATTGAAAAACCCTTTAAAGTTCATTTAAACGCACATCTGCAACTATTTGAAATTTGGCAGCGTCTTAGCTATAGAAACAATAACAAAATAATATTTTAACAAAAAATCTAAAAAATCTAAAAAAATGAAAACTATTAAGACCACCGCCAAAATGATTGCTTTAACATTTATAATGGGATTAGCAATTAACGTTACTGCCTTTGCGAGTTCAGCTGAACCGCACAATAATCCGTTTTTTTCGGATGCTGAAATGATCAACTTATTAGAAGCAGAAGCTGACTTTAATCAATTTGAATCTGAAATGAGAGAAGCAGGAGTGCTAGAATGTGAAAACACTGAAATTATTGTAGTCTTAGGTCAAGATGATGAAATTGTTTACCAAGGAAGCCACCAATTGGAAGATGAAAATAATGCTTTTTTAACAAGATTATTGACTAAAGCTGATTTCATTATGTCTGCTGGAGGCAAAAGCTTCTATAAAGTATTCTAACTTAATACTCACCACTAAATTCGAATTTTATGGAATATCTATAAAAAAGGCTGCCCTGAAAATGGACAGCCTTTGTTATTTATATATGTTCTAAAACCCTTACTTAAATTTCGGATGTTTTTCCCCCGGAAAATTCTCCTCAAAGAAATCTCCATATTCCCCGATCGTTTTCTTCATATCTTTTCTGAGCCATAAGATACCAATTAAGTTAGGAATTGTCATTAAGGCTATCGTAATAGCAGATAGTGTCCAAATAATGGTAGTGTCTTGAAAAGCAGCAAAGAAAAATGCTACTACATAAACTACTCTATAATAAATCACTGATTTGGGTCCAAATAAATAAGTCATGGCTCTGTCCCCATAATAAGACCAGCTGATAGCTGTACTGAATGCAAATAATAGTAATCCAATGGAGACTATATATTGTCCATAGTCGCCAAAGAAACCTCTTTTAAATGCTAATGCAGTTAAAGGGGCACTATGTACTAGCGATTCGCCAATGAATTTGATTGGACGATCATCTGAAACTTTACCATTGGTAATGGCTACTGAACCAGTAAAAACTTCATCTGTTAATAGGCCTTCATCCTTATAAACCATGATGTTATCTGCAAAACTTCTACTATGAATAAAGGTAAAGTCATCATTATTTTGGATTTTGCCATCCACAACTTCTAATTTTCCCGAATAGGTAGGGAGTTTTTCTTCATCATTGATGTGGAGATATATCTTATTTTTATGTTCTTCATTGGTTTCCACATATTGCTTTTCCAATATTTCTATTTCCGAATACTCAAATTTATTAATATGCTTTTCATTCCAAGCACCAGAGGAAAGTAATACTAAACCAGTTACAGTACAAATGATAATAGTGTCAATAAAGGGCTCCAAGATGGCTACCATACCTTCAGAAAGTGGTTCATTAGCTTTTGCTGAAGCGTGAGCAATTGGAGCAGATCCCTGACCTGCTTCATTTGAGAATAACCCCCTGTTTACTCCTCTGTTAAAGGCATAAGCAATATTGGCACCAATAAAACCACCTGTTGCCGCAGAACCTGTAAATACATCTCCAAAAATAGCAATTAAAGAAGGAATGATATTTTCGTAATTGAATAGGATAACTGCAAAAGCACCAATGAAATAAATAATGGCCATTGCGGGTACTAATTTAGAAGTTACCGCTGCAATTCTTTTAATTCCGCCAATGATCACCAAAGCTAAAAGCACAGCTAAAACAGCTCCTGTCACTACTTGATCAATTCCAAAAGTGGCCAATAGTGTACTGGATATACTATTTATTTGAGGTAAACTACCTGTTCCAAATGAAGATAAAACAGTAGCAAATGCAAAAATGGCAGCTAACCATTTTAAATTCACCTTTTTACCATTGAATTTGAAATTGGCATTTTTCATGTAATACATTGGACCACCTGCCATGGTGCCATCACTTAATTTGGTTCTGTATTTATGAGAAAGCGATACTTCCACGAATTTGGTACACATACCGATGGCGGCAGTTACTAGCATCCAGAAAAGCGCGGCAGGACCTCCAAGGTGAATAGCAAATGCAACTCCTGCAATATTTCCAGTCCCTACTGTTCCTGACAATGCGGTTGCTAAAGCCTGAAAGTGTGAGGTATCTCCCGGTAAATCTTTTCGGTCAAATTTTCCCGTCACGATCTTTATAGCATGTTTGAAGAACCGTATTTGAGGAAATTTTAAATATATGGTAAAGAACAAACCAGTTCCCAAAAGGGCATAAGGAAACCATGTGGCACTTCCAATAAAACTGTCAATAAAAATGAGGAAATTATTTACTTCTTGCATAAAGCTTAGTGTTCAATCAGTTATTTTTTTGAGAATGGTGACAAAACTAAGAAAAATTACATAACATAATCGATTTCAATCCACAGTTTTTATGATTGGCGATCAGAAATGATAAGTTTAAAGCTTTTTATGTCATATTAAATAGTTAATGACTAACGAAATGAATTTGCATTTACTTATTTTCCTATTTTACTTATTTGGGTCTATATTTGAATAAATCTTGAAATTATAGCTGTAGAATCATGAAGCATTTATTTACTATAATAATATACTTATTGCCCCTTACTTCCTTGGCTCAATTTGAATTGGATAGCCTTAAAAAGAAATGGGAAAACGTAGGTAGAGAAGCTATTGAAGGTGTTTATGCGCTTTCCGGAGACAGTAGGTCTTATTCCATCGCCTTAGCTAAAGATCAGGATATTTACAAATTGGTTTATTTAGAAGGAGGCTTGGAAAATTGGGTCTATGGGGATTTGAAAGGAATGATCGCCAAATCGGAAGAGATGTATGAAGGCAGGTGGAACGCTGGAAAGCCCACCAAACCCAATCTTGAAGATATTAAAATTGTGTTTGGCAATAAGAAATTCATTTTATACTGGTCTGATTGGTCAATAGATGAATTTAAAATGATTTACCCTGAGAAGGCTCAAGAACCAACTGATATGGATCAAGTATTTATGGATCAGGCTTTTAAACGAGATGAAATATCAATTCCTATTCAATTGAGTGATTCAGGCTCAGTTGAAATTCCGATAATGGTGAATGATGTTTTAAAAATATATGTAGGTCTGGAAAAAACCTCAAATGAAGTGATTGTATCAAAAGATATTGCGAAAACATTAATTCAAACTAAAACACTTGGCTATAAAGAATGGAAAGAAGGTAATTATTATTACTTTATCGATGAAGATAAAGCTTTTGAACCACCGCATGTTTTTAACCTAAATTCATTGGCTTTGGGTGAAGGACAATTAACTAATTTGGAGGCCGTTATTTCAGATGAAATCTCAAGATCCATGGTCATCAGCTTTGATGTATTGGAGAGATTTGGTAAAGTGAACATTGATATGGACAAATTGTTGCTAACCATAAAACCATGATAATAATTAATCAATATTTCCTTATCCTATTTACATTGTTTATACAACCTTCAACTTCAACTCTTGAATTAGAAATAGGAGAGTTTAGGAATACTAAAGGTCATTTGTTAGTTTCAGTATTCGATAATTCAGATGATTTTCCTGATAATGAGCAATATGCGCTTGTGAATAAGAAAGTTAAAGTAACTCAAAAGAAGCATACCATCTTGATTGAAGACCTTCCCGAAGGTGAATATGCCGTAGTGTTTTTACATGATGAAAACGGTAATGAGGAAATGGATACAAATTTTGTAGGTGTGCCAACAGAAGGGTATGGTGCTAGTAATGATGCGGTGAATACTTTTAGTGCCCCAAAATATAAGGATGCAAAATTCCTTTTGGAAGGTGAAAAGAAATCCTTAAAATTGAAGATATTTTACTAAACCAATCTATGAGACTAAATTTTATATTGATCATTTTTTCTACTTTTCTTTTTGCTTGTAGTCAAAATACTGAAACTGCAAACGATCAAGACCCACTTTGGGAATTAGAGCAACAAGTGTTCGAAAATGGGGAAAACATTGAAATAGATGAAATCAACAAAGCTATTGAGAAAGCTTCTACAATGCGTTTAAGTTGGGCCTATAGCCCGATCACGATTGCTATAAGAGTGGCCGGGCAACAAATGGTGAGTCCTCATGTGAAAGTTTTAGCTAAGAGCATGTCAGGTAATGAATTGATCACTCATACGGTGGTCATGATTGAAAAGCAAAATCTTCAGGATGATTCCATTAACGATCAGTATTACCGAATAGAGTTGAAATTAGGAGGAAGTATTTGGCAAGTCATGGACATCAAAAAGGCTTGGAGTTGCAAAGCCAATAGAGGACATAGCGAAGTGAATGCTGAAGTTTGTAAATAAAACCCAATGGCTTCTCGTTTCGACTACTTCTATTTAATAGAAATTCAGTATCTAGGTTTTCGCTATCATGGTTGGCAATTTCAGCATGGGTTGAAAACACTTCAGGGGATGCTGGAAAAAACATTCGCTTTTCTTTTTAAAGAAGATAAGTTCAAGATTTTGGGAGCTGGACGTACAGATGCAATGGTTTCAGCTGAATCTGCATACTTTGAATTATTTGCCAATGATGAATTGGAACCATCCAGTTTTCAACAAGAATTGGACGATAACCTTCCTGCAGATATGAAGGTGATAAGTATCGAAGCTGTTGATAAAGGATTCAACATCATTCAAGATGTAAAGCACAAAATTTATCATTATTATTTTGCTCCGGTAAATGAAAAATATCCCTTTGCCTCGCCTTTTATGAATTGTATTCGAGAACCATTGGACATTGCCAAAATGTGTGAAGGAGCAAAGCTGTTTGAGGGAGAAAACGATTTCCGATATTTTATCACAGGAGATATTGAAAATAAAAGCACTATAAGAAACATTCAGGAATCTAAGATTGAGCCGAATTCAGTATTTACGGCAAGCTTCTTTCCAGAAAAGAGTTTTGTTTTCATGGTAAAAGGGAAAGGTTTTATGCGTTACCAAATTCGTTTAATGATGGGAGCCTTGATAAGGCTGGGTAGAAATGAAATTTCCTTGCAAGATATTGAATATGCTTTGAAAGGAAATCCCCCTAATTTCCAAAAGTTTACCGCACCTGCCTCTGGTTTAAGAGTTAAAGAAGTTGAATTTAAGATTTAAATAAATCGGAACTTAGATATCGGTCACCTCTATCACAAGTGATACAAACAATAACACCTGATTCAATTTCTTGGGCAATTTCCAAAGCGGCATATAGCGCACCGCCACTGCTCATTCCAGCTAATATGCCTTCTTCCTTAGCCATCCTTTGCGTCATTTTAGTGGCGTTTTCCTCACTGATATCAATGGTTCTATCTACTCTATCCGCTTCAAATATTTTAGGTAAAAATTCTGGAGACCATCTTCTGATACCGGGGATTCTTGAGCCATCAGTAGGTTGTGTACCTACAATCTGAATATTTGGGTTTTGCTCTTTCAAATACCTCGATACTCCCATAATAGTCCCGGTAGTTCCCATAGCCGACACAAAATGTGTGATTTCACCATTGGTGTCTTTCCAAATTTCAGGTCCTGTAGTTTTATAATGCTGTTTGTAGTTATCTGCATTCCCAAATTGATTGAGCATATAATATTCACCAGTGGCAGCCATATCTTCCGCCAAAGTTCTGGAATATTCTATGGTCCCTTCTGCTTTGGTTAAAATCACCTCAGCACCATAAGCTTCCATGGTTTGTATTCTCTCGGCAGTCGAATTTTCAGGCATAATTAAGGTCATATGGAGACCTTTCAGCTTGGCAATCATGGCCAAGGCAATTCCAGTATTCCCGCTAGTGGCTTCCACCAATTTATCCCCGGGTTTTATGTCACCTCTTTCCAAAGCGGCACCAATCATTCCCAAAGCTGCACGATCTTTCACGCTTCCCCCTGGGTTTTGCCCTTCTAATTTGCAATAAATCTTAACATTTTTATTGGTAGGGATATTTTTTAATTCTACTATCGGGGTGTTGCCCACTAAATCTTCTACAAACATTAATAATATTTATTAAAATGAACTTGAATCAATGGTAACAAACGAGTGATTAATTTAACTGTTTGAATTTTACTCAGGAATTTTATATGACTTTATTGATATAAAATGTTGTCATTATTATTTTTATCCATAAATTGTGCTTTACAATTATTCATTTACTTAAACTTATTAAAATATGTTAGCTATTGGAATAGCCGTTGGAGTTCTTTTATTAATCATAATATTGATGTATAACAGCTTGGTAAACAAGAAAAACCAAGTTGAGAATAGTTTTTCTACCATAGATGCGATGTTGAAGAAGAGATACGATTTGATTCCCAATTTGGTCAATACAGTAAAGGTATTTATGAAACATGAAAAAGAACTATTGACGGAAATTACTGAATTAAGATCAAAAGCGGTTTCCGGTAATTTGTCTGATAGTGAAAAAATTGATGTAGAGAATAAAATTGCTGGAAAAATGAGCGGGATCATGGTGGCGGTTGAAAACTACCCCGATTTAAAAAGCAATACTAATTTTTTACAATTACAAGGTGCTTGGACAGAATCTGAAGAGCAAATTTCTGCGGCAAGAAGAGCATATAATAGTACAGTGACTGATTATAATAATGCCATACAAATGATCCCGACCAATATTTTGGCATCCATGATGAATTATAAGAAGAAAGATTGGTTTGAAATTCCTGATACGGAACGAAAAAATATTAGTGCCCAGGATTTATTTAATGCATAAAATTTTACGTAATGGAAAGTCAAAAATCATTTGATGATTTATACCAGCATGAGTTAATTCCAGAAATTGAAAAACAGGAAGGGGAACGAAAAGCTTTCAAGAAGAAGTTTTTTACCTATCTAATCATAAGTTTTATAGCCTTTATATCAATTTATTTTTTCCTGGTTAATACTTTCTTTGCTGCGGAAACCACAACTCCTGTCTTTTGGATTTTATTCATTATTTTCCTGATTCCATTTTTTGTAATGTATAATTCCTTCAGAAAGAAATTTACAGCCACCTATAAAAATGATGTCATAAAAAAGATTATCCATCACATCAGCAGCGATTTAGAATATAATGCTAAGGGTGGTTTTCCGAAAAATCAGTATATGACCAGTGAATTGTTTAAAAGGAAACCAGACCGGTATAAAGCTGAGGATTATATTGAAGGAAAAATAGGGGAGACATACTTTAGGTTTTCTGAAGTACATTCAGAGTATAAAACAAGGAGTGGCAAAGACAATAAAGAATCTTGGCATACAATATTCAGGGGTATTTTCTTTGAAGCTGATTTCAATAAAGAGTTTAAGACCAAAACTTTTGTAATGCCTGATTATTTGGAAAGATCATTAGGTTTTATTGGGAAGAAATTACAAAGCATGAATTTTAGCCGACCTGATTTAATAAAATTGGAAGATCCTGAGTTTGAAAAGTATTTCGCAGTTTATGGTGAAGATCAAGTTGAGGCACGCTATATTCTATCTACATCCTTAATGAAAAGGCTTACAGAATTTCGAGAGAAGAGAAAACATCCCGTTGCCATTTCATTTGTCAATAATAGCATTTTTGTGGCCATCACAGAACATAAAAATTTATTTGAACCAAGGATTTTCAGAACAAATCTAAATAAAAAGTTCTAGAAGAATATTATTCAATGTTGGATTTAGTCATTGGGATTGTAGATGATCTCAATCTGAACAATAGAATTTGGGCTGGCTCAAAAATGAAAACTGAACAATAAAATCAAACTTATTTTGAAAGGCTTTAACTTAAAAAGCCATTCATTCCAAATTGTTTTTTAGTAGATGTTTATTTTCAGAATCATAGTAAAGCCTTGAATTTGGTTCTAGACTTTTGGTAATCCAGCTATTGCCCCCTACTATACAATGATCTCCAATATGGGTCTTGCCTCCTAAAATGGTGGCATTGGCATAAATCACCACATTATTCCCTATAGTTGGATGCCTTTTTTGGCTTGCATTTTCTTTTTTAACACTTGTGGCACCAAGCGTTACTCCTTGATAAATTTTTACATAATCACCAATATCAGTTGTTTCCCCTATTACTATTCCTGTTCCATGGTCTATGCAAAAATGAGATCCGATTTTTGCTGCAGGATGTATATCAACACCAGTTTTACTATGGGCATGCTCACTGATCATCCTAGCTATTAAAACATATCCTGAATTGTAAATGCAATGCGCTATTCTGTAGGCAGCAATCGCTTTAAAACCGGGATAGGTTTTAATAACTTCCAATCGACTCTTTGCTGCAGGATCACCTTCGAAAATAGCATTAATGTCTTTTTCGAGTGCAGATTTTATTTTAATTATATCATTAAACAGGATTTCTTCCTCACCCGGATATTTTTTTTGAAGGCTCCTACATCGTTTTTCTAAAAGTAGATGCCATTCTTTTTTTAATTCCAGAAATCTATTTTCTAATTCATCCTTATCGGAGATTTTTTCGTTTCCATAATCTGGAAAGATAAAACCCAATAATGATTCATAAAATGCAATGATGCTGTCCGGTGAGGGACAGCCCAATGCACTTTGGTGTTCTTTATATAAATTGTCTAAAAATTCTTCTTGCATCAATCTTTAATTTCCTCTCTTCCATCTGCATGTATTGCAAATCGCCCTTTATTTTTATCATGAACATTTTCATAAGAAGGCCAAGGCCATCCCCCGAATTCGGTTTTTTGAAATTCCATAATGGTTTCTCGTACCTCTGCTGGGTAGTTCAATACAAATGGACCATGTTGAACTACAGGTTCATTAATAGGTTTTCCTTGCAGTAATAATAATCTTGCTTCTTCTTCGCCATTTTTCAACTTAATATCTGCTCTGGCATCAAGATATGCACCATGATAATGAGGTAAATCAGTATCGTTCAATTTAAAATCTTTGCCTTTAAAGAAATATAAGTTTCTATTGATTTTATTTTCTGTTGACGGCAAGGTAAATTCAGCTCCGGGTTCCATTTTAATATGCCAAATGGCCACTTCATTTTCTGGATTTGCTGCCCAAGAATCAGGTGCAGGTTTAGGAGCTGTTTCATCACCAACTTTGCCAGCCATTACTTCAATCTCTGTTGATTTACCGTTAGCATCTTTATGCTTGTAAACGGGAATGGTATCCTTCCAGAGCATAGCAAAGTGGGGTTCTACTTTTTTGTTGTCTCTTGGTAAGTTCAACCAAATCTGGAAAAGCTCTAATGGATTTTCTTCATTCTCTTTCAATAGGGGAAACATCTCAGAATGTTGAACACCTTTCCCAGCCGTCATCCATTGCACATCACCATTGCCAAATCTTCCAGCTGCTCCCAGTGAATCAGAATGATCTACCAAGCCCTTTCTAACTGCTGTAACGGTTTCAAAACCACAATGTGGATGTGCTGGGAAGCCTGGAACTTTACTTCCGTGATACATTCTCCAACCATCCTTAATGGTAAAATCTTGCCCTATCATTCTGCCTTCTAAAGAAGCAGCAGGTCCCAAATCTTTATTTCCCTTAGGGAAGAAATCCTCATGATGTACACAAAACAAAAAGGGGTCTTGTGTCTGCCACGGGAAACTTAATTTTTCTATTTTATTGATTCCTGTATTTTCCATGTAGGTACAACGATTATCTTGTTCAATATGTTGACAAAAATGGGTTTAGATTTTTTATTCAGTAGGTAATTTTTTGCCACAATTATGACAAAATTTTGCAAAATCACCATGTTGCTTTATTCCACAATTAATACAACTTCTATTATCTATTTTAAATCTGTTTTTGTTCATTTCCGATGTAACTATACCAGTAGGTACTGCAATGATGCCATAGCCCATTATCATGATTATGGAAGCAACAATTTGACCTAATGGGGTAATAGGAGCAATATCACCATAACCGACTGTGGTGAGCGTAACAATCGACCAGTATATGCCTTTTGGAATATTAGTAAAACCACTTTCAGGTGGCTCTATTAAATACATAATAGCCCCTAATATGGATACCAATATCAATACTGTTCCTATAAAAAGTGTTATTTTCTTTCTGCTTGCCAATAAGGCCGAAGAAAGTTGGGAAGCTTCTCCTAAATATTGGGTTAATTTGAATATTCTAAAAATTCTTAAGAGTCGTAAACCTCTAATGATCATTAAGGATTGTGCTCCAACAAAGACAAATGCTAATAATGATGGCAGAATAGACAATAAATCTACTATACCAAAAAAGCTTTTAATGTAATGCCAGGGATGTTTTACAATAATGATTCTTAAAATATATTCTATCAAGAAAAAGCCAGTGAAAATCCATTCCGCCCATAAAAAATAGGTTCCGTATTGTAGTTTAATCCAACCGACACTTTCTAAAATTACGGCTAGAACACTAAAGAAAATAGTTATTAATAAAATAGCATCAAACAACTTACCTTCAGCCGTATCTGCTTTGAATATGATATTGAAGGCCCTTATTTTCCATTGAGCTTTTGTATTGGCTTGTTCTTCCATTTTGTGTCTTATGATAACTGATTTTCGGAATATCCGTCTATAAAATTATATAATCTATAGAAGGGATATTGTGTTTTTACACTATTATTTATAATTTAATCAAAAATTGACTATATTAAATGCAATTAACGAAAATCTTAATAGAGTGAAGACCATTTCCAAAGCCTTACTAATATTTTTATTATTTCCGTCTTTTTTGTTTGGACAGGCTAAAAGTAATAATAATACTTTACCCGAAAAATCAATAAATTATGGAATTGATAAAACTTATGAGCCTTATGAGTTTGTCAACAAGGATGGAGAAGCAACCGGTTTCAATGTTGAGATTATTAAGGCCATTGGTAAGGAACTTAATTGGGAGGTAAATATTCATCCCGATGACTGGAAAAAAATCAGATATAAATTAGAGGAAACACATGAGCTTGATGCCTCTGCATATTTTAAAACAGTAGATCGTGAGGATAATCTTTTATTTTCTCGTCCCATCAGCTTAGTTTACTATTCAATTTTCACTCGCTCAGATAAAGAGCCTGTTGAAGATTTGTTTAGCCTTTCTGGAAAAAAAGTAGCAATTCAAGAAGTAACTATTGTAGAAGAATATTTTGATCAATTAGGTTTTCTAGAATTAGAGGAGCTCAAAACTTATGCATCAGAATCTGATGCTATTGATGCCGTGGTGAGGGGAGAGGCAGATTGTGCCATTACATCATTTATGACTACTAATTATAAAATGAGGGCTGAAAACATTAGTAATATTCAATCCTCTAGTGACCCAGTATTCATTACTGAATATTGTTTTGTAGTGAATAAAAAAGATTCAGCTTTACTTGATTCATTAAACTGGGGCTTAAGATTAGTGAAAGCTTCTGGAGAATATGATAATTTATATCAGAAATGGTTAACACCCAAAAAAGGGTGGTGGGAGGTTAATAAAGAATTAATCCTCATGATAATAGCAATATTGTTATTGCTGGCCATATTGGCTGGTATTTATATTTATTCTTTAAGAAATTTAGTAAGAAAGAAATCGCTGGTGATCCAAAAAGAAATCCAAAATAGGACAGAGACTGAATGGGAATTAAAGGAGAGTGAAAATATGAGAAGTAAAATGGAAGCCTTTACCTCTGTCATGTTAGTGGAAACAAACTTGGAGCACAATATTACACAAGCACCTAAATTATTCTATTCAATATTGGGATTTGAAGAGAATGAACTTTGGGGTGTTAACATCCATCAATTACTATCAGTTAAATCTGTAGCTAAAGATCAAGAGATCAAAAGTATTTTGATGAACAAAGAATTTTCTTATTTGGATGCTGAATATGAATTTAAATCCAGTTCAAATGTACCTGTTTGGATGGATAGTAGCACTTCTTTACTTTATGATGCTAATCAAAAAATCATCGGATTTAAACAATTTTTGAGGGATATAACACCTTTGAAACAAGCAAATTTGAATTTAAAAGATTTAAATGCTGAACTGGCTAATTTCATGTACAAAACCTCTCATGATGTAAGAGGGCCCATTGCAAATGTGTTAGGTTTGGTGAATCTGGGTAATTTGAAATCGAATGATAAAGAAATATCAAGTTATTTTGGTATGATTGAAAAGAGTGTGCATAAGTTGGAGCATATTTTTAATGACTTTAAGGAAGTGAGCTTTATTTTACATGGCGATTTGAATATTACTACTTTTGATTTAAAGGAATTGGTTGAAGATGTGACCAAATCAATTTTCCTAAAGAGAAATAAAGATATCAAAAAGGCAAAAATCGATTTTGAATTATTAGCAGATTCTAAATACATCACTTCTGATCGTGCATTACTTAAGCGGTTGTTTTATCAGCTAATTGAAAATGTGTTTGAACATAACAATTATTATGATACCCAACTGAAAATTGTCTATGAGAAATATAATGCCACCCACTATAAAATTTATTTTGAAGATGATGGTATTGGCATTCCGGAGGAACTACATAAAAAAGTATTTGAGGTGTTTTTTAAAGGTAAAAGGAGTGATATAAATGTTGGAATGGGTTTGTATATGGCTAAAAAGGTAATCTCGCGATTAGGCGGAGAGCTAAATTTAAAAAGTAAAAAGGGCGAGGGGACTACAATAGAAATCATTTTGCCCGTTAGGCAAATGGCAGAAAATATAACCTATAATTAATTTATTTGGGTATTGAGAAAGAAAAAATAGTTCCTTTTCCCTCTTCACTTTTCACCCAAATCTTACCACCATTTTTCTCCACAAATTCTTTACATAAAATAAGCCCTAGACCAGTTCCTTTTTCTTTAGCTGTTCCTTGAGTAGAGTGTTTGGTGTCAATCCTGAAAATTTTGGAGGCTACATCTTTTGGCATCCCCACACCATTATCTGCAATTTTCACCACATATTGATTGCTTTCCTCTACCACGCCCATTTTAATTTGTCCTGCTTCATCTGTGAATTTTATGGCATTTGACAATAAGTTTCTTATTACTGTTGTGATAGAATTACGGTGTGCTTTTACTTTTATCGGCTTAGTGTTTTTTACCTCTATGTCGATCTTTTTGTTTTCTGCTTGTTTGTCCAGTAACTTTTTATTTTCATTCAACATTTCAGTAAGGTCAAATTCTTCTGCAGTAAATTCTATGTTACCTGTTTGAGATCGTGACCATTGCAAAAGATTCTCTAGCAGGGCAAAAAGGTTTTTTAAGGATTTATCTAAGTCCTTTGCCAGCATTTGAATTTCTTCTGTGCTCAAACTGCTGGTATGGTTCATCAAAAGACCGGAAAAAGAGGTAAGTGAATTTAAAGGACCTTTTAAGTCATGACTAATAATGGAAAAGAATTTATCTTTAGTAGCATTAAGATCTTCTAATTCATCATTTTGGGCTTTTACCTTTAGGTTTGCTTCTTTTAATTTTTTATTGTTCCTTTTTTGTAGAATGAAAAGCGTTAAGATTAAAATCAAAATAATGGCAATTAATGCCACCATAATAATTAGAAATTCCTTGAATCTTTTTTCTTTTTCAAGTTCGAAGTCTTTTTGAATCCTATTGAGCTCTAATTGGTCTATTAAGCTTTGTTTCTGATTGATTGTATGACGGCTTTGCATTTTTAAAATATTCCTATCATTTTTTTCCTTCTGAAGGAAATCTTCCAAAGCTTTAAATAACTCGCTGTATTCCAATGCTTTTTTATAGTCGCCAAGTTCTTTGTAAGCTTTACTTAATAGTCCATAAGTGTTTTGAATGAGCTCTTGGTTCTGGGACTTTTGTGCCAATGGATTAGCCAACCTTAAATTGGCCAAAGCCCTTTCTGCATTATTCTTTTTTAAATAATATTGAGCAACTGAATTATATAATTTAGCTAATTGGATTTCTGCATCGCTTACATCTCTTAATATATTCAGGGCCGCCAAATAATTTTCATAAGCTCTTTCAGAGTTGTTTTGTAATAAATAAATATCAGCTATTGCCGTTAAACATTCAGCCTCCGGTAAAGGTGATTTAATTCTTCTGTAAGTCTTAAGTGCATTTTGATAATGACTTAATGCTTTATCAAATTCATTTTCGTTTGCATAGATACTCGCCAAATCCGTATGAGCTTCAGCTTCTAGTTTTGGTATTCTTTCCGCTTTAGCATAGGTCAATATATTTTGATGTTGTTCTATTGATTTGCCCAGTTCACCCGTCATCCAATAAGTGTAGCCTAGTTCTTTATTGAGGTAAATCCTTAGGGGAGGAAAATCGTAATTTCTTAAGAGGTTGGAGGCTTTTTCCAAAAATTCTTTCCCATAGTAATAGTCTTCTATTTTTTCAAAAAGTTGATAAAAGCCAATATATGTAAAAATAAGTGCTGTGTTGTTTTCTGCCTTTTCATCTATTTCCAATGCTTTAATTAATAATGACATGGCTTTTTCCAAATCATTGGTTTTGTTTATGTGAATAAAAGCCAGCTCTTTTGAGATTTTACTTACGATATCGCTTCTTTCAATGTCTATCGCAGATTGCAATACTTCTTGCTTGTTTTCTAAGAGTTCTTCTGCATTTCTTGCAGATAAAGTATCTTTAAGTGCTTTAAACCACTCCCATTCAGAAGAAATTGCAGAAGATTGCGCCTGAAGGTTAATGCTTATAAATAGTAAGTATAAAAATAGATGTTTTGCTTTTTTAAGCATATTTAAATTTACATTAAGCATCAAATTAAGCAAAATTATACAGATTGAAGTTAATGATTTGTGTGTTTTTTAAGTATAAGTTAAATTATTTTTAAGCGGTTGATTGTTTTCTCCTAATTTACATAAAAACTCTATTTAAGCTCATTGAAGAGGTTTTTTGTGTTGAGAATTATGAATTTTAGTAGATGGATTATTTTAAATTTTATCGAATAATGTAATTAATTTAATAATAGATTTTAAATTTTAGATTAATGCACTTATATTTGAATGTAAGATATTTAAACGCTTTCGATATGAAAAAACTTTTATTAGTTATTATTGCAGGATTATTTATTGGCGCATGTGCTCAAAAAACCTGTCCGACTTATTCATTTAATGATTTAAATACAGAGCAGGAATCTAATTTGGAAGAGCAATCTGTTTGATTTATTCAGTTTTCATTACTCAATATATTTTTTCACATCTTGAGCAGTAATTTTATCAGCTCCCAAAATTATCAATCTTTCCACTACATTTCTCAACTCACGAATATTTCCACTCCAATTATATTGCTTTAGTTGATTTAAAGCTTCTTTATCAATAGATTTTTTCTTTGCTCCTTGTTCTTCAGCAATGTCGCTCAAGAATTTCTCCACTAATTCCGGGATATCATCCTTCCTATCTTTCAAAGGAGGGACATTAATTCTTATTACGCTAAGTCTGTGAAATAAATCCTCTCTAAATTCATTGTTTTCAATGGCTTCTTTAAGATTTTTATTAGTAGCAGCAATAATCCTCACATCAACCTTGATGTCTTTATCACCACCTACTCTGTTAATTTTATTTTCTTGTAAAGCACGTAAAACTTTCGCTTGTGCGGCTAATGGCATATCCCCAATTTCATCTAGAAATAAGGTTCCCCCAGTTGCTTGTTCAAATTTTCCTATTCGTTGTTTAACCGCAGAAGTGAAGGCTCCTTTCTCATGTCCGAATAGTTCGCTTTCAATAAGTTCAGATGGAATAGCAGCACAATTGACTTCTACCATTTGAGCTTTAGCTCTTTCACTTTGCTCATGAATCTGGCGGGCGACCAATTCTTTTCCGGTTCCATTTTCCCCAATGATTAGTACCCTGGCATCTGTAGGAGCCACCTTAGCAATGGTATCCTTTACTTCTTCCAATTCTTTAGAAGAGCCAATCATTTCATATTTTTTGGAAACTTTTTTTCGGAGGGTTTTGGTTTCTGCCATAAGGTTGGATTTATCCAAAGCATTTCTAACCGAAACCAATAATCTGTTCAAATCTGGTGGCTTGGAGATAAAATCAAAAGCTCCTTTTTTGGTGGCTTCCACTGCATTATCTATCGTCCCATGAGCCGAAATCATAATGAATGGGATTTCAATACCTTTATCATAAACGGCATTAAGCAATTCCATGCCATCCATTTTAGGCATTTTTATATCGCAGAGGACAAGATCGTAATGTTCGCTCTCTATTTTCTTTAAACCATCGGCACCATTGGCTACTTCCTCAACTTGATATTTCTCGTATTCCAGTATTTCTTTCAATGTTTGTCGGATACTGGCCTCATCATCTATCAATAATATCTTTGACATATTTTTTTGTTTTGAAAATAATCATTGTTAAATAAAAAAATTGCAAGCCTATAAGCCGGGTTCTGTCCCTGTCCAAAGACAGGCTCCTATCATTTATCTAACGCAGTCTACCCCTTTTTACCATCCCGAGTATTCGGGATTTTCGGACGAGCAGCCCTTATTCCGCAGTCCTTGAACTACAGAAGCAAAAATATATGTGACCTTACAACCCGAAAGGTTTACCGTGCACCCGAATATTACTATTCGAGACGGTGGGCTCTTACCCCACCTTTTCACTATGACCCTGACGAATTTGACAAGCAAATTGTCAAGGCTACCTGTTTTCTGTGGCACTATCTGTTCTTGATTTTTACATCAAGCCCCTTGGTTTCTCAAGGTTCGGTGCTCTGTGTTGCCCGGACTTTCCTCCCCCTGTTAAAACAGGAAGCGATAAGACAGCTTGCAATCTTTTATTAAAATTCTTAAATCAAAAATAAGACCAAAATATGGATTTGGGAGGGTGTAAAGGTTTTAAGTTAAAATAAAATTTAATATAAATATCTAATGTACGTCCTGACCAGTTAATTTGTGCTCCCATGCATCAGCAACAGTAGCCACTTCTTCAATAATATCTTTTAATACGGCATCTGTTGCGCTTTCTTCTAAAATGGCCGCTTCAACTCTTATAAAATCATCTACCAATACAAATCTTGCTGAACAGAAGGTAGCATTAGCCCTGATAAGGTTTTCTAAGTTTATAGAATTGTTGAACTCACAAACCTTAGAAGTAAATTCAATACTTGGTTTGTTGGTGATATCGCTCTTTTTTAAAGTGCCTAATACAGCCTGATATCGATTTCCACCCAATGGGTAAATAACCACCGACTTATTAGTGTCATATTCTTGAAATTGTCCGCCTATTTCATTGGCATACGATTCCATAAATTCATTAAAATTCATAAGACAGTCATTAAAAAGTTTTCTTAGTTATATTTTATGATTCCTTAATGAAGGAAATGCATATAATAACAAATTTAGTAAAATATTGCATAAAATTTAGATAAAATTTTATTTAATCTTTACTAATGTGGCCCCATATCCAAATTTTTCTTTATGTGTGTCCTTAAAAAACTGGACATTATGGTGTTGGGATAATTGTTTGTGAATATTGTTTCTTAAAACACCATTACCAACGCCATGAATAAAAATGATTTCATCCAATCCTGCCATAAAAGCCTCATTGAGTTTTTCGTCAAATTTAGCTAGTTGAATGCGAAGAATATCCTCTTTTGGTAAATGCTCATAATTAGGATCTATGCTTTCTATATGTAGATCAATTTCAGGGACTTTAGAATTGTTCGTTACTGTATTGTTAAAGTTTTCAGCATCTTCCAATCCCCTGAAGAAACTATTTTTCAATTTCTCTGGGTTAATTTTTTCTGGCTCAATAGATTCTTTGATTGCTTGATTGAGAGGCAATAAGTAGCCTTTTTTATTCAGGAATGGAATTTCTACCTTATCTTTTTGAAAATGCTTTGATTTGATTTTTAGGATGATTTTTTCAGGCCTAATAGGAATTGACCATTTACTGTTTTCAATTAAAATGGTAAAGGAAAGAGGAGCCCAAGTATTGATATGATCCATATTTCTTTCTGTTATTTTACTGAATTTCCCGGCAAATACTTTTTCTGATAATATGGTTTTTTCCTCTTGCTTCCCATTTACTTCATTTGCCATCAATAGAATATCATCATTCGTAGGATTCAAGAAATAGATACTATTAAGATGATCATTTAATGGTATAATGGCTAAATGAAAGCCTTTTATTTGGTTGGGCTGCTCATAGACTGTTTTTTGCTTAGAAGGTTTTTGACTTTCATATTTTGGGGTGTCAAAAGCCGTGCTTTCATCAGAAGAAACCACCACTAATTCTGACTCTAAAACAGGGATAGCGAAGCCATCTTCTATCTCAACTTCTACCAAAGATTTATCCAGCATTTTTACTATTATGCCTTCTTCAGTTCCTTTCATCAATCTTACTCTATCGCCAATTTTCATTTTATTCTATTTTAAAAATACAAAGGATGCAAAACTACGCCTTTTCCATTCCATTCTAATGTTGGAAACGGAATTTTAACCCTATTGATTATATTGAACATAATTTTCAGCCATTTTTGCTCCACTTCAATTTTACTCATATTTAAATCCAAACTTAAAAACCATTGTCTGTTTGCTTCATAGCCATTTTGTGTGTTTTCTAAAGGATTCCCATAAACCATTTTATTTCCACTATAACCCACCGAAAACTGTAGCCAATCGGGAAATTTATTTTTCTTGCTGAAGATATTTAAATCCGTACTGAGCCAATAAGTTTGTCCATTATAATCCTTTATTAACTGTTTGATATAATTATTTCCTAGGGTATTGGGTCGCAAATCAGCGTAAGAGCTCGGTGAAAATGAAAATTTGGGAAAAATATAGTTTTGGTCAAACATAAACCGCTGATAGGGTAGGAAGGCTCCAATTGTATTGGCTACAACATCTCCCCAGGAAGCTCCATAGGCTTGTGAAAACCCATCGAATATTTCTATAGGAAACATCATAGCTGTAGCGCTTAAACTGCTATAAAGCATAGCTTTTTGAGAATTCATTCCTGATTTTTTCAATAGTTGAAAATTTATTTCGGTGATATGATAGGCCGTATAAACATGGCCTACTTTATCCATTTGAAGCCATTGATTATTATCGTTAAAGAATTGAAAAGATTGAGATTGGTTGTCCTTATACCATAAAAATCCTAAAGCAGTCATGCCGCTTGTATATATTGCGCTTTCTGCTAAAATAATCTTTTTTATTTTTTTCTTATTAATGCTGTCTTTTTGGATTTGAGCAGTTGCTTGTGGTTGAATACAAGCTAGCATAAAAAAGACAAATAAAAACATCCTCATAATTCAAAATTAGGTATATTTAGTAAATGAATTGAAAATAGAATCAAAACTTTAAGGGGTCATGCGTAATTTAATATTCCTATAATGATGTAAAATCAGCTGCATGCTTATTAAAGTATTTTTTAGAGGGTATAATGAATTATCAATTATCAAATTACCACAATTTTAAGTGCAGATAAAGAAGCTCTGAAAAGTAGCGATAAATTATTCAATTATCCGAGAGGCACAAATTTTTGATTACTATGGGATTGGCTACTTAGATTTTATCTAGCTTTGATATATTCGATTGGGGTTTCAATAAGAAGGGTATTCCCTAAATGGATCAGAATATAGATAAGATTAATAATTAATATTGAATAAAAAACCGCGAGATCTTGAAATCTCGCGGCTTCATTTATTTAGGGATTATTATTCTTCTGCACCGTCAATTCCATGCAATTTCCCTAATTCAATATCTATATGCCATAATCCCATTCCTTCTTCACCTATGATATCAAAGATTTCCAATGCTCTTCTCGCAATGGTTTCTTCCTCTCTCTGTTCGGTCACAAACCATTGAAGGAAATTGAAGGTAGTGAAATCCTTTGTACTGAAACAATGATCTACTAATTCGTGAATTGATTTAGTTACTTTAATTTCATGCTCTAAGATCAATTCGAATACTTCTCTCAAACTATTGAACTCATGTCGGATTTCACTGATAGCCGGTTGTCTTGCATGACCGCCAGCCTCATTGATATAACTAAATAATTTTAACATATGACCTCTTTCTTCATCAGAGTGGTCATATAAAAATTTTGAGGAGTTTACATATCCTTTCGTTTCACACCAAGAAGCCATCGATAGATAGTAGGCAGATGATTTCCCCTCCATTTCAATCTGCTGATTCAGTTTCTTTTCTGTTTCTGCAGTTAAAGATTTATTAGGTGTTATTATATCTTTCATAATTTTTTCATTTTCTATTTTTATGCATTATACATAATTTAAGTGGAAAAAGTTGAGCTTAAAATTAATCTGAAATTGGATTTCTTCTAAATATGGATTCAATATAAATAAGCGGAAATAAAAAAGGACCATTCAATGAATAGTCCTTTAAATTAATAAACTTATTTCTATGAATTTATTATCATCCTCTTGCGGCTGCTTCTTCCTTGATTTTGTTTAAGGCAGAACCTGCTTTAAACCATTCAATTTGAGCATTATTATAAGTATGCAGAGTTTTGATTTCATCTTTACTTCCATCGGCATGAACCACTTCAATAGTGATGGGTTTTTCAGGAGCAAATTCTGCTAAATCCACAAAGTTGAAAGTATCATCCTCCTGAATTTTATCATAATCAGCTTCATTTTCAAAAGTTAAAGCCAACATACCTTGCTTCTTCAAATTAGTTTCATGAATACGAGCAAATGATTTCACCAATACAGCTTTAACACCTAAATGTCTTGGCTCCATGGCAGCATGCTCTCTTGAAGAACCTTCACCGTAATTGTGGTCACCCACTACTATAGTTGGGATTCCTTTTGCTTTATATTCTCTCTGTGTTGCAGGAACAGCACCATATTCACCTGTGATTTGACTTTTAACCTTATTGGTTTCTTCATTGAATGCATTAACAGCACCAATTAAGCAGTTGTCAGAAATATTGTCAAGGTGACCTCTAAATCTCAACCAAGGTCCAGCCATAGAAATATGGTCTGTGGTACATTTGCCTAATGCTTTAATAAGCAGTTTAGCTCCGGTAATATTTTTACCGTCCCATGCATCAAAGCCTTCCAATAGCTGTAATCTCTTAGAATCAGGAGCAACTTTTACTTCTACCTTACTTCCATCTTTCGCAGGTTCTTGATAACCGTTGTCTTCGACAGCGAATCCTTCATCAGGTAATTCTGCACCAAAAGGAGGGTCTAACTTAACCTGTTCTCCTTTTTCGTTTGTTAATGTATCGGTTAATGGATTGAATCCTAAATCACCGCTAATGGCAATAGCTGCTACCATTTCAGGAGAAGTTACAAATGCGTGAGTGTTTGGGTTTCCATCAGCTCTTTTAGAGAAATTTCTATTAAAAGAGTGCACGATAGTGTTTTTCTCTCCTTTATCTGCACCAGTTCTTGACCATTGCCCGATACAAGGACCACAAGCATTGGTGAAAATAGTTGCGTCTAAATCTTCGAATATTTTTAATAAACCGTCACGGTCTGCAGTAAATCTAACCTGCTCTGAACCAGGGTTGATTCCAAATTCAGATTTAGTTTTTAAACCTTTTTCTACGGCTTGTTTTGCGATAGAGGAAGCCCTTGATAAATCTTCATAAGATGAGTTGGTACAAGAACCAATCAATCCCCATTCTACTTTAGTTGGCCATCCGTTTTTCTCAGCTTCCGCTTTTAATTGAGAAATAGGAGTGGCTCTGTCTGGAGTGAAAGGACCGTTAACATGTGGTTCTAAAGATGATAAATCAATTTCGATTACTTGATCAAAATACTGCTCAGGATTAGCATAAACCTCATCATCTCCTGTTAGGTGTTCACGAACTTTATTAGCTGCATGGGCTACATCATTTCTATCAGTTGATCTTAAATAACGCTCCATAGCATCATCATAACCGAAAGTTGAAGTAGTGGCTCCAATTTCAGCTCCCATATTACAAATTGTGCCTTTTCCTGTTGCTGAAAGGGATTGCGCACCAGGGCCAAAATATTCAACAATTGAGCCTGTTCCACCTTTTACAGTTAAAATTCCTGCTACTTTCAAAATAACATCTTTAGCAGAAGTCCAACCATTTAATTTTCCGGTCAACTTTACACCGATTAATTTTGGGAATTTTAGTTCCCAAGGCATTCCAGCCATTACGTCCACCGCATCAGCTCCACCAACACCTATGGCTACCATTCCTAAACCACCTGCATTAACTGTGTGAGAATCAGTACCTATCATCATTCCGCCAGGGAAAGCATAATTTTCTAAAACTACTTGGTGGATAATACCGGCACCTGGCTTCCAGAAGCCAATACCATATTTATTTGAAACCGATTCCAAGAAATTGAAAACCTCTCCAGAAGCGGTTAATGAACTTCTTAAATCTTCTTTAGCGCCTTCTTTAGCTAAAATTAAGTGATCGCAATGTACTGTTGAAGGTACTGCTGCTTGATCTTTTCCAGCTTGCATAAATTGTAAAAGTGCCATTTGAGCCGTTGCATCCTGCATGGCTACACGGTCTGGAGCGAAATCCACGTAAGATTTACCTCTTTCAAAAGCATTTTTTGCCTTCCCGTCCCATAAATGAGAATAAAGTATCTTTTCAGATAAAGTTAAAGGTTTGTTGACTACCTGTCTTGCCGAAGCGATTTTTTCACTCATTCCGGCATAAACAGCTTTAATCATGTCTATATCAAAAGCCATATTATTATATTTAATTTAAAATCTGTTGATTTTTTGCAAAGATACAAAAACAAGACTTTTATCCTATGTGAGAATAAGGATTATCCGTATTTGTAAAAATTCTAATTATCGATATAAATCGTTGTTTAGTAGAAAGTTAAGGTTAAGTACTTAAAGTTTTACTTGTTTTTTATTGTTTAGAATATTGAATCACTTATATTTGAATTGCTATAAAATCCATTAGAAGAATTTGTTCCGTATGTATTTAAATTTAAAGAATTATGTTTTTCTTTGAGTGATTTTATGCAATATGTACCAAAAGGGGTTAGATTTGTGGTTTAATTTAGGTATTAAAATTTTACTTTTACAATTGGTTATTAAGGAAACTAATAAGATGATTAAGATAATTCGATTAACATTTGTATTAATTTTTGCTTCCTTTGCTTGGCTATCCCAAGTAAAAGGGCAATGTATATCTACTGAAGATTTTGAAATCGAAATAATAGAAGGAAAGGAACTTGTTGTAAGTTTTCCTAATTATAAAGACTCAGTTACAGATATAGAATTTTCTCTTTATAATTATACAAATGCAAGTATCTATAAAACTATATCATTAGGTTCTGGAAATATTCAGGATGTTGTCTTTAATAAATCTTTACAAAGATTAATATTTGAAAATATTCCTACTGGAGATTACTTATTAATTGTTAAGAAACCTTCATGTAAAGATGTACATGTAGGTAAAGATTTTTCAGGATTTCCTTATTCTGGTTTAAGAATTGATTAAATATGAGAAAATTATACATTGTATTATTATTTTTTATTATTCCAGCATTTAGTTTTCAATTAAGTGCTCAATGCCCAAGCCCTGGAAGTACAGATATAACTCCTTGTTGGGATGCGGGTGAGGGTAGTATTTTATTTACATTTAATGATGGTACACCTCCTGATGGTTCCACATATAGAATAAGATTATATGATCAATCTAGTGCTATTTTTGTCTATGATGATAATGCTTTACCAGGAGGAAATACAGTTGATGCACCTGTAATTGGAACTAATACCGTTCAGTTCTCTGGATTACCACAAGGAGATTATCTTTTATTATTAAGTGATGGACCATGTCCAGCTTCACCAAATGGAGAATCATATGGGGCTGGGTTTTCTCCTTTTCCTGCTAACAATATCTTTGTTAGCAGCGCTTTAGATATTATTATTACAATAGATGATATTTTACCTGCATGTAATGGTAATGATGGAGAAATTGCTATTTCAGTTTCAGGAGGAGAAGGGACATATACTTATGAATGGTCAACTAGCGATGGTAGTGGTCTTGTAGTCACAGACCAAGATCAAACAGGTCTTTCTGCCGGAACTTATGAAGTAACTGTTACTGATGGATACGGGTGTACTGAGGTAGAATCAGGAATCGTGGTTAATACGCCTACAGTTGCAGATGCTGGTTCCAACCAAAGTATTTGTGTAGATAACACCACACTAGATGGAAATGCAGTTCAATCTTTTGAAACAGGTACTTGGACAATAATTTCACAACCGGGTGGAGCAAATGCTCAGATTGACAATGTTAATGATCCTAATACACTAATCACAGATTTACTTTTCGATGGCGATTATACTTTTCGATGGACAATAAGTGATAATACGAGTACATGCGCAGATTCTGATTCTGATGTGATTGTAACAGTGGCTAATGCCCCAACGGCAGAAGCGGGTGATGATGTGGCAATATGTGAAGGTGATGACCTTGATTTATCAGCAAGTGGCACGGTATCGGCTACCAATTTCTCTACTTTAAGCTGGAGCACTGCAGGAGACGGTAGTTTTGATGACAATACGGCTTTAGAGCCATTATATACCCCGGGTGCAACGGACATCACCAACGGAACCGTGGTATTGACCTTGGAAGCGACCGGCAACGGCAGCTGTGACCCTGTAACTGACGATATGACCTTGACGATCACGCCTGCACCAACAGCGGATGCCGGTAGTGACGAGTCAATTTGTGAGGCGACTGCTTATGACCTTTCAGGTTCTGCTACCCCGCCAAGTGCAAGCAATTTCGCAAGCTTAAACTGGACAACAAGCGGAGATGGTAGCTTTATTGATAATACGGTTTTAGCACCGGTCTATACCCCTGGAGCTAACGATGCAACCAACGGCACGGTAACCCTGACGCTCGAAGCGACTGGAAACGGTAGTTGTGCGCCCGTAACAAGCGATGTGATCATGACCATAGTGCCGGCACCAAGCGCAACGGCTGGTAGTGATGAAGAGATATGCAGTACGGATATTTTTGACATGAACAATTTTGGCACCGCACCAACGGTAAGCGACAACAACGGGCTTGAATGGAGCACAAGTGGTTCAGGTACTTTTGGGGATGCCACACAATTGATCACCAGCTATAGTCCGAGTGCGGCAGACATCACGGCAGGTAGTGTGACCCTTACTTTGACTGCATTTGGCAACGAAAATTGTGCAGATGCAACAGACAATATGACTTTAACGATTACTCCAGCTCCAACCGCAGAAGCAGGAGATGATGAGGCAATATGCGAAGGCGATGACCTTGATTTATCGGTAAGTGGCACGGTATCGGCCACTAATTTCTCTACTTTAAGCTGGAGCACTGCAGGAGATGGTAGTTTTGATGACAATACAGCCTTGGAGCCAATATATAGCCCAGGTGCAACGGATATTGCAAACGGAAGTGTGGTATTGACCCTTGAGGCGACTGGAAACGGTGCCTGTTCCACGGAAACTGCCACGGACAATATGACCTTGACGATCACAGCGGCTCCAACCGCAGAAGCGGGTGATGATGAGACTATTTGTGAAGGTAATGCCCTTGATTTATCAGCAAGCGGCACGGTATCGGCTACCAATTTCTCTACTTTAAGCTGGAGCACAGCAGGAGACGGTAGTTTTGATGACAACACAGCCTTGGAGCCAATATATACCCCGGGTGCAACAGACATTACCAATGGAAGTGTGATTTTAACGCTTCAGGTAAATGGAAATGGTAGTTGCCCGGCAACAACGGACAATATGACTTTGACCATTACCCCAGCCCCAACGGCAGAAGCAGGTGATGATGTGGCAATATGTGAAGGCGATGACCTTGATTTATCGGCAAGCGGCACGGTATCGGCCACGAACTTCTCCACCTTAAGCTGGAGCACAGCAGGAGACGGTAGTTTCGATGACAATACAGCACTAGAACCATTATATACCCCAGGTGCAACGGATATTACTAATGGCAATGTGGTATTAACCCTTGAGACGACCGGAAACGGTGCCTGTGCCACGGAAACCGCTACGGACAATATGACCTTGACTATTAATTCAGCCCCAACTGCAGAGGCGGGTGATGATGAGACCATTTGTGAAGGTGATGCCCTTGATTTATCGGCTAGTGGCACGGTATCGGCCACCAATTTCTCTACCTTAAGCTGGAGCACTTCAGGAGACGGTAGTTTTGATGACAACACAATCTTAGAGCCAATATATACCCCAGGTGCAGCGGATATAACCAACGGGAGTGTGCTGCTAACGCTTCAGGCAAATGGAAATGATGGATGTCCTGCAACCACGGATAATATGACTTTGACTATTACCCCAGCCCCAACGGCAGAAGCGGGTGATGATGAGACTATTTGTGAAGGAGATGCCCTTGATTTATCGGCAAGTGGCACGGTATCGGCCACGAACTTCTCCACTTTGAGCTGGAGCACGGCAGGAGACGGTAGTTTTGATAATAACACAGCCCTAGAGCCAATATATACCCCGGGTACAACAGACATCACCAACGGAAGTGTGGTACTGACCCTTGAGGCGACTGGAAACGGTGCCTGCACTACGGAAACTGCCACGGACAATATGACCTTGACTATTACCCCATCCCCAACGGCAGAGGCGGGTGATGATGAGACTATTTGTGAAGGAGATGCCCTTGATTTATCGGTAAGTGGCACGGTAATAGCCACTAATTTCTCTACTTTAAGCTGGAGTACTGCAGGAGATGGTAGTTTTGATGACAATACAGCCTTGGAGCCAATATATAGCCCAGGCGCAACGGATATTGCAAACGGAAGTGTGGTATTGACCCTTGAGGCGACTGGAAACGGTGCCTGTTCCACGGAAACTGCCACGGACAATATGACCTTGACGATCACAGCGGCTCCAACGGCAGAAGCGGGTGATGATGAGACTATTTGTGAAGGTGATGCCCTTGATTTATCAGCAAGCGGCACGGTATCGGCCACCAATTTCTCTACCTTAAGCTGGAGCACAGCAGGAGACGGTAGTTTTGATGACAATACAGCATTAGAGCCAATATATACCCCAGGTGCAACAGACATTACCAATGGAAGTGTGATTTTAACGCTTCAGGCAAATGGAAATGGTAGTTGCCCGGCAACAACGGACAATATGACTTTGACCATTACCCCAGCCCCAACGGCAGAAGCAGGTGATGATGTGGCAATATGTGAAGGCGATGACCTTGATTTATCGGCAAGTGGCACGGTATCGGCCACGAACTTCTCCACCTTAAGCTGGAGCACAGCAGGAGACGGTAGTTTTGATGACAATACAGCACTAGAACCATTATATACCCCAGGTGCAACGGATATTACTAATGGCAATGTGGTATTAACCCTTGAGACGACCGGAAACGGTGCCTGTGCCACGGAAACCGCTACGGACAATATGACCTTGACTATTAATTCAGCCCCAACTGCAGAGGCGGGTGATGATGAGACCATTTGTGAAGGTGATGCCCTTGATTTATCGGCAAGTGGCACGGTATCGGCCACCAACTTCTCCACCTTGAGCTGGAGCACTTCAGGAGACGGTAGTTTTGATGACAACACAATCTTAGAGCCAATATATACCCCAGGTGCAGCGGATATAACCAACGGGAGTGTGCTGTTAACGCTTCAGGCAAATGGAAATGATGGATGTCCTGCAACCACGGATAATATGACTTTGACTATTACCCCAGCCCCAACGGCAGAAGCGGGTGATGATGAGACTATTTGTGAAGGCGATGCCCTTGATTTATCGGCAAGTGGCACGGTATCGGCCACCAACTTCTCCACCTTAAGCTGGAGCACAGCAGGAGACGGTAGTTTTGATAATAACACAGCCCTAGAGCCAATATATACCCCGGGTACAACAGACATCACCAACGGAAGTGTGGTATTGACCCTTGAGGCGACTGGAAACGGTGCCTGCACTACGGAAACCGCTACGGACAATATGACTTTAACGATTACTCCAGCTCCAACCGCAGAAGCAGGAGATGATGAGGCAATATGCGAAGGCGATGACCTTGATTTATCGATAAGTGGCACGGTATCGGCCACTAATTTCTCTACTTTAAGCTGGAGCACTGCAGGAGATGGTAGTTTTGATGACAATACAGCATTGGAGCCAATATATAGCCCGGGTGCAACGGACATCACCAACGGAAGTGTGGTATTGACCCTTGAGGCGACTGGAAATGGTAGTTGCCCGGCAACAACGGACGATATGACTTTGACCATTACCCCAGCCCCGAAGGCAGAAGCGGGTGATGATGTGGCAATTTGTGAAGGTGATGACCTTGATTTATCAGCAAGTGGCACGGTATCGGCTACCAATTTCTCTACTTTAAGCTGGAGCACTGCAGGAGACGGTAGTTTTGATGACAATACGGCTTTAGAGCCATTATATA